>NZ_JARACH010000150.1:0-757 GCF_029087445.1 Amycolatopsis sp. La24
CCCAGGCGCACAAGGACTCGAGCGGGACCTACGGGTCGCCGCGGATCACTGCCGAGCTGCGTGAGCGGGGCGAGGTGATCACAGCGAAGACCGTCGCCAAGATCATGGCCTCGATCGGGCTTGAGGGCATCAGCCCGCGCACGTTCAAGGTGAAGACGACAGTGGTCGATCCGGCCGCGTCGTTCCCACCGGATCTGGTCGACCGGCACTTCGACCGGGACCGGCTCGACGCGGTCTGGCTGACCGACATCACCTATCTGACGTGCGGTCAGGGGGACATGTTCCTGTGCGCGATCCGGGACGGACACTCCCGGAAAGTGTTGGGCTACAGCATATCCGACCACATCGGCGCCGAGATGGTCACCGACGCGATCGATGCCGCCGTGGGCACCCGCGGCGGCAGATGCCGTGGCACGATCCTGCATTCCGACCGTGGCGGCGAGTACACCGCGCACCTGACAGCGAAGGCGTGCTTCCGGCACGGCCTGCGCCGGTCGATGGGCGCGACCGGAATCTGCTGGGACAACAGCCCAGCGGAGTCGTTCTGGTCGACGTTCAAACACGAGCACTACTACCGGCACACCTACGCCACAAAGACAGAACTCGTTGCCGCGATTGACAAATGGGTCCGTTTCTACAACAGTGTGCGGCGGCACTCCGCTATCGGGATGCTCAGCCCCGACAACTTCGAGCAGGCACTCCGAACGGCTGCCTGAACCCCTCGTAAGCCCCTGTCCACCATTCGGGGTGAACCTCA
>NZ_JARACH010000151.1:0-737 GCF_029087445.1 Amycolatopsis sp. La24
AGAAGCCGGAATCCAGCCGCACCACCAGTGTCCCGGTCGCGCCGCAGACGCGGGCGGCGGCGAGATTGGCGCCCACGAACGAGACCGCGTTGCGAGCGGAATGAGCTTGCCCGCCGCGCAGCCGGGTCCCGGTGATCACCGGCGCGCTGATCGGCGAGGACAGGCACCCGGCAAGGAAGTTCAGCCCGCGGACCTTGGTATAGCCGGGCTTGGCGCCGTCTTTGCCCGGCCCGAACACGCGGGTGATTTTCGAGTCGATGTCGAGGAACGCGAGCTGGCCGGCCCCCGCCAGCAGCGGGGCCCGCGCGATCAGGTTCTGCAACACTGCGGTGGCGACGTTCTGCAGCTGGGCGACATGGCCGAGGGTGAAATCGCGCAGGAACGTGCCCAGCGTCGAGGGCGCCCGCGCCCCGGCGAACAACCGCGGCAACCCGCCGTGGCGGACCACGTCCAGATCGTCGATCGAGTCCGCCCCGGCCGCCATCCCGGCCACGATCGTCGACACCTTCGCCCCGGCATGGGCTCCCGCCGTGGTCCCGAGCATCAGCCGCTCGTCGGCCAGCCCGCCCAGCCCCGCGGCCTCGGCCAGCCGCATCACCGGCTCCAGCCCGGCATGCGACACGAGGTTCGGATCGTCGAACCTCGCCGACACCGCCCCGGCAGTATGCAATGATCGCATCCAGCAGGTGCCCTCTCCCTCGGTGACAATTGCTCTGTCGCAAGAACAATCATCCCAG
>NZ_JARACH010000152.1:0-581 GCF_029087445.1 Amycolatopsis sp. La24
GGAGATGGATCGTTGACCCGCAGCTACCGGTTCATCTCCGCCCACCGCGCCGCCTATGGCGTCGCCCGGCTGTGCCGTGTCCTGGACGTGCGCCGTCCCGGCTTCTACGAGTGGCTCGCCGCCGCCCCGGCCCGCGAACAGCGCGCGCGGGAAGAGGACCGGCTGGCCGGGGAGATCGCCGGGATCCACGCCGCCCACCAAGGTGCTTACGGCAGCCCGCGGGTCACCGCGGAACTGCGCCGCCGCGGCGAAGCGGTCAACCACAAACGGGTCGAGCGGGTCATGCGCGAGCGCGGCATCACGGGGATCACCCGCCGCCGGCCCCGGTCGCTGACCCGCCAGGACAAGACCGCGGCCGCGCCGGACCTGATCGGCCGCGACTTCACCGCCGACGCCCCCGGCATGCGGCTGGTCGGGGACATCACCTGCCTGCCCACCGAGGAAGGCTGGCTCTACCTGGCGACCGTGCTCGACCTGCACACCCGCGAGATCGTCGGCCACGCCCTCGCCCCGCACATGCGCGCCGGCCTGGTCTGCGACGCGATCACGCTCGCCGTCCGGCAAGGCTTGACCGCCCCGGG
>NZ_JARACH010000153.1:0-576 GCF_029087445.1 Amycolatopsis sp. La24
GATCTTCACCTCGAGATCGGCTCGGCGTTGCTGCCGCGGAGTCAACACCGCCACACGTTTCACATGCGCGTAGTAGCCCGACGTCGACACGCCCAGCAACCGTGCCATACGCCGCACCGAAAACCGCGCGCGCTCAGGCGAGCGGGTCGTGCCGGCTAACTCGTCGGGGCCGGCGTACTTGGCCATCAGAGCGAACCGGGCCGGTTCTTCTGCATCGCGGCAAAGTACGCCGAGGCTTTTACCAGGAAGGCGTTGTCCTTCTCCAGCTCGGCCACCTGTCCGCGCAACCGCAACAGTTCAGCCCGCTCGGCGGCCTCCAGAGGTTTGTCTCCGTGGACCTCGGCCGCAGTGACCCGCCGACGTTCGTCTTTGACCCAGACACTCAACATGCCCGCGTCGATACCCAGCTCACGGGAAACCTCAGCGATCGTCCGGCCGGAATCGATCACGCGATGAGCAGCCTCGACCTTGTACTCAGCCGTGTACGACCGGCGCTTGCGAGGAGGCATGAGGACATCCTTTCAGCAGGACGACTGATCCTGCTAACTCGGTGTCCACTACCCGGGGTGAACCTCA
>NZ_JARACH010000016.1:0-149580 GCF_029087445.1 Amycolatopsis sp. La24
ATTGTGCTGACGGTTCGGGGGTGCTTGTCAAGGCGGGAAAGATGCCTTGACAAGCACCCCCGAACCGCAGATGAGCTTCGTATCGGGGTGCGGGGGAGGGGCTGGGTGCCTCGATCGTTGGGTGCGCTGGCTGCGGTTTGGTGGTGGGTGGCTGGTGGGGTGCGCGGGCTGCGGTTTGAGGGGTGTGCGTGGCTGGTTGGGTGCGCGCGTCGCGGTTGGGGGTGCGGGCGGCTTGGGTGGTTGGTCGCGTTGGGTGCGCGGGTGGTGCCTTCGCCCAATGAGGTTTCTCGGTAGCGCGGTGGGTGGGTGCGCGCGTTGCGGCTGGAGGTGCGCGTGGCCGGGTGGTTGGTCGCGTTGGGCTCGCAGCGTGGGTTGTGGCCCAATGAGGTCTTCTCGGTAGGGCGGCAGGCGGGGTGCTGCAACGGTGCTCGTCAGGGCGGGTGGGGCGCTGGCGGCGAGGCGGGCTTTGCGCCTCTGGAAGTCCGTGAAGGGCTCCTTGAGGGAATCAGATTCCCTCAAGGAGCCCTTCACGGACCGCGGCCTCGCGTGGCGGGTTTCGTCGGTGGGGTGAGAGTCCTTGCCTGCTGCTGGAATCCCCAATGTGGCATTGGGTGCGTCTGACGCACCGAACGCCACATTGGGTGCGCATTGTGGCGGCGGATCGGGGGAGGACCCCGGTGGGCGAGCCTGCAAATGGACCTCTTGCGGGCGGTGGAGGGTCGCGAAGGGGACCTTGGGGGAAGGTGCGCTGTGAATGGACCCCTCGTGGCGGCGGAGGGTCGTGAAGGGTCCCTTCAGGCAAGCCGGGCCCGCGAAGGGACCCTCGCAGGCAACAGCGGGTCGTGAGGGGACCCCTGAGGGAATCAGCGGCTGTGAGGGTGGCCCTCACGTACCGCCGCCCCGCCCCGCCGCACTGCATCGCCCCGCTGCCCCGCCGCACCGCCCCGGGAACCGCAGCATTGCCTCGTTCGGTGACTGCGCCGCCACCCTGCGCGGCTGAAAGCGCCTCCCTGCCAGCAAATTCCCCGCAGACTATTGCGTGTTCGGATAATCCGTGTTCGGATTAACCGCGTCCGGGGCTAGGTGAGCCGGAGGCGGCTAGCGGGTAGGAGGTCGGCAGGTGGCGGCGAGTCAGTCTTTCGAGGTAGTGGTCGCCGGCGGCGGGTTGGGCGGGCTGTGTGCTGCCTTGTCGTTGCGGCAGCGCGGGTTGCGGGTCACGGTGGTCGAAGCGGCGCCGCAGCTGGGGGAGATCGGGGCCGGGATTCAGACTGCGCCCAATGCCAGCCGGATCCTGATCGGGTTGGGGTTGCGGGCCGAACTGCAGCGGGTTCGGTGCGAGCCGCAGGATCAGGTTCGGCGGCGGTGGGCCGACGGCAGCATTATCGCGCAGTTGCCGCTCGGGCAGCGGGTCGTGGACAAGTACGGGGCGCCTTACTGGCACTACCATCGGGCGGATCTGCATTCCGTTCTGCTGCGGGCGTGCATCGACCCGGACGGGGCGGGGCCGGTGGTGAAGGTGGCTACCGCGGCGAAGGTCGTGGATCTTGACCGGGGGAATCCGGAGCGGCCTGCGGTCATTACCGAGGACGGTCGGCGATTTGAAGGAGACGTCGTCGTCGGGGCGGACGGGATTCGTTCTGCGGTAAGGGATCTCGCGGGATTTGACGACACGCTCGCGTTTTCCGGCGAGATGGCGTACCGGGCGTTGATTCCCGGGGATTCGATCGCGGCGGATCCGGCTACTCGGTTCCTGGTCGATCGTTACCATTCTACGATTTGGTATGGGCCGGACAAGCATCTCGTGCATTACATGATCCGCGGCGGCGAGTATCTGAACGTGGTGGCGATCGTGCCGTGCACCGAGGAAGTCGAGAAGAACTGGAGTGCGCCGGCCAGTGCGGAGCAGCTTGCGGCCGAGTATTCCGATTGGGACGACCGGGTGCCGATGATGCTGTCGAAGGCCAAGGACGACGTCTCCGTCTGGGCGATGTACCGGCGGCGTCGCGATCCGGTGTGGGTGGACGGGCGCGTCGCGTTGCTCGGAGATGCTTGCCACGCAATGCTTCCGTACCAGGCGCAAGGGGCGTCGCAGGCGATGGAGGACGGGGCAGTCCTTGCCGAGGAGCTCGGGCAGGCGACGCGCGACGGGATCGACACCGCGTTGACCCGGTATGTGCACCGGCGGGCCAAGCACGCGGGGATGGTGCAGGACGCCTCTTTGCAGAATATGAGTTTTTACCACTTGCCGGACGGTCCGGCGCAACGCGAGCGCGACGAAAAACTGCGGAGTTTCGACGGCGAGTCCGATGTGTCCTACGACTGGCTGTGGAACGGAACTCCGCTCAACGACCCCGACAACGAATCGATTCACTACCAGTTCGCCCGATAGCACGAAAACGGCACACGCAGACTTCGCAAAGGAGCAAAGGCTATGCGTACCGGAGACCAGGTGGTCCAAGACTTGCCGTGGCGCTGGCGCGTCCAGGGCAAGATCTTCCTCATCGGCGGGCTCGGCTACATGTTCGACGCCTGGGACGTCGCGCTGAACGGATTCCTCACCCCGCTGGTGGGCACGGAATTCGGGCTGTCGGCGACCCAGCGGGGGTTTGTCGCCACCGCCAATCTGATCGGCATGGCGGTGGGGGCGGTCGCCTGGGGGACGGTCGCGGACCGGATCGGGCGGAAGCGGGCGTTCAGCATTACCTTGCTGTTGTTCGCGTTCTTCTCGGTATTCGCCGCGTTGTCGCCGAATATCGAGGTGTTCCTGCTGCTGCGGTTCCTCGCCGGAGTCGGGCTGGGCGGCTGCATTCCGGTGGACTACGCCATTGTCAGCGAGTTTTCGCCGCGCAAGCAACGCGGCCGCGTGCTGTCCGCGATGGACGGGTGGTGGCCGGTCGGCACGACGCTGGCGGGGGCGTCCGCGACGCTGCTGGTCCCGGTTTCCGGGAACTGGCGGTGGATGCTGGTGCTGATGATTCTCCCGGCGGTGCTGTTGTTCTGGGCGCGGCGCGGGGTGCCGGAATCGCCGTTGTACCTGGTGCGCAAGGGGCGCGAGGCGGAAGCCCGGCTGGTCATCGACGACCTCGTCGAGCGCACCGGCGCGCCGAAGGAGCCGTACCGGATTCCGCCGGCGGTTCAGGAAGACAAGCGCGGCGGCGGGGTGTTCGCGGCCGTCGACCAGCTGCGGCGGGTCTGGGCGTACAACCCGAAGGTCACCGGGGTCGCGTGGGCGCTGTTCATCACCGTGATGCTGGTGTACTACGCCGCGCTGAGCTGGATGCCGTCGATCCTCAAGGCGCAGGGCTTCGGGGAGATCGCCGCGTTCGCTTCGACCACTTTGATGAACGCGCTCGGTATCGTCGGCGTCGTGGTGGCGGTGTTGCTCGTGGACCGCATCGGCCGCAAGCGGGTCATCGCCGCGGCCGGGCCGCTCGCTGCGGTCACGCTGGTGATTTTCTCGCTGGTGCTCGGGTCGGCGGGAGCCGCGGTCGTGGCGATCGGCGCGTTCGGGCTGTTCTCGCTCATCGTCATCCCGGTGATGTACGCCTTCGTGTCCGAGCTGTACCCCACGGAGCTGCGCGCGTCGGGCTTCGGCTGGGCATCGTCGTCCAGCCGGGCGGTCACCGGGTTCGCGCCGCTGCTGTTCGGGAGCGTGCTGTGGCCGGTGCTCGGGCTTCCGCTGACGTTCACGCTGCTCGGCCTGCTCGTCGTCGGAGCCGTGGTGTTCATGGTCTTCTGCGCGCCGGAAACCCGGGGCCGGGAGCTGGACCGGATCGACGACGAGACCGCGCCGGAGCCGCACCAGTCCGAACTGGACGCAGTCTGATCCGCCGCAGCAGAAAGGGAATCGCATGAAGCCCGCCGCGTTCGCCTACCATCGGGCGCACGACGTCGCCGACGCCGTCGGCCTGCTTTCCGACCTCGCCGGGCAAGGGCGGGAGCCGAAAGCGATCGCGGGCGGGCAGAGCCTGATGCCGATGATGAGCTTCCGCCTGGCCCGCCCGAGCGACCTGGTCGACCTCGGGCGGCTGCGGGACCTGCCGGGGATGACCGACATCGTCCACGCGGGTTCGACGCTCCGCATCGGCGCGATGACGACGCACCGTCAGGTCGAGGTGGCTCAGCTCAGCCCGGGGTTCGCCGTGCTGGCGGAGGCGATGCGGTACGTCGGGCACCTGCCGATCCGGTCGCGCGGCACGGTCGGCGGGAGTCTCGTGCACGGCGACGCCACCGCGGAGTGGTGCATGCTCGCGCTGCTGCTGGACGCAGTGATCGTCGCCGAAGGACCGAACGGCCGCCGCGAGATCCCGGCCGGGGAGATGTTCTACGGCTTCTACGCGACCGCGGTGGAGGCGGACGAGGTCGTCACCGAGGTCCGGTTCACCCGGGCGGCTCCGAAGGCCGCTTTGACCGAGTTTTCCCGGCGTGCCGGGGATTTCGCGACGGTCGCGGCGGCGGTGACGCTCGAACCTCGCCAGGACGGTTCCTTGGCAGGCGGAAGGGTGGTGCTCGGTGGCGTCGCGCCAGCGCCGTTGCGGGTTCCGGAAGCCGAGGCGGTGCTGGCGGGAGGCGAGCCGGGGCCGGAGTTGTTCGCTGAGTGCGGCCGGGCGGCGGCGGAGGCGATCGATCCGCGCAGCGACGCGCAAGGCAGCGCGGATTACCGGCGGGCGCTGACGAGGACGTTGGTGGCGCGGAGTTTGGGCCAGGCATGGGAGAGGGGAGACCGGTGAGGGCATCCGAAGAACCCCGCTTCGACGGCCGGGGCGGCAAGTGGATCGGCGCGTCCGTGCGGCGTCGCGAGGATCCGCGGCTGGTCACCGGCCGGGGGCGGTTCGTGGACGACATTCACCTCCACGGCATGCTGCACGCCGGGTTCGTGCGCGCGACCGTCGCGCACGGCAAGATCACCGAACTCGACCTCGGCGCCACCCGCGAGGTGGCCGGTGTCGTAGCCGCGTATTCGGCGGAAGACCTCCAGCTCGGCGACATGGTCGCGCTGCTGGACCGTCCGCCCGAGGAGTTCACCCCGACCACGATGCCGATCCTCGCGCGCGGCAAGGTGCGATTCGTCGGCGAGCCGATCGCGCTGGTCATCGCGAAGGATCCGTACGCGGTCGAGGACGGCATCGAGGCCGCGCAGGTGAGTTACGAGGTCCTCGACGCCGTCGTTTCCGAGGAGACCGCGCTCGCCGAGGACGCGCCGCTGGTGCACGAGGACGCGCCGAGCAACGTGCTGCTCGACGTCACGGCGTTCGACACCCCGGGCGTGGACGAAGCGTTCGCGGACGGGTGCGTGATCGAGCTTGTCACCCGCAGCGGCCGGCAGAACGCGCTGCCGCTGGAGACGCGCGGCGCGGTGGCGTCCTGGGACGACCGCGACGAGCAGCTTCTCGTCCAGACGTGCAGCCAGGTGCCGCACCAGGTCCGGACCGTGCTGGCGCGTTCGCTGCGGATTCCGGAGCGTTCGGTGCGCGTCGTGGTCCCGGACATGGGCGGCGGCTTCGGGCAGAAATGCGTTGTGGGGCGCGAGGAAATCGCTGTCGCGGCGGCGGCGAAGCGCTTGCGGCGTCCGGTCAAGTGGATCGAGGACCGCAGCGAAGCGCTCGCGTCCGGGTTCCTCGCCCGCGAACAGCGATACCGCACGCGTGCGGCGTTCACTCCGGACGGCGAGTTGACCGCACTGGAATCCGACATCGTGTGCGACATGGGCGCGTACTCGTGTTATCCGTTCACCGTCGGCATCGAACCGTTGATGGCGGCGGCGGAAATGCCGTCGGTGTACCGGGTTCCGGCCTACCGCGTGCGGGCGAGGGCGATCACCAGCAACAAGGCGCCGACCGCGCCGTACCGCGGGGTGAGCCGTCCGCAGTACGTCATGGTGATGGAGCGGATCATGGACCTGGCCGCGCGCAAGCTCGGTCTTGACCCGGTGGAAATCCGCCGCCGCAACGTGATCACCGAGTTCCCGTACACCGGCATCAACAAGGTGACCTACGACCCCGGCAGCTATCTCGAATCGCTGGAGCTGGGCGAGAAGATCCTCCGCGACGAGGGCTGGTACGACCTGCGCGAGAAGAATCCGCACATCGGCATCGGCTACAGCTGCTTTTCCGAGCGCACCGGCTACGGCTCCGAGGCGTTCGCGAAGCGGAAGATGACCGTCGTACCCGGATTCGACGTGAGCGAGATCCGGATGGACCTCACCGGTTCGGTCGTCGTCACGAGCGGCACGATCAACCACGGGCAGTCCCACGAAACGACGTTCGCGCAGATCGTCGCGGAACGGCTTGGGGTCGACCTCGCCAAGGTCAAGCTGCGGCAAGGCGACACCGAACGGATTTCCTACGGCTGGGGCACTTTCGCGTCCCGGTCGGTGACGATCGGCGGTTCGGCGGTGGCGACGGCGGCGACCCGGCTGGGCGAGCAGCTCTGCGTCATCGCGGCGCACCTGATGGACACCCGCGTCGAGAACGTCGGCCTCGACGGCGACGGGGGAGTCATCCAGCTCGACGACCCCAGCCAGCGGCTTTCGTTCGAGGAGATCGCCGACGTCGCGTACCTGCGCAGCCACCTGCTGCCCAAGGAAGCCGAGCCGACACTCACCGCCACCGCGGCGTTCGACGTCCCCGGCGACGGCACGTTCTCGAACGCGACCCACGCGGTGGTGGTCGAGGCCGACCCGGGCACCGGACAGGTGAAAATCCTCCGTTACGCCTGTGTCGAGGACTGCGGCGTGGTGATCAACCCGAAGGTGGTCGACGGCCAGGCGCGCGGCGGGATCGCGCAAGGCATCGCCGGCGCGCTGTTCGAGGAGGTCACCTACGCCGAGAACGGCGAACCGTCGGCGGCGAGCTTCATCGACTACCTCGTCCCGACCGCCGCGGAGATTCCCGACATCACCGTCGACCACCTCGAAACCCCGTGCGCTTTCACCGAAAGCGGCGCGAAGGGGGCCGGGGAGGGTGGCACGATCGGCGCCCCCGCCGCCGTGCTGAACGCGGTCAACGACCTTCTCTGGCACACCGGGGTCCAGCTGGAGCAGACCCCGGTCCACCCCGAGGCCGTCCTCGCCGCGCTCGCCGCGGCCGACCGGGAGAAAGCGGGTACCGGCGCATGACCGACAAACAGCTGATCGTCCTGACCGTCAACGGCGAGGAGCACGAACTGCTCGTCGAACCGCGGTGGACGCTGCTCGACGTGCTCCGGCACGACGTGGGCCTCACCGGCACGCACGTCGGCTGCGAGCACGGCGTGTGCGGGGCGTGCACGATCCTGGTCGACGGCGAACCGGTGCGCGCCTGCCTGATGTACGCCGTGCAGGCGGAAGGCTGCGCGATCCGGACCGTCGAGGACCTCGGCACCCCGGAGGAGCCGAACGATCTGCAGCAGGCGTTTTCGGAGCACCACGGCCTGCAGTGCGGCTTCTGCACGCCCGGTTTCCTCATGCTCGCCGAGGGATTCCTCGCCCAGGAACCGTCGCCGACGCGCGAGGAGATCCGGGAGACGGTGTCGTCGAATCTGTGCCGCTGCACCGGATACCAGACCATTGTGGACGCGATCGAGGCGACCGCCGCGCGGCGGTGCGCCGGATCCGGCAGGAAAGAGGACGCGGTCCGATGATTCTCGAGAACACCCTTGACCTTCCCGGCGATCCGGACACGGTGTTCGCGCTGCTCAACGACGTCGAGCGGGTCGCGGGCTGCCTGCCCGGCGCGGTGCTGGAGGGCCGGGACGGCGAGTCGTATCTCGGCAAGGTCAAGTTCAAGGTCGGCCCGGTCAGCGCCGCGTACGCGGGCAAGGTCCGGTTCACCGAAATCGCCGAGGGCGAGCGCCGGCTGCGGCTGTCGGCCCGGGGCGCGGACAGCCACGGCAACGGCGACGCCGAAGCGGACGTCACGCTGACCCTGGTGCCGGGTCCGAAGGGTTCGGCGCTGAACCTGCACACGGATCTGGTGGTGCGGGGCAAGATCGCGCAGTTCGGCAAGGGCGCGATCAGCACGGTGTCGAACCGGATCCTGCAGCAGTTCGCGCAGAATCTCGGTGCGCTGCTGGAGAACGGCGGCACCGCACCGGCTCCGGCGGCACCATCGGCCGCCACCGCGCCGGCCTCGGATTCGCTCGACGGACTGGCGATGCTGTTGCCGCCCAACGCTAAGCGCTATCTCCCGATCGTCGCGGCGGGCGCACTCGGGCTGTTCCAGGGCTGGCTGCTCGGCCGGGTCCGGTCGCAGCACAAACTGATCAAGGAGCTGCTGCGTGAACGCGCCTGAGAACGGACTGCACGGCACCGAGACCGACCAGACCTACGTCCGCGCGGGGTTCGGAGCCGCGGTGCCGCGGGGAACCGCGCCGGTGCTGGTCGTGGTCGACCTGACCCGCGGCTTCACCGAACCGGAATTCCCTTCCGGCGCAGACCTTTCCGCCGAAGTGGAAGCCGCTGACGCGCTGGTCCGGGCCGCCCACGAGAGCGGAGCCCCGGTCGTCTACACCGCGATCAGCTACACCCCCGCGGAGGCCGACGGCGACGCGATCGCGTGGCTGCGCAAGGCTCCCGGCATGCGGAGCCTGCGCGACGGAAGCGCCGAGGTCGCGCTCGATCCCCGGCTGGAACGGCACGACACCGATCACCTGATCGTCAAGAAGGGCGCGTCCGCCTTCCACGGAACGAGCCTCGCCGCGCTGCTCACCGGCCTTGGCGCGGACACCGTGCTCGTCTGCGGCGCGACGACCTCGGGGTGCGTCCGGGCCACGGCGGTCGACGCGGTCCAATCCGGCTTCAACACCCTCGTCGTCCGCGAAGCCTGCGGCGACCGCGCGCGGGGACCGCACGACGCCGCTCTCTTCGACCTGCAAGCCAAGTACGCCGACGTGATCGGCCTGGGCGAGGGCGTCGAGCTGCTCGCCAAGGCCCGCTAGGAGTTCCCGAATGTCTTCTGTTTCCGACCGGGTGCTGACCCAGCCCGCGCTCGCCGACCTGGCGGACGTCCCGGCGGCCAGCGTCTGGGTGCGGTCCGGTTCCGTCCGGCTGCACGTCCTCGACTACGGCCCCGCCGAGGGCGTCCCGCTCGTGGTGCTGCCCGGGATCACCAGCCCGGCGATCACCATGGACTTCGTCGCGCGCGAGCTGACCGACCTCGTCCGTCCGCTGGTGCTCGACGTCCGCGGCCGCGGCCTGTCCGACGACGGGTCGAGCTATGCCCTCGATGCGTACGCCGCCGACGTCGAAGCGGTCGTCGACCAGCTGAACCTGTCCGCGCCGCTGCTGTTCGGCCACTCGATGGGCGCGCGGATCGCGGCGAAAGCCGCGCTGTCCGGCGGGATCGCGGGCACCGTCCTCGCCGACCCGCCGATGAGCGGCCCCGGCCGCCCGTACCCGACCTCGCTGGCGGTCTTCGAGTCCCAATTGGACCAAGCGCAGCGGGGGACCAGCGCGGACGAGGTCGCCGCGTCGTGGCCGCGCTGGCCGCGCCGGGAACAGGAACTGCGCGCCCGCTGGCTCGCGTCGTGCTCTCGGACGGCCATCGCGGCGACGCACGAGGGTTTCGAATCCGAGGAATTCCTTCCGCTGTGGGAAAATCTCCCGGGACCCGCCGTGCTGCTGTACGGCGCGGAAAGCCCGGTGGTGACCGCAGCGGACGTCGCGGTGCTGGAGAAATCGAAGCATCCGCTCGCCGGCGTCGAAAACGCCGGGCACATGATCTTCTGGGACGAACCGCGGCCCGCCCTGCAGGCGCTGCGTTCGGCGTTGAAAGACCTGCTCGCCCGCTGACCCCGGTGTGTTTTTCGTACTCGGATAATCCGTATTCGGACAATCAAGGAGGTCGCCATGGACCAGAACCTGTTCAACGACATCTGCTTGCGCCAGCTGACTTTTTCCGGCGTGCACGAGGGCGAGACGGTCGTCGTGCTGACCCGCGGCGCCGAGCGCGCCGAGTACGCGGACGCCTTCCTCTGGGCCGCCCAGCAGCTCGGCGCGGCGACCTACCACATGCGGCTGCCGTCGCCGGCGAACGCGTCCGGCGCGTGGGCGGTCGGGCAGTCCGGTCTCGACCAGCTGCCGCTCGCGGTGGACGCGCTCAAGGCCGCGGACATGGTCGTGGACTGCACGTTCCTGCTGTTCAGCGAGGAGCAGTTCGCGATCCAGGCCGCCGGGACCCGGATCCTCACCGCGGTCGAGCCGCCGGAGCTGCTGGCCCGGCTGATGCCGACGAAGGAATTGCGCGAGCGCGTCGAGATCGGCGCGGAACTGCTGGCCAAGGCCAAGACCATGCGGATCACCAGCCCGCACGGGACGGACGTCACCTACCAGCTGGGCGTGTACCCGACGATGAGCGAGTACGGCTACACCGACCAGCCCGGCCGCTGGGACCACTGGCCCGCGGCGTTCGTCTTCACCGGCGGTTCCGACGACGGCGTGGACGGCAAAATCGTGCTCGCGCCCGGCGACGTGCTGCTGCCGTTCAACACCTACGTGCAGACGCCGGTCGAACTGACCATCGAAAAGGGCTTCATCCAGGACATCCGCGGCGGTGCGGGTTCGTCCGGCCTCGACGCCGACCTGCTGCGCAGCTACATCGAGTCCTTCCACGACCCGCGCGGCTACGGCATGTCGCACGTCGGCTGGGGCCTCGACGAGCGGGCGCACTGGCACGGCCTGACCCAGTTCCCCGGCGGCATGGGCATGGAGCTGCGCAGCTTCTACGGCAACGTGATGTTCTCGATCGGTCCGAACAACGAACTCGGCGGACCGAACGACACGGCCTGCCACTTCGATATCCCGATGCGCGGCAACAGCCTGTACCTCGACGACGAGCTGATCGTCGACGCGGGCGAGCTGACCGTGAAGGACATGCGCCCGGCGGCGAAGCGATGACCGACCACCACATCGGGATGATCGTCCCGAGTTCCAACCTGACCATGGAAACCGAGCTGCCGCGGATGCTGCGCGCCCGGGAGGAGCGGTACCCGGAGGACCGGTTCGTCTTCCACTCCGCCCGCGCGCGGATGCAGCACGTGACGCCGGAGCAGTTGCGTGCGATGAACGCCCAAGCGGAGCGCGCGGCGACTGAACTGGCCGACGCGCGACCGGACGTCGTCGCGACTGCCTGCCTGGTCGCGATCATGGCGCAGGGGCCGGGTTATCACTGCACCGCGGAGGATTCGATCGCCTCGGCGTTGCGCGCGGAAGGTTCGGACGCGCCGGTGGTCTCGTCGGCGGGCGCGCTGTTGTCCGGGATCGCCGCTCTGGAGGCGAAGCGGGTCGCGATCGTGACGCCGTATCTGAAGCCGCTGACGCAGGCTGTTGTCGAGTACTTGGAGGACGCGGGCGTCGAGGTGGTCGACTCGCTCTCGCTGGAGGTGCCCGACAACCTGGCGGTGGCGCGGCTGGACCCGGCGGATCTTCTGGCGCACTACCGGAAACTGGACCTGTCCCGGGCGGACGCGCTGGTGCTGTCGGCGTGCGTGCAGATGCCTTCGCTGCCGTCGATCCAGCCGGTCCAGGACGCGGTGGGGATCCCGGTGCTGTCGGCGGCCACGGCCACGACGTTCCGGATCCTCAGCGAACTGGGGGTGCGGCCGGAGGTGCCGGGGGCGGGGCATTTGCTGAGCGGGAAGGTGACAGCTGCCGCCTAGTCCGCGCGGGTTGGCGCAGAGGTGCGTGAGGGGAACCCTGAGGGAATCTGATTCCCTCAGGGTTCCCCTCACGCACCGTCTCGCGGCGCTGGGGAGCGGCCAGGTCGGCGGGGCAGTTCGGCTTCGGGTGGTTGCCGTGCGGCGCAACGGGTAACCGGTGGGTTCCCGACACCCGAGGAGGCAGCATGGCCGCACCCACCCGAACCGACCTGATCACCGTGATCACCGACGACCACCGCGACGTCGAGCGGGTGTTCGCCGAGCTCGAGAGCGAACCCGAGGCGGGGAACCGGAAAGACGTGGTCGACCACGTGATCGCCGAGCTGGTCCGGCATTCGGTCGCCGAAGAGCAGCTCATGTACCCGGCCGCGCGCAAGCACCTCGACAACGGCGACGAGATCGCCGACCACGAGATCGAGGAGCACGCCGAGGCCGAGAAGGTGATGAAGGAGCTCGAGCGCAAGAATCCCGGCGAACCGGAGTACGAGGAGCTGCTCGGCAAGCTCATCGCCGACGTCCGCCACCACATCAAGGACGAGGAGAACGACCTGCTCCCGCGGCTGCGCGAGGCGTGTTCGGCCGAGGAGCTGGACCAGCTGGGCGAGTGGGTGCTGGCGGCGAAGAAGATCGCGCCGACCAGGCCGCATCCGCACGCGCCGAGCAAGCCGCCTGCGAATCTGGTCCTCGCGCCGGGAGCGGCGTTCGTCGACAAGATCCGCGACGCGCTGACGGGACGGAAGAGCTGAACCATGACTGACGACGTGTTCGTGCTCGGTCTTGACGAGGAGAACGAGCGCATCCTGAAAAGACTCCCGTCCGCGGCCGGGCTGCGGTTCCGCCCGTTGCTCAGCCCGGACGAGCTGCAGCACGGCGAGATCGACTTCCCGGACCTGATGAAGAAGGCCCGCCAGCAGCTGGACGATTTCGACGGCGACCCCGCCGCGATCGTGACCTATTGGGACTTCCCGGCCGCCACCATGGCGCCGCTGCTGTGCGAGGAACGCGGCCTCCCGCACGTGCCGCTCCCCGCGGTGCTCAAATGCGAGCACAAGTACTGGAGCAGGCTCGAACAGCGGAAGGTGATCGACGAACTGCCGCCGTTCGGCATCGTCGACCTGGACGGGGAGCCGCGGCCGCCGGCGGGGGTGGACTTCCCGATGTGGCTCAAACCGGTCAAGGGGTTCTCGTCGGAACTGGCGTTTCACGTGCGGGACATGCAGGGCTTCGCGGACGCCGTCGAGGAACTGCGGGAGGGTGTCGGACGGGTCGGGGACCCGTTCGAGGACGTGTTGCGCCAGGTCGATCTGCCGCCGGAAATCGCCGAGGTCGGCGGGGCCGCGTGCCTGGCCGAATCCGAACCGGCATCGACCCGCGCGACCAGGAGCGTCCGGGAATTCCCTTGGGCCGCCCCGGGCACGCCCGCGAAGTCGCCGCGGCGGTGGCTTTCCTGGCCACCCCCGCGGCGGGATACATCACGGGCGCTTCATTGGTGGTCGACGGCGGGCTGATGCACATGGGCGCGCAGGCCGGAACGGCGTTCCCGGACCACAGCTGGCGGCGCCCCTAAGCCCGTTCGCGGCTGCCGCTGAGCGCGACGGCCAAGGCGACGAGCGCGGTCAGCCCGTGCAGCCAGTTGTCCGCCCAGTTGAGGTTCACCGGGTCGTCGCGTGCGGTGCTGAAGGCCGTCGCCAGTATCCCGTACGCGGTGAGCCCGGTGAACGCCACGAACAGCACCCAGCAGTACGCGACGGCTCCGGAAAGCTTGCGTGCGGCCAAAATCCCGAGCAAACCGAGTGCGGTGTGGACGATGTTCAGCACCGTGCTGGAACTGAACAGCCAGACCACGCGGGTGGTGTCGTGCCCGGCGTGCGCGGTTTCCGGCACGAAGAACCCGGCGATGCCGAGGACCAGGTAGACCAGCCCGAGCACGGCGACGACCGGCCGCGCCCGGGAACGGGTGGTGACCGTCGGCATGGGGACTCCTTTCCGCGGCCGGTCGCGCCCGGTCACTCCTCGCGGAGGGACTTCGCGACGGAACCGCCTGCCTCGTCCGCCTGTTCGGCCGGATCCGGATCCGCGCGGCGCTGCGGGAGGTCCTCGTCCGGGGCCGCGGCCCTGGACGCCTCCGCACGGGCGAGCGTCTCGTCGTCGGGCGGGTTCGGCACCGGCTGGACGTCCGGGCGTTCCTCGGCGAGCCGGTTCCCGAGCGGTTCGCCTTCGCGCGCCTCGGCGGGCGTCGTGGCCTGCCGGGTCGCCGGGCTCCAGCGCTCCGGCGGTTCGACCCCGGCCTCCAGCGGGTCGACCCGCAGTTCGTCCTCGTCGAGGGACTCGGACTGGTCGAGCGTTTCGGGCTCGGCCGGATCGCTGTCGGGCATCATGCTCCCTCCTCGCTGCGGCGCTTTCCGTCCGGGTACCCGCGCGGAACGGGGCAAAACGGCGTCAGGCGGCGGCGAGATCGCGGATCGCGGTCTGTGCTTTCTGGATTTCCTGCCCGACCAGGAGCGCGGTGAAGCGGGCGACCGCGATGCTGTGCGCCGCCGAGGCGACCGCGTCGCAGGCTTCCTGCGCGTCGTCCGAATGGTGCCGCACGCGCCCGGCGAGCAAGGATTCCTCGAGCTGGCCGCCCAGGTCGGGGAGGAGTTCGGAGAGGTCGTCGGCGAGCAGGCTCAGCAGGCCGAGCGTGCGGTACAGCTCCGCGGGGGATTCGTAGCCGCCGGCACCGGCTTCGCGACGGAGCCGGCGCAGCGCGGTCTGCGCCTGCTCGGCCGGTGCGGGAGACGTCGCTGAATGGTCCATGAACCGCTGATACCCGGTGGTCGCGCCGCTAACCGGACGATTGCGGGCGGCTGCCCCGGGTATCCGGGAACGATGAACGAGATCGTCGAACTCATCCGGAGGCGGGCGTGCCTCGCGGAGTCCCGCGACGCCGAACGGGTCGCGCACGCCGTGCTGCGGACGCTGTCCGAGCGGATCTCGCCGGAAGCGGCGGCCAGCCTGGCGGTGCAACTGCCGCCCGGACTGGCCGACGACCTGCGCCCGGGCGGCGGCTCCGGGGAACGCTACGAACTGGAGGACTTCGTCGAACGGATCGCGCGCCGGGCGGACCTGACGGATCCGGAGGCCCTGCACCGGGCCGGCGTGGTGCTGGACGTGCTGGGCCGCGAGACGGTGCAGGTGGCGGACGAGGTCTGGGACGTGCTGCCGGAACCATTGCGGCACCTGGTCGGCGTTCAGGCCGCGTGACTGGCTCAGGCGTTGCGCATCCGGGGCCGGTGCGGCTGGGCGTCGCCGCCGGGGATGTCGCGGTCCACGTGGTCGGCGTGGTGCAGCGCCTGCGCCAGCAGCCCGCGCACGTGCTCGTCCGCGGCGGAGTAGTACACGAACGTTCCCTCGCGGCGGCCCTTCACCAGCCCCGCGAGCCGCAGCTTGGCCAGATGCTGGCTGACCGCGGTCGGCGCGGCCCCGGCCAGTTCGGCGAGGCAGGCCACCGACGATTCCCCCTGCAGCAGCGCCCACAGCACCTTGATCCGCGTCGGGTCGGAGAGCAGGCGGAAGCTTTCCGCGGCCAGGTGGACCTGCTCGTCGGAGGGCATGTCGAAGTCCGGCAGGGAGGAGTGCATGCCCCGATGCTACCGTTCCTTTTCGATTATCTGCGCATCTGCGCAGGTATGCTGACAGTGGGCCGGGGCGTTCGCCCGGTCGTGGGACATTGCGGAACATCCGGGAGCGGGCGATGGCAGAGCTGGGACACGGTTCCGAGGCTGCGGCGGGCGGCCACGCGCACGAGCCGGAATCCCGCCAGGACAGCCCTGGCCACGAGCATGGGCACGACCCCGCGCATGGCCATGGCGTTTCCGGCCCTGGTCACGAGTCCGCGCACGGCCACGGGCACGGCCACTCGCCTGTGCACGGCCACGGCCACGGCCACCGCGACGGCCCTGGTCACGAGCCCGCGCACCCGCACCCGCACGCGCACCGCCACTCGCCTGCGCACGGCCACGGGCATGGTCATCACGAGCCCGCGAGCTGGCGGCACCGCGTCAAACACCTCCTCACCCCGCACAGCCACGACAGCGCCGACCGCCTCGACACCGCCCTCGAAACCAGCCAGCGCGGCATCCGGGCGCTGATCTGGTCGTTCGCCGCCCTGTTCGGCACCGCCGTCATCCAGCTGGCCCTGGTCGCGGTCACCGGTTCGGTAGCTCTCCTGGGCGACACCATCCACAACTTCGCCGACGCCCTCACCGCCCTGCCGCTGGGCATCGCCTTCGCACTGGGCCGCCGCGCCGCGACCCGCCGCTACACCTACGGCCTCGGCCGCGCGGAAGACCTCGCCGGAGTCGTCGTGGTGCTGATCATCGCTGGATCCGCCGCGCTGGCCGCCTACGAAGCGATCGACCGGCTCCTGCATCCGCACCCTGTGCAGCAGCTCTGGGTGCTCGCCGCCGCCGGAGTGGTGGGCTTCGCCGGGAACGAGCTCGTCGCCCGGTACCGCATCACCGTCGGCCGCGAAATCGGCTCCGCCGCCTTGGTCGCCGACGGCCTGCACGCCCGCACCGACGGCTTTACCTCGCTGGCCGTGGTGCTGGGCGCAGTCGGAGTGGCCCTCGGTTTCCCGGCGGCCGACCCGGTCATCGGGTTGCTGATCACCGTCGCGATCCTGTTCGTCCTGCGCGACGCGGCCAAGGAAGTCTTCCGGCGGCTGATGGACGCCGTCGACCCGGCGACCGTCGAACTGGCCGAAGCGACAGCCGCGGCGGTGCCCGGAGTGGAGGGCGTGCGGGAGGTCCGGATGCGCTGGATCGGCCACAGCCTGCGCGCCGAACTCGCCGTCCAGGTCGGCAACACCCTCACCGTCGAGCAGGCGCACGAACTGGCGCACAGCCTGGAACACCGGCTCATCGCCGCGGTTCCCCGCCTGACCGCGGCGGCAGTGCACGTCGAACCGGCGATCGGGGCGGAGTCCGTGCACCTCGGTTGATCGCGCATCGACCGATCGGCTGATCCGTCGCTCCGCCGGGACCGGCCGGAAAGTCTGGCCGCGCAGTCGATTCGCCGCACCGGTGCCACCCGGCACGGTGGACGCATGGCAATCATCGAGGTGGAAAGCCTCGTCAAGCGGTACGGCGGGCAGACCGTGGTCGACGGCGTCAGCTTCGCCGTCGAACCGGGCGAGATCTTCGGCATTCTCGGCCCGAACGGCGCGGGCAAGACCACGACCGTCGAGTGCGTCGAAGGGCTGCGCAGGCCGGACGGCGGGACGATCCGGGTCTGCGGCCTCGACCCCCAGCGCGACGACGCCGAACTGCGCCAGGTCCTCGGCGGGCAGCTCCAGGAAAGCGAACTGCCGGACAAACTGAAGGTCGGCGAGGCGCTCCAGCTCTACAGCTCGTTCTACCGCGACCCGGCCGACTGGCGGGAACTCGCCGGAATCCTCACCCTCGAGACCAAACTCGGCACTCAGTTCCGCCGCTTGTCCGGCGGCCAGAAACAACGGCTGTCGATCGCGCTCGCGCTGCTCGGCAATCCCCAGGTCGCGGTGCTGGACGAACTCACCACCGGCCTCGATCCCCAGGCCCGCCGCGACGTCTGGGGCCTGGTCGAACGCATCCGCGCGCGTGGCGTGACGATCCTGCTGGTCACGCACTTCATGGAGGAAGCCGAGCGGCTGTGCGACCGGCTGGCGGTCATCGACGCTGGTCAGGTCGTCGCGGTCGA
This sequence comes from Amycolatopsis sp. La24, assembly GCF_029087445.1. NCBI lineage: Bacteria > Bacillati > Actinomycetota > Actinomycetes > Pseudonocardiales > Pseudonocardiaceae > Amycolatopsis > Amycolatopsis sp. La24. Next base: position 17,353 of record NZ_JARACH010000016.1, read on the forward strand.
CAGTCCAGCCGGGCTGGTGGCACGCGTCGACGACCAGCAGCGGCTCCGGTTTCGCGCTGCCGCGCCCTTCGACGACGCCGTGCTCACCAGGCTGCCGGAGGTCACCGCCGTCGAGCGCGCCGGCAGCCAGATCGTCGTCACCGGACGGGGAAACCTGCTGCTCGCGGTGACGTCCGCGCTGGCCCGCCGCCAGATCGCCGGCCTGCGCATGGACCAGACCACGCTGGACGACGCGTTCGTCGCGCTCACCGGCCGTTCCATCGAATCCTGAGGAGACCCCGGTGCCCGCCTTGTCCCGGCTCGCCGCCACCGAAACGAAACTGTTCTTCCGCGAGCCGATCGTCGTGTTCTTCGCGCTCGCGTTCTCGCCGGTCCTGTTCGGCGTTCTCGGCCTGATCCCGGCTTTGCGCGACCCCGGACCGGACGGAGTCCGGATGATCAGCCGGTACCTGCCGATCGTCGTCGCGATGGGGGTCGCGCTGTTCTCGCTCAGCGGCCTGTCCCAGCTGTTCGCCTCCTACCGCGAGAAGGGCGTGCTGCGGCGGATGCGGCTCACCCCGGTGAAACCGACTGTCCTGCTCGGTGCGCAACTGCTGATGGCTGTGGTGCTGTCGGCGGCGTCCACGCTGGTCATCCTCTTAACTGGATGGCTGGCCTTCGGTATCGACCTCCCTCGGCAGCTGCCCGGGTACCTGCTCAGTTTCGCCCTGCTGGCACTGGCGCTGTTCGCGATCGGATTGCTGGTCGCGGCGCTCGCCCGGTCCGCGAAGAGCGCCAGCGCGGTCGGTTCCCTGGTGTTCTTCCCGCTCGTGTTCTTCGCCGGGCTCTGGCTGCCGCGCGCCGACATGAACGACGTGCTGCGGACGATCAGCGACCTGACGCCGCTCGGCGCGGGCGTACAAGCGTTGCAGGACACGGCTTCCGGGAATTTGCCGCAGCTGCTGCACCTCGGTGTCATGCTAGGGTGGCTTGTCGTGGCCGGGGGCTTGGCCGCGCGCTATTTCCGCTGGGAGTGACTGGTGGGCATCGAGGGGGAGCTGCGCGAAGAGTTCGACCGCTGGGAACGCGCACAGACGGCGACCTTCACCGTGCTGCCGTACGTCCTTCTCGCGGTGAGCGTGAGCATTACTTTTCTACAGCTGCCCGCGGATCTTCCGGTGGTACTGGGTCTTTCCGCCGCTGCCGCCCTGTGGCTGCTGTGGTTTCACACTCTCCATCCACCCGCATTGCGGGCCGGATATTACGCGGGCCTGCTGGCGATCACGGCGGGCTTGGCAGCTCTCGCGCCGTGGTACGGCCTGTTCGCCTTTGTCGGCTACCCGCAAGCATTCCAGTACCTGACCGGACGCTGGCGATACGCCGGCGCTGCGGCCACCGCGGTGGTCTCGGCAATGGCCTTCCTGGGCGGAATCGCCAAGATCGACGCGGAAAACCTCTGGTGGGTGTGGCTCGGCGTGAGCGTGCTTTCGATCGCGCTGGCGGGAGCGGTGTTTTATTTCGTGGACATGGCCTACCAGCGGAACGAATTGCAGAAACAGGCGCTCGCGGAACTGCACGAGGCAAACCGGAAACTGGAAGCCGCCTTGGCCGAGAACGCCGGACTGCACGCGCGATTGCTGGTCCAGGCTCGCGAGGCCGGAGTCCTGGACGAACGGCAGCGGATGGCGCGGGAAATCCACGACACCCTCGCCCAGGGCCTGGCCGGAATCCTGACCCAGCTGCAAGCCGCCGAGCAAACCGCGGCCGAACCGGAAGCGCTGGGCCGCCACGTGGCGAACGCGACGAACCTGGCCCGGGAAAGCCTGGTCGAGGCGCGCCGGACGGTGCACTCCGTCGAACCGTCGGTGCTCGCCGAAGCCCGGCTCCCGGAGGCGATCGGCGAGGTGACCAGGAACTGGTCGGCGGCCAACAGCGTCAACGCCGTGCTCACCACCACCGGTGACGCTCGCCCCATGCACACCGACGTCGAAGTGGCTTTGCTGCGGACCGCGCAGGAAGCGCTGTCGAACGTCGCGAAACACGCGCGAGCGAAGCGGGTCGGCCTGACCTTGTCGTACATGCCGGACCTGGTAACCCTCGACGTCCGCGACGACGGCGTCGGCTTCGAGCCGAATGCCAAGCGCGCCAACGGTTCCACGAACGGCGGCTTCGGACTGTCCGGAATGCGGCAGCGGGTGCAACGCCTCGCGGGACGCCTGGACATCGAATCGGAACCCGGCCGCGGCACGGCGATCTCGGCGACCGTGCCCGCCATTCCGGCCGGAGGTGCGCGGTGATTTCATTGCTGATCGTCGACGATCACCCCGTGGTGCGCGACGGCCTGCGCGGCATGTTCTGCGCCGACCCGCGGTTCGAGGTAGTCGGCGAGGCCGCGGACGGAGCCACCGCGATCACGGCGGGCGAGCAGCTTCGCCCGGACGTGATCCTCATGGATCTGCGCATGCCGGGAACCGACGGCGTTACCGCGATCAAGGAACTGGCGAAACGCGGTGTCCCCGCACGAATCCTGGTGCTGACGACGTACGACACCGACAGCGACGTCCTCCCGGCGATCGAAGCGGGAGCCACCGGGTATCTGCTGAAGGAAGCACCCCGGGAGGAGCTCTTCCGCGCGGTCGAAGCCGCGGCGCAAGGCCAAGCGGTGCTCTCTCCGACGGTCGCGACGCGCCTGATGGGGCAGCTGCGGCAACCAGCGGCGGATCTGTTGTCGGAACGCGAAATCGAGGTCCTGCAGCTGATCGCGAAGGGTGCGACGAACCGCCGGGCGGCCGAGCAGTTGTTCATCAGCCAGGCGACGGTGAAGACGCACCTGCTGCACGTGTACGCGAAACTCGGCGTCAATGATCGTGCGGCGGCAGTGGCTGCAGGGTTCGCGCAAGGGTATTTGACTTTGTAGGGCTAAATGGGTGCGTGCAAGGTGAGCTCGAATGGGGCGAACCCGCGCCCGCGGTAGAAGCTGATAGCGGATTCGTTGGCCGCCTAAGCGGTGACGCAGGCTTGATTCGCACCGGATTTCCTGGCCCACGCGAAGAATTCTTCCGTCAAGGCGGTCGCGACACCGGTTTCGCGATGCGCGGGGTCGACGCGCAGGCTCTCCAGCACGCCGACCACCGCGTCCGGCCGGAGCGGGTCGGGGCGGCGGATGCGGCCGATCAGGTGGCCGATCGCGGAGCCTGCGGCGGAGAATGCCAGCAGGCAAAGGGAATCGTCGCGGCGCACTAGGTCCGCGAAGTAGGCGGCGCCTTCGCGGCGCGGCCAGGCGACGTCCAGGTAGGGATCCCGCTGCCCGCCGTCCTCGGCGAACAGGCCGGTTGCCGAGGCGACGAGCTGCGGCACGGATTCGGGCGTGGCGCGGACGACGACAGAGTTCATGAAGAAAACGCTAACCGGTTCGATTAATCTTGCAAATATCGAATTTCCGGCGATAAATCAAGCCGACCAGACTCGCTCCCCGCCGACCCACGTTTCCCGTACCTGCACCCGGTCCAAGGCCTCCGGGTCGGCCGCGAACGGATCCTCGGCCAGCACCGCGAAATCGGCCAGGAACCCGGGCGCGAGCTGTCCCTTGGTCGCCTCCTCGCCGGACGCGTAAGCCGACCCGGTCGTGTAAATCCCGAGCGCGGCTTCGACGCTGATCCGCTGCGAAGGCCCGAACACCTCGCCGTTCGGGGCCAGCCGCGTGACACAGCTGCGCAGTGCGTACAGCGGCGGGAACGGCCCGCACGGATGGTCGGACGAACCGGCCACGGCGACCCCGGCGTCGAGCATCGAGCGGTGGGCGAACATGCGCTCGACGCGTTCCGCCCCGTAATACTTGGTCAGCTTGTCCCCGTGCGCGGCGGCGTAGTTCGCGAACGGCACCGCGACCATGCCGTGGTCGCGCATGCGCTTCAGGATCTCGTCGTCAATGATGGAACAGTGTTCGATGCGGTGCCGCGGATCCTCGCGCGGGTTCGCGGCTTGGGCCTGATCGACGGCGTCGAGGACCCGGCGGATCGCGCGGTCGCCGTTGGCGTGCACGCAGACTCGCCAGCCGGCGTCGTGCACGTGGCGCACGGTGTCGGCCAGTTCGGCGGCGCTGACGCGCTCCAATCCGTAGCTGTCGGTGCCTTCGATGGGCTGTTCGACCAGGCAGGTCCCGCCGTTGACGGCGCCGTCGGCGAAGGTCTTGACGCCGCCGAGGCGCAGCCGGGTTTCCGGGGTGAGCGGGGTGTCGGGGAGGGCGCGGAAGTAGTCGAAGTGGTCGTAGGCGGCCAGCGCGTTGACCCGCAGGGTGAGCTGGTCCTGGTCGGCCAGGTGGCGCAGGACCTGCCATTCGGTGCGGCCGACCAGCGCGTCGCCGACCGAGGTGATGCCCGCGGCGTGCAGCGCGGCGGCGTGCCGGGTGAAGGCGGCGGCCAGGACCTCGGTGGACGGGTCCTGCACGATCGTGGGGCGCGGGGTGAAAGCGGGAAACGCCAGGTCGTAGAGGGCTTGGTCGTGGATGACACCGTCGAGGCGGCCGGCGGCGTCGCGGCCGAGGTGACCGCCGGGCGGGGGTTCGCTCGAGTCGGTGAGGCCGGCGAGGGCGAGGCCGGGGGAGTTGACGACGCCGGCGTGCAGCGTCACGTGCACGACCAGCACCGGGTGGTCCGGGCAGGCTTCGTCCAGCTCGGCGCGGGTGAGTTCGCGGCCGCCGTTGCTGCGGAAAGAGTCGTAGCCGCAGCCGATGACCCATTCGCCGGGCGGCGTCGCGGCGGCTTGTTCGCGCAGGGCCGCGGTGAGGTCGGCGGTCGAGCTGATCCGGGACGGCGACAGGTCGACCTGCAAGGACTGCGCGGCGACGACGGTCGGGTGCTGGTGGGCGTCGTTGAAGCCGGGGATGACGGTGGCGTCGCCGAAATCGTGCAGCTGCGCGCCCGGGAACTCGCCGCGCAGGTCGGCGACGGCACCGTGCGCGACGATCCGTTCGCCGCGCATCGCGAAGGCAGGCGGTTCGGCGCCGGTCATGGTCACGATGCGCCGGGCGGTGACGATCTGCACGGATTCCGGTGCGGACACGAGGTTCCCTCCAGGGTCGACGGCTGACCGTGCGGCATCGTGTCCACAAAGGACGGTGTGGCCCCGGTGCCGCACCGCCGATTCTAGGGGCGCGGCGGGCCAGGGCGCATGGTCGAAGCTGGTTGCGGCATTCGGGTGATCTGGGTCCCACCCGGGCGAACTCCGGAATGAGAACCGGCTCCGCGGCGGTGTATACGCTGGAAGCACCGGGCGCCTGGCCCGGCTCCCGCGGCGGCAGGAGGCTCGCATGTCCGGCATCGGCGGTGCGCGGGCCGCGCTCAGTGCCGCGGCCGAGCCGTGGGAGATCCAGGTCGGCCGCGACCTCGCCGACCGGCTCGACACCAAACCGCCTTCCCGCTGGTCCCGGCCGGGCGCGGCGGCGGAGGACCTCGCGGACCTGGTCGGTCCGGGCGAGGTGGTCCTGGCCCCGTCGGCGACGCGGCCGTCGGGCGACGGCGTGGTGTGGACGCCGGAACAGGCGCTGGGCGCGGGCGCGCGCGGGGTGGCGCTGTGGGTCGACGATCTGCCGTACCCGCGCATCGTCGGCGCGATCCCGTACCCGGAGCTGATCGCGGTCGAGCACGCGATGGCGGGGAAGCACGCGTGCCTGGTGCTAACCGGTGTCCGCACGACACTGGTTTTCCGCTACCGCTCGTGGGCGTGGCCCGCGGTCGCCGACCTCCTGACCCACGTCCGCTCGCGCGCGCACCGCCCCGGCGCGCCGGAACCGGCGCACGCGGGCCCGCCCGCCCTCGGCTGGGAGCGGCTCCCGGCGTCGCCGTTGGTGGCACTCGGACATCCCCGGCATACGCGCTACCTCGGCGCGGAACCGGAACTCCCGCAACGCTGGCTGTGGCAGCAATCCCGGCCGGCGGCGTTCGTCGTCCTGACGCGCCAGGAGCTGGTGGTGGTCCGCCATGTGCTGGGCCGGCGGCCGCTGACGCACGGCGTCCAGCTGCTGGCGGTGGCGCGGAACCGGATCACCGGCCTCGGCACGGGGGGCGACCGGTTGCGGATCGCCGCGTCGGGGAGCCGGTACGAGGCGGACCTCGGCGCCGAACTGGCGGAGGAAGCCCGGTCGCGGTTCGAGCCCATGCTGCACGCGGACGGTCAGCGGCACGTGGTGCGGAAGGCGTCGAAGGCTCCGCAGGCCTGATCGCCGCGGAACCGGATCCTGGGCGAGAGCACCTTTTTCCGGCGGGTTGTCACAAACCGGGCGGCCGTCCGGTCTTAGCCGACGATCTGGCTGTGCGACTCCCGAGGAGAACCCATGAGCTTGGCCCCTTCCGCCCGTCTCGACGAGGCGGTCCCTTCGCGGTACGCGCTGAAGGTCGGCGACATCGAAGTGCTGGTGATCAGCGACGGCGTGCTGCCGATCACCGCCGAAACGCTGGCCACCAACGCCGACCGGGCCGATCTGGCCGCGTGGCTGCGCGAAATGTTCCTGCCGCCGGAGATGATCGACTGGCCGCTGAACGTCGCCGTCGTGCGCAGCGGCGGCCGGACGGTGCTGATCGATTCCGGCCTCGGCACCGAATTCCCGGGCTTCCCGCGCGCCGGGCAGCTGGCGATGCGGCTCGTCGCGGCCGGGATCGACCCGTCGTCGGTGACCGACGTCGTGCTCACCCACCTGCACATGGACCACATCGGCGGGCTGCTCGTCGAGGGCCTGCGCGGCCGGCTGCGCGAGGATCTGCAGGTCCACCTCGCGTCGGCGGAGGCGGAATTCTGGCAGGCGCCCGATTTCTCGCGGACGGTCATGCCGGAGCCGATCCCGGAGGTGCTGCGCACGACGGCCACGCGGTTCCTCGACGTGTACCGCGGCCAGCTGCGGCCGTTCGAAACCGAGCACGAGGTGGCGCCGGGCGTGCGGATCTGCCGCACCGGCGGGCACACCCCCGGCCACAGCATCGTCCGGCTGGAATCCCGCGGCGAACGGCTGACGTTCGCCGGTGACGCGGTCTTCCAGCCCGGGTTCGACAATCCGGACTGGTACAACGGGTTCGAGCACGACCCCGAGGAATCGGCCCGGGTCCGGATCCGGCTTTTGACGGAGCTGGCCGCCAGCGGCGAGCAGCTGGTGGCGACGCACCTGCCGTTCCCGTCCGTCTGCCACGTGGCGGTCGCGGGCAACGCGTTCCGTTTCGTGCCGGCGGTGTGGGACTACTGAGCCGGTCTTCCCCGGGTGCGGTTTCGCTCCGCATCCGGGGACTTCGGCGCGATCTTGTGGTAAGCAATCCGGCTATGCGCGGAAAGATGATGCGCGGCCTGGCAGTCGCCGCGATGAGCCTGTTGACCTGTCTCGTCGCCGTACCGCCGGCGCCGGCCGCACCGGAGCCCAAGGCGCCGCACGAATTCGTCGCCCTGCGCGACGTCGATCCGACCATCGTGCAGGAGATCCGGTACATCACGCCGCACAACTTCACCGGCGCGCCGGTCGACGGCTACCGGCAGCCGATGTGCATCCTGACCCGGGACGCCGCCGTCGCCCTGCACAAGGCGCAGCTGTCGTTCCTGCGCCAGGGCTACACGCTCAAGGTCTACGACTGCTACCGCCCGCAGCGTGCGGTCGACAACTTCGTGCGCTGGGCCGAGGACCTGTCCGACCTGCGGATGAAGGACGAGTTCTACCCGCGGGTGGAGAAGGACCGGCTGTTCGCGGACGGCTACATCGCGGCGAAATCCGGCCACAGCCGGGGAAGCACGGTCGACCTGACGCTCGTCCGGCTCCCCGCGTTCCCGACCCGGCCGTACCGCCCCGGCGAGCCGCTGACCCCGTGCTACGGCCCGAAAGCCGAACGATTCCCGGACAACTCGCTCGACATGGGCACCGGTTTTGACTGCTTCGACACCCTCGCGCACACGCTCGACCCGCGGATCGTCGGTAAGCAGCGGGAGAACCGGATGCTCCTGCTGCACGGCCTGGAGCGGGCCGGGTTCAAGAACCTGCCCGAGGAATGGTGGCACTACACGTTCCAGCCGGAGACGTTCCCGGACACCTACTTCGACTTCCCGATCTCGCGGCGTTCGCTGAGCGGCCGTCCGTTCTAGGGCAGGCGGGTCGCGACGACCGCGGCGACGGATTTCGCTGTGTCGCAGATGGCGGTGAGGTTTCCTTTGCTGGCTTCGTCGGTCATCTCGACGAGTACGACTTCGTCTCGTCGTTCGGGGGTGCCTTCGAGCGGCGGGAGGGTCGGCGAGTAGGTGCGGTGGACGAGGGTGACGTCGCAGGTGTCGCCTTCGCTCTCGTGCGGATCGACGTACGCGAGGTGTCCGCCGACGGTCGTGCGCGTCTGGCCGTCCGGCGGGTCCTCGGCCAGCGGCCACTGCCGGTCGTAGTAGAGGTCGACCGACTTCGCGTCGTGTCCCCACGAGCAGGCCCAGTTCGCGAAATGCCGGTCGACCGGGTAGTCCGGTCCGACGGTCCGGCGGAGCGTGGCGTCGTCCACCAGCGTGCAGGCGTCGGTCCGCGCCAGCGAACCCGGCTGGAACGGCTGGGCCCGGCGGGCGATCGGGCCGCGGGCGACGCGCGCGTAGGCGTCCCCGACGACGGCGTCCGCCATCGCGCACAGTTGCGGTGCGGCCGCGCCGTCGGAGCGGACCGAACTCACCGTGACGACGGAGAGATCCGGCAGCGTGAAGGACCGCCGGCATTTCCCGGCGTCGGGATTCGGCCGCCGGATCTCGCCGAGCTTTCCCCGGACCGGCGGCACCTGCGGGTACTGCTCCGGTTCGGACAGTTCCAGGCTGGTCACGATCGTGCCGCTGCGGTCGGGCAGGGTCGTGTTCAGGTCGCAGCGCGCGAACGTGCCGAGGTTCGGTTCGAGGAACACTTTGCCGTACTGGCTCAGCGAATTCACCGACAGCAGCGAGCACGGATCCGCGGTGTGCGGGTCGCCTAACAGGTCTTGCGCCGGCGGCGCGGCGGTCGCGTTCGCGGGCGGGGTGTCGTCGCGGGTGAAGATCAGAAACCCGGCCGCCAGAAGGACAACCGCGCCAAGCGCTGCGCCGATGATCACGGGACGCCGGGATTTCTTCGCCGCTCGCGGCACTGGCGCACCGCGCAGGAAGGTCTCGACCTCGACCGCGGTCGGGCGGTTTTCCGGCTGACGGCTGAGCATCGCCAGCAACGCGGGCCCGAGCGCACGAGCGTTGCGCGGCGGCTCAGGGGTTCCTTCCGCGGCCCGGCGCAGTTGCGCGAACGGTCCGTTTTCGCCGCTGCCCCAAGGAGAAGCGCCCTCGACAGCTGCGAACAGCGTCGCCCCGAGCGAGAAGACGTCCGACGCGGCGGTGGCCGCTTCGCCGTTCGCAACCTCCGGCGCGAGGTACCCGGCGGTGCCGCCGACGCGGGCACTGTTGGTGAGCGTGACCTCGTGCCCGCGGGAGATGCCGAGGTCGGCGAGTTTGGCGGTGCCGTCGTCGGCGACCAAGACGTTGCCCGGGGTGAGGTCGCGATGCACCATGCCGCGCGCGTGCATCGCGGCGAGCGCGGACGCGATCTGCACGCCGATCGCCGCGGCCCGTTCGGGAGCGAGGACGCCGTCGGTGTGCACGATCTCGGCCAAGCTGCGTGCCGGGAGGTACTCCATGACGAGCCAGCGGTCGGTGCCGTCGGAAACGGAGTCGTACACCGCGACGATGTTCGGATGCTGCAGCGCCGCGCCGAGCCGGGCCTCGCGGCGGATCTGCGGTTCGTCGCCGTCGAGCGAACGCTTGAGCGCGACCGTGCGGCGCAGTTCGAGGTCGCTCGCCCGCCAGACGACACCCATCCCGCCGGCCCCGAGGCGTTCCTCGAGCCGGTAGCGTCCGGCGATCACCTGCGGCGCAGTCACCGCGACAGCCTAAGCCGCGCGTTCCCGGGTTGTCTTCGGCCCGCCCGGAGTCTTCAGTTCTCCTGCGCGGCGCTCTTGCGCAGTTGCCTGCGCACCAGCGGCCAGAACGCGGCGATCACGGCCAGCGACACGATGCTGGTCCACACCTGGGTGCGGGCGGAGTCGTCGGTCAGCAGCATGACCACGATGATCGCCACGACGCCGACGACGGTCAGGATGCCGAGCCACGGGTGCAGCCACATCTTGAGCTTCAGCCCGGCGCGTTCCTCCGGCGTCATGTTGTGCCGCATCCGCATCTGGGTGAACGCGATGAACGAGTACACGAACAGCGCGACCAGTCCGGCGGAGTTCATGATGAAGTCGAAGATGCCCGAGTCGGGCGCGACGAAGTTGACGAAGACCGCGATGTAGCCGCCGATCGTGCAAGCCGCCACCGCGACGACCGGCACGCCGGATTTGCTCTTCTTCGCCACCGCGCGCGGGGCCAGCCGTTTCTCGGCGAGCGCGGAGAACATGCGTCCGGCGGAATAGAGCCCGGAATTGAGCACCGAACACGCGGCGGTGAGCACGACCGCGTTCATCACCAGACCGGCGCCGGGCAGCCCGAACAGCGTGAAGGCGTGCGCGAACGGCCCCTCCTGTTTGGGATTCGGCAGCTGGTTCCACGGGACGATGGTGACGATCAGCAGCACGCCGCCGACGAAGAACAGCAGGATCCGCCAGATCACCGTGACGACCGCCTGCCGCACGCCCTTGGCCGGATCCTCGGACTCGGCCGCCGCCATCACCGCGATCTCGGTGCCGAAGTAGGAGAAAATCACGATCGCGACGCCGCTGAGCACCGGCCACCAGCCGTTCGGCGCGAAGCCGCCGTGCTGCCAGAGGTTCGGGATCGAGAAGCTCGCCTTCGGCCAGAGCCCGAACGCGAACAGCGCGCCGACCGCGAGGAACACGATGATCGCCGCGACCTTGATGCTCGCCAGCCAGTACTCGACCTCGCCGAACGACCGCGCGGACACCAGGTTCGTGGTGGTGAAGAACAGCAGCAGCACCACCGAGAACACCCACTGCGGCACGTCCGGGAACCACCCGCCGAGCACGGACCCGCCGACGACCGCCTCGAACGCGATCACGCCGATCCAGTAGTACCAGTAGAGCCACCCGACGAGATATCCCGCCCACTCGCCGAGCCCCACCCGGGCGTACTCCATGAACGACCCGATCGCGGGCCGCGCGGCGGCCATCTCGCCGAGCATCCGCATCGCGAGGAAGACGAGCAGCCCGCCGATGAGATAGGAGACGACGGCGGCGGGCCCGACGGCGCGGACCACGTTGCCGGAGCCGACGAAGAGGCTGGCCCCGATGATCCCGCCGAGGGCGATCATGGTGATGTGCCGGGAGCGCAGCTTTTTGGGGTCGCTGGCGGGGGTCGCTGCTGTGCCAGGGGTGGTGTGGGGCGGGGTTGTTTCGGGGGTGTTCGCGGGCGGTTCGGCTGTGCCTGAGGTTGCGCGGGCTGTGTGCGCGGGCGCGACGGCTTCGCCTGAGATTGCCTCGCCTGCGGCCGCCTTGCCCGGTGCGGCTTCGGCTGGGGTCGCGGTGCGGTCGGTTGCCTCGCCCGGCGTCGGCGCCTGTGCGGTCGCGCCTCCTGCGCTCGACTCGGCCGGGGTCGCCGTGCGGTTGGTTGCCTCGGCCGGTGCCGCCGCGTGTGCGGTCGCGTCTGCGCCTGATCCGGCCGGGGACGTCGTGTGCGAGGTGGCTTCGGCCGGAGTCGCCGTGCGCTCGGCAGCCTCCGCCGGGACCGCATTCCCCGCCGCTGCCTCGCCCGAGGCCGCCTCGCGGGGGCTCTCCGGGCTGCCTTGGCCCTCTTCGGTGATCCGATCAGCCATCGATCGATCTTCCTCTCGTCCAGCCGTGCCGTCCCGCGGCGCCGCCCCGCCGACAACGATGTCGGAACCAGCCGCGGAGCCGGGCCTCGCTGACGCGGGACAGTCTGCGGCCGCCGGGTCCGTCGAGGCTAGGTGCGACAGGGAGCGGATGCTGGGCGAGAAAGTTGTCGATCATCCGAATGGAGCAACAGTGCGCGCCGGATTTGTCGGATATCGGCGAGCTGGGGTGCGGAATCAGGCTCGCTGGAAGTCTGCCAGCGTCGCCATGATCTGGTATTTCGTGCTCGCGGCCACGCGGGGATTCGTTGCCGCATAAGCGGTGTATGCGTTGAGTCCGGTGCTCAACGCGTATCCGCGCCCGCGCGTCCAGCTGTCCTCGTCGAGGCCCGACTCCGCGCGAAAGATCTCCCGAGCCGAAGGCGGGAGGAGCGTCCATGCGATCAGCGCGTCGCAAGCCGGATCGCCGACGCCTAGTCCGCCGAAGTCGAGGACGGCGCTGATCTGTCCGTCCGCGATCAGGAGGTTGCCCGGATGCAGGTCGCCGTGCACCCACACCGGCGGGTGCGGCCACGGCGGCGCGGCGAGCGCGGCGTCCCAGACCGCAGTCAGCGCGGCGCTGTCGAAGACGTCGGTCTCGGCGATCGCGGCGCGCGTTTCGGCGTCCCGGCGGGCGAGCGGTGCGCCGATGAACCCGTTGTGCGGTCCGGCGGCGAGCGAGGGATCGGCGGGGATCCGGTGGAGCGCCGCGACGAACCGCGCCAGTTCGGCCGCGATCCGGGCCGGGCAGGCGAGCCCGCCGATGTCCGGGGGCGAGCCCGGCAGCCACCGGGACACCGACCAGTGCCACGGATAGCCTTCGCCCGGCGCCCCGAGCGCGACCGGCTCGGGAATCGCCAGCGGCAGGTGCGGCGCGAGCCGGGGGAGCCACCGGGACTCCTTCTCCGGCTGTCCCGCCGCCCACTCGCCGCGCGGCAGGCGCACGGACAACTCGTCCCCGAGCCGGTAGAGGACGTTGTCCGAACCGGCCGGGTCGAGCCGCGACAGCGGGAGGGCGGCCAGTTCGGGCAGTTGCGCGGCCAGGAGGCGCTTGACCAAGGTTTCGTCGGCGGAGTGCGTTGCGGGCAAAGGCAAGTCTCTCGGTCAGGCGCCCGGCGCGGCCCGGGACGTTCGCCTCGATCAGACCACGCCGTCCGGTGTCCGTCTACTGGATTTCGCATCCGAGACGTCGGGAAAGGCTTGCCCCTCAAGGGTTTCCCTCGGTGCACGCGGAGCCTTATCGCGCGCCCGAGGCAACCGGCTGTCTCACGGATCTGCCCGGCCCGGAAGCCCCGGCCGGAGCGCCGACGGCTGCCGGCAGGCGTTCACGAAAGCGGCCACCGCCGGTGCCGGTTCGGTGCTGCGGTGCAGCAGGTGGAAGTCGGTCGCGCGGCCGGGTTCGGCCAGCGGCCGGTACACGACTTCCGGGACCGCGGCCCGTTCCACGCCCGCCGGGACCACCGCGATGCCCACCTTCGCGGCGATCAGTGCCAGCACGCTCAGTGTGCTGTCGGCGCGAAAACGGGACGGCGGGTCCGCCTCGCGCCGACGCGGCCACGGCGGCGCGAGGTCGCCGTCGCCGATGATGTACTCGATGTGTTCCTCCCCGGCGAGCTGCTCGACGGTCAGCGTCCGGTGCCGGGCGAGGCGGTGCCCCGCGGGCAGCGCGACCAGAAACGACACCGAGCTGGCCGGAGCCGAGGCCAGCCGCGGTTCGCCGGGCGGGGCCGGGAGCGCGCTGAACCCGACGTCCAGTTCGCCGGCGAGGATCGCGGTGCGCTGAACCTGCGGCCCCGCCTCCCGCAGCTCGATCCGGACCAGCGGGCGTGCCTCGTGGAACTCGCGGATCAGACCGGCCAGGAGGCCGCCGAACACCACGGCGCCCGCCACGCCGATCCGGACGCTCCCGGTCTCGCCGCGCAGGGCGGACCGCGCGGCGTCCTGTGCGCGTCCGGCCTGGGCGAGCACTTGCCGCGCTTCGATCAGGAACGCCTGGCCGGCCGGGGTGAGCCGGGGCCGCCGTCCGGTGCGCTCGAACAACGGCCCGCCGAGTTCGTGCTCCAGGTCCCGGATCTGCATGCTCAGCGTGGGCTGGACGACGTGCAGCGTGCGCGCGGCCGCGCTGAACCCGCCCTCCTCGGCCACCGCGACGAAATAGCGCAGGTGCCGCAGCTCCATCCCGTCTCCTATCAGCCGGACTGATCAGTGAATCAGAAACAAGTGTTTGAGCTTATCGCTCGCTCGGGGCCATCGTGGAGGGACAGACCGACGAACAGGGGCAGCGATGCGGATTGTCACGCTCGAAGAACACTGGACCGACCCGGCGGTGACCGCCGCCGGCATGCCGAATCTGCTGAACCACGTGCCCGGCTACGCCGCGGCGTTCGACCCGGACACCGGGATGCCGTACCCGCGGCATCCCGAACTTCTGGCGGACCTGGGCGCCGCCCGGATCGCCGACATGGACCGGCACGGCATCACCACGCAGGTTCTCTCGCTGGTCAACACTTTCCTTCCGGCGGACGTCGCACCGGAATTGACCGCCGCGGCCAACGACACCATGGCCGAGGCGGTCGCGGCGTTTCCCGGCCGGTTCGCCGCGTTCGCCACCCTGCCGACGGCCGTCCCCGCCGCCGCGGCGGACGAATTGCGCCGGTGCGTCAGTGAACTGGGCTTCGTCGGCACGATGATCATGGGGCGCACCGACGACGAATTCCTGGACGAGCCGCGCTTCGATCCCATTCTGCGCGCCGCCGGCGACCTGTCCGTGCCGATCTACCTGCACCCGGCCCCGCCGCCGGTGGCGGTCAGCGAAGCCAGCTACGCCGGAGCGCTCTCGCCCGCGGTGTCGGCGGCGCTCCGGCTCCCCGCGTGGGGGTGGCATCAGGAAACCGCCGCGCACTTCCTGCACCTGGTGCTGACCGGGGTCCTCGACCGTTATCCGGGGCTGCGGTTCATCCTCGGCCACTGGGGCGAATTCATCCCGTTCTACCTCGACCGGCTGGACGAGAGCATGCCCCGGCGGATGACCAAGCTCGACCGGACCTTCCGCGAGTACTTCCGGGACAACGTGTTCATCACCCCGAGCGGCATGTTCAGCCAGGCCCAGCTCCGGTACTGCGCGGACACGGTCGGCGCCGACCGGATCCTCCATTCCGTCGATTTCCCGATGCTCGGCAACGAGGGTGCCGTGTCGTTCCTGACCGGCTCGCATCTTTCCCATGAGGATCAGGAAAAGATCGCCCACGGAAATGCCGACGCGCTGCTCGGTCTCGGCTGATTCGTTTCGCGGCCGAGGGTCAGTGCGGCTGGGAGAGGTCTCCCGGACGGAAGGCTTCCGCGGTAGTGCTCACCGGCGCGTCGAGTTCGGCTTTGTGCTCGCGCGGATAGACCCAGCGCAATGTCGCCGTCGACCCGGGGCCGGAGAAACCTATCTCGTAGAAGATCATTCCGTCGCTTTGATAGCCGGAAATCGAGTAGTGGTCGCCTTCGTCCTTGCGGTAGGTCACCCGGCCGGACTGTGCTTCCGTCTCGGCGGCCGCGTCGGCCAGCGCGGCGGCGACAGTGCGGCCGCCTGAGTTGGTGCCCCAGACGGTCATGGTCGCGTGGAGTGGCTTGTTGGCGAACGTCATTCCGTCGCCGTTTTCCGGGCTGTACGGCGTCGCGGTATATCCCTGGGGAACGCGTGTGGTGAAGCCGAACCGGGGGTTGGTGTAGGTGGTGCTGGCCGCCGGGGCGGACGAAGACGGCGTCGAGGGCGCCGGGGAAGTCGCTCCGACGCCCAGCATTGCCAGGAATTTCGGTTGCAGCAGGTCGCTGATCTCGGAATAGGGGAGGACGACCGTTTCTTTTCCGGCCGCCATGATGCATCCCAGTTCGTACCACACCATTTCGAACTGGACCCCGGTCTTGGTGAATCCGATCGGCGGCGCGGGCACGTGCCCGCGGCCGGGCACCCGGTCCGCCGCGTCGACGGTGGTTTTCCGGCCGGTGTCGTAGCCGACGGTCGGCTCCCGGCAAAAACCGGCTTGGGTGTGCGGGTCGATGCGGTCGGTCAGCGTTTTCATCCCGGCCGCGGTCAGCGCTTCGGGCCGGAACATGTCCTGGGGGCCGAGCGGGTTCCCGGTGGCGAGGTCGACGTTCACGGTTTCCGGGAAACGCCACGTCGTGTGGGAGAGGACATTCGAATCGAGACCGTGGTCGTAGCGAACGGAAAGCAGGCTCGGCGTCTGCAGCAGGATATGCGCGGTCGTGTGCGCCGCGGGCGTGTCCCCGGTGTCGGTGAACTGCTGCCGCCAGTCCGGATTGGCGCGTGCGTCGCGGATGGCCTTCAGCCGTTTGTCGATCGGGGCGCGCAAAGCGTCGTTGACGCGTTTCCGCACCGCGGCGTCCGGTCCGCCGGACACTTGCGGATACTGGAGGTCGTAGGTGATCGGGAGGGCTTGGTCGCGGCCGGAATCGGTCTGCATCGCGACGGTGAGCGCCGCGGGCGCGGGCGGGTCGTCCTGGCGGTTGAAGACCAGGATTCCGCCGGTGACCAGTGCGCTGACGACCACCAGCACCGCGACGACCTTGCCGACGATCACCGCGGTCGCCCCGGCTCCGGTGCCCGTGGCGGTCGGCACCCCGGCCCCGGCCGCGACCGCGCCGGCGCCCGCTCCGAGCGGCGCGGCGGCGGTGCCCGCGGTGGCCAGGAGGGCCAGCGGGGTGAGCGCGGTCAGGGCGGCGGACGCGGCGGCCAGGCGCTTCCAGCCGCGCTTCTCCCAGTTCTTTCCGTAGGCCTTGCGGGCGATGGTTTCCAATTCGGACACGAAAGCGTCCGCTGTGGACGGTCGCCACGCCGGGTCCTTGGCCATGCCGCGCGCGATCAGCGGCCGGAGTTTCTCGGGTACCGCGTCCAGCGGCACCGGCGCCATCTGGTGCAGCGAGCGGAGTTCGTCCGTGGTGGTCGCCTCGAACGGCTGGTGTCCGGTGATGCATTGGTAGAACACGCAAGTGGCGGCGTACACGTCGGTGGCGGGCTGGCCCGGCTGCCCGGCCCACTGCTCGGGTGCCATGTACGACGGCGATCCGGCAGTCAGTCCATTGTGGCCGTCCAAAGTGGCCAGTCCAAAGTCGACCAGTTTCGACTGGCCTTCCCGCGACACCAGTACGTTTCCCGGTTTGTAGTCGCGGTGGACGACTTCGGCGGCGTGCGCGTCGGCGAGTCCGAGCAGGGAGCCCTTGAGGATGGCCAGCGCGGATTCCGGGGCGAGGACGTTCTCCGTCGCCAGAAGCGCGCGCAGGGACACGCCGGGCACGGCCTCCATTACCAGCGCGGCACCCTGCGGTGTTTCGACGAAGTCGAACAACTGCACGACGTGCGGGCTGCGGACGCCGGACAGCAGCCACGCCTCGCGCCGGAACCCGGCCGCGATGTCCGGGTCGGCGAGGTACTCCGCGAGGAGGTATTTGATCGCCACCATCCGGCCGGATTCCTGGTGCTTGGCCAGCACGACGCGGCCGAAGCCGCCCACGCCGAGCACGTCGACCTCAGTGAACCCGGGCACCCGCCAGTCGCTCATCCCCGCCGCTTCCCCTCTCCGCGAGGCTGGTCGCGGTCGGCGAGATCGTACTCCGGAGATGTGGCATCCGGAGTGGAGTTGTCACATTTGTGCCTCGGTCGTGGGATCCGAGCCCGGACGCGCCTCGGGGTGCTGATGCGTCGGCGAGCCGGGGCTCAGGAGGCGGATTCCTTGCTCGGTGGTGCGGTAGCGGACCGTGCGACCGGACCGCTGCCCGGTGACCAGGCCGGTGTCGCGCAGGACCCGGAGGTGCTGCGAAACCGCGCTCGGCGACACGTGCAGGGCCTCGGCGAGGTCGGTGGTCGTGGCGGGGGAGCGCAGCGTCTCCAGGAGTTCCGCGCGACGCCGGCCCAGAAGGCGGACCGCGTGCCCCGCGGGACGGCGCTCGTCGGCTGTCCACAGTGCACCGCTGCCTCGCGCCGGGTAGCGGATCGTGGTCTGGGTGGTGGTGTGCAGTTTGATCATCACCCACGGCGGCCCGAGGACGACAGGGGAGAGGACCAGCCCGCCGGCGGGGCGTCCGGGCGAAGGACGGTTGTCGCCGTCGAGAATGAGGCGGCCGTCGTGCCAGTTCAGCCTGGCGTGCAGGTCGGTGAACAGACGGCCCGCGCCGCCGTCGGCCCATTGTTTGGCGCGATAGGCGATGTCCGCGTCGAGAACCGCGCGCAGCCGGGCCCAGTGCGGTGCGATCAGGCGGTCGTGCGCCTGACGCAATTCGGCAGCGATGGCGCGCAACCCGGCCGCAGGGTCGTCGGCGAGCGCCTGGGCCGGGCCTGGCAGGCGATCGCCGAAGACGCCGTGCAGACTTCGCCGGACCTCGCTCGAGGTGGTCCGGCACATCGCGGCGAGCGCCTCGTCGATCGTGCTAGCCGCGCGCGCCGGGGCGGGCAGGAGGAACTGCGGCCAACTGGCCCGGCCGGTGACCAGCAACGGCCAGGTCCACCGGAGGTCCAGCGGCCGCGCGGCGAGCTCTGCCGCGGCCCAGCGGGTCCAGTGTTCGTGCCGCGCCCGGCCCCAGCACCCGGCGAGGGTCTGCAGGCCGGAGACAGTTTCGGACAGCGGCGAGACGGCGAGCCTGGTGCCCGCGAGGTCGCCGGTGCTCAGATCGAGGGTGAGCGGCACGTCGCGATTATGCGGCAGAGGGCGGGTTGTCCGGGGACCGGCGGGCGGGGTTTGGCCTTCGCTGGGGCCTGGAGCTGCGCTTGAGGGCGGGCGGATGAGGTCTTGCCTTCGCTGGTCCGGGGGGTCTGTGGGTGTGGTGGTTGTGGTCTTGCCTTCGCCGGTCCAGCGTGGTCTTTCGTCGTGTGAGGCTGAGGTCGTGCCATCGCTGGTCCAGCGGGTGCGTTTGAGGGCGGGCGGCTGGGGTCTTGCTTCCGCCGATTCAGGCGTGCTCTTTCATCGTGCGAGGCTGCAGCCTTGCCTTCCCTGGCCAGGGCTGGTTTCAGCGGGTGCGGCGGTTAAGGACTCGCCTTTGCTGGTCCGGGCGGCTTTAGCGGCCAGGTCGTTGAGTCTAGCCTTCACCGGTCTAGGGCTGGTCGTTCAGCGGGCCGGGTGGTTGAGGGCGTGCGGCTTCTCATTGGTCCGAGCGGGGCGCGGCAGTGCGGTTGCCAAGGGGAAGCGCGGGTTCGCCGAACGCGCGGGGTGGGATGCCCCGTTCCCTCCTTCAACGGCCGGGGTCGTCGAGGATCTTGCTGTTTCTCGTCGGTTTAGGCGGCAGTGCGGTTGCCCAGGAGCGAACTCGCCGAACCAGCGGGATGGGAGTCCGGTTCCCGCTGGTTCCGGCTACTCCGCTGTTATGCAGCACTCCGGCCGAACCAGCGGGCGAGCTGGTGGTTCAGCTCCTGCTGGTCCTCGCCGATCCAGGCGACGTATCCATCGGGGCGGAGCAGGACGGCCGGGGCGTCCAGGGCGGGGTCGGCGAGGAGGTCGACCCGGTCTGCCCAGCCGTCGACGGTCAGTCGTTCGGTGCGGTCCAGCACCAGTCCGCGGCCCGCGTGGAGGCGGTCGTAGAGGCGGCCTTGCTTCAGGTCGAGGTCGGGGAGACGGCGGCCGAGCAGGTCGGGGCCTTCGCCGAAGTCGTAGCGGAGGTCGATCGCGGTGATTTTCCCGATCAGGCGGCGGTTGACCTCGTCGATGTCCATCAGTTCGGTGAGCAGTCGGCGCACGGCCCGTGGTCCTGCTTCGGCGGACGACAGTTCCATCTGGGCGCGGGTGTTGTCGAGGACGTCCGCGGCGACTGGATGGCGTTCGGCCTGGTAGGTGTCGAGTAGGGAGTCGGGGGCCGAGCCGTGGATCTGCGCGGCGAGCTTCCAGCCGAGGTTGAACGCGTCCTGCACGCCCAGGTTGAGGCCTTGTCCGCCGGTGGGCGGGTGGATGTGCGCGGCGTCGCCTGCCAGCAGCACCCGGCCGACGCGGTATCGGTCGGCCAGCCGGGTGGCGTCACCGAAGCGGGACAGCCAGCGCGGGGAGTGCACGCCGAAATCGGTGCCGGCGAGGGCGCGCAGTTGTTCTTGGAAGTCTTCGAGAACGGGCGGTTCGGAGCTGAGCCCGGCGGCGGGGACCACGACGCGGTAGACGCCTTCTTCGACCGGCCCCAGCATGAACCGCTTATTGGCCTGCCGGATCTCGGCCACCTTGGCGGCGATCTCCTCCGGCGGCGCGGACGCAGGCATCTCGCCCATCAGGGTTTCGGTCCGCGAGGGTTCGCCCGGGAAGCCGACGCCGAGCAGTTTTCGCACGGTGCTGCGCGCGCCGTCGCAGCCGACGAGGTACTTCGCTCGCAGCCGTTCGCCGTCGGTCAGTTCGACGGTCACTCCGTCCTCGTCCTGCTCGAACCCGGCGATCGCGCAGCCGTGCCGGACCTCCGCGCCCAGTTCGATGGCGTGTTCCTCCAGCTCCCGGACGACGACCGGCTGGGGGATGCCCAGCAGATACGCGGTGTCGAGACCCTCGGGCGGGGGCGCGGGGATGCCAGCGAAGATGCCGCCGACCGGACGTTGCCGTCCGTGCGGCAGGAGCCGCTCCAGCAGCCCGCGCATCGCGAGTTGCTCGAGGCTGCGGATGTGCAGGCTGACGATCCGGGCCAGCGGAACCGGCTCGGTTTCCTTCTCCAGCACGAGAACCCGCACGCCGTGCAACCGGAGCTCAGCGGCCAGCGTCGCGCCGGTCGGACCGCAGCCGGCGATGATTGCGTCGATCATGAAGCATCCGTTCGTTCAGGTGGCGTGCGGTTCGTTGTGGTGGGTTCGGCTGTCGTCCGCTCGGGGGCCGTTCGGCCCGGGGTGGGTCCCGGCTTGGCGTGCCTGCCGGTTGCTGCGCGTCGGGCAGTGGTGGGTCTGGTTGGTGCCCGTCCTGCGACTCGTCCCGCAGTTCGCCTGGGCGCGACATGCGCGGTTGCCATGCGATTCACCGCACCGGGAGCCGTTGCTGCTCGGCCAGTTGCGGGACGTTCTGCCCACGCCCGTTGCGCCGAGACGGACACGGCTGCAGCCCGCCGGGCCTCCGGTCGCTCAGCCGCCGTTCGCCGAGCGGGGCCCTGGCTGGCACGCACCTTGCCGCAGTTTGTGCGGTCGGTGTGGCCGGTTGCGGTCTGCTCGACCGGTGCGTGGCTGACTGCGGTGCGTCCGACCACCGCGCGCTCGACCACCCGTTCAACCGCGGCGATCGCGACCATCGCGCATCCCGGCATCGCGACCCCACGACGGCAGGCACGCCCAGGTAAGGACGCGTCGGGCTGAGTCGGGATTCGCGCAGGACTTGGCATCGGCCGCGTCAGTCTGCGGCACCCCGGATCTTGCGGCAAGCGAAATACGAAGAGGTTCCGGCCATCGTCGATGTAGCTCCAGTCTACATGATGGCGAACACATGTTCGACTCAGGGACCCTCCCGGGCATGAAGCCAAGCGACCCCAAAGCCAAGCTCCCCGCCGCGTATTGGCGGTTGTGGTGGGCCTCTGCGGTGGACAACGTGGGCGACGGGATCTTCTCCGCAGCGGTACCGCTGCTGACGGTCACGCTCACGCGCGATCCGGTGCAGGTCTCGATCGTCTCGGCGGCGACCTACCTTCCCTGGCTGCTGCTCTCCTTACCCGCGGGGGCGCTCGTGGACCGGCGCGACCGGGTCGGTCTCCTCTGGCGGTCGCAGGCGCTTCAGGCGGTGATCGTCGCGGTGGTCGCCGTGCTGATCGGGCTGGGGCGGATCGACATCGCGGGGCTCGCGGCCATGGGGTTCGGGCTCAGTGCGTGCGAGGTCGTGTTCGCCAACGCGTCGCTCGCAGTGCTGCCTGACCTGGTGTCCGAGGCGCAGTTGCACCGGGCGAACGGCAGTCAGTACGCGGTCGCCAACGCGGGGCAGTTGTTCGTCGGGCCGCCGATCGGGAGTCTGCTGTTCGCGGGGGCGGCGGCGTTGCCGTTCGGTGTGGACGCGGTGTCGTTCGTGGCGTCCGCCGCGTTGCTGGCGAGCTTGCCTCGCCGTCCGGCGCCGCGCGGGGTGCAGCCGCCGGTCCGGGTCGCGGTGGTGGAGGGGGTGCGGTGGCTCGGGCGGCACCGGTTGTTGCGGACGTTGGCCGGGCTGCTGGCGGTGAACACGTTCTGCTACCAGCTCGGCAATGTGACAGTCGTGCTGCTCGCGACCCAGACTTTGCACGTCAGCGAGCGCGGTTACGGCGTGCTGCTCGCGGGGGCCGCGGCGGGCAGTGTGCTCGGCGGGATGGTCAACGCGCGCGTCGTGGCGAAAATTGGGGCGCTGCAAGCGTTGTTGACCGCGTTGATCGCCAACATCGTGATCTTCGTGCTCATCGGCGCCAGTCCGAATGCGGTCGTTCTCGGGGCTTTGCTGGGTTTCAACGGGTTTGCGACGACGCTCTGGAGCGTGGTCACGGTCAGCCTGCGCCAGCAGGCGGTGCCGGCGGAGCTGCGCGGGCGCGTGCACAGCGTCTACCGGATGCTGGGCTGGGGTTTGATGCCGCTGGGATCGCTGGCCGGCGGACTGGTCGCGGACGTGCTCGGCATCCGGGCGGCGTATCCGGTGGCCGGTGCGGTGCGGGGGATCGCGCTGGCCGTGGCGCTGCCGGTGCTTCTTTCGGCGATGCGCGGCGGGAAGCCCGCGGAGTGAGGCTCGTCTGTCCTGAGTGGACAGTGGGTGATAGTCAATTCGTGGGCAATCGGCCCGATGGTTCCCTTTTACCGATCTGTGCGGTCGGAAACGCTGCGGAATATGCATCTTATTGACAGCTTGCCGATAGCAAGAAGCGAGGTTCCGCTGTTCGGTTATTGGTCTCGGAGAAGGTGCAACGTTTCCGGTGGCGGGGGCGACTGTGCGGGCGGAGGTGCTCATGCCGGAATCGACTGTGGCGATCTCGTGGCGGAACGACGGGAAGTGCGGCGAGTTACCCGGGAGTAAGGGCTACTGCCGTCGCGCGCCATTCGTGTGGTCGTGCGGGGAGGGCGGCGAATTCCGCGCGGAGGGGAGTCGGCGGAATTTTCCGGTGATCGGGTGAGGTTTAGCGGAGCGAATCGCCGATTCTTCCTGATCGACTTGTCCCGCTAGCTGTTCGGAAGCGTTTAAGGAGAGGCGGAAGGTGATCGTTTTCCGGGGGGCGGCTGAACTCCCGCTCGCGGCGGTGATGTTGCTGCGGTCGGGGCAACGGCAGCGTCCGTTGGCACTACTTCGGTGGTTTCGATCATTGCCGGGGCGACCGGGAGAATGGTGGGTTTACGCTGGTCGGAGCAGCCGGAAACAGTTCCGGGTGCGACTGGGAGGTCGGCCGAATGCGAAGGCGGACCGTCCGCTTATCTGTGTGTCGCCCTGAGGTGTGAGTCCGTTGTTCATATTTTAGAATGCTCTCGGCAATGTGTGACGCTGGGTGCGAACCGGCGTATGCCGCAGTCCTTCGTTTGGCGGTTGCTGGAGCGCAACCGCGCTAGGCAGGGTATGGATTCCGGCGCGGGTCCGGTCTTGAGGACGGCCGCGCTCTGCTGGGGCTAGTGCCGCGCGGGCGGGGGGCAATTCCCCGGGCGGCTCCTACGAGTATTCGAAAGGCTTGGTCATGCACTCCCGGAAAGAAAGATTCGCTGTCCCGAGACCGCGGCCGGTGCCCGGCGCCGGCGATGCGGGCCGGCTGGCCGCAGTGCTCCCGCGGCTGGCCGCCCGGCATCGGGTGCCGGGAGCGCAGGTCGCGGTGTGGTCCGGCGGCGAGACCGTCATGGTCCAGACCGGTTCGGCGGGCGGCGGCAGGCCGATGCGGGCGGACTCGCGGGTGCCGATCGGCTCGATCACCAAGGTGGCGACCGCGACGCTGGCGATGATGCTCGTCTCCGACGGCGATCTCGAGCTGGACCAGCCGGTCGGCGAGATTCTCGGCGACCCTTCGCTGTCCGCCGAGCTGACCTTGCGCAGGCTGCTGAGCCACACCAGCGGGCTGCCCTCGGACCCGGCCGACGCGGACGGGTCCTGCCGGAAAGAGGTGCGGGCCGCGGAGTTCGTCTGCGAGCCGGGCGCCGCGTTCTCCTATTCCAACCTCGGCTACGCGCTCGTCGGCCTGCTGATCGAAGAGGTCACCGGGATGAGCTGGCGCGAGGCGGTCGAGTCGATTCTGTTGCGGCCGTTGGAGATCGAGCCGGTCTACGTCGACAGCCCGGGCGTCGCGACCGGGCGCGCGCGCGACGGCGAGCGTCCGCTCGAACAGGTGCTGCCGCCGATGCTGGACCCGGCGGGCGCGCTCGCGCTGAGCGCCCGCGACCTGGTCGCGCTCGGGCGGGTCCACCTCGGCAAACCGGGCTTGCTCGACGTCGTCACCGCGAGCGACCTGCACCGGCCGGTGCAGGTCGCGGAACCGTTCGGCCTCGCCGACGGCTGGGGACTGGGGCTGGCCTGTTTCGGCGACGAGGAGTTCCGCTGGCTCGGCCACGACGGCACGGCCGACGGCACCTCGTGCCACCTGCGGATCGACCAGGCCGGGGCCTGCGTGCTCGCGCTGACTGCCAACGGCGCGGGCGGCACCGACCTCTGGCACGACCTGGCCGGGGAACTGCCGGAACTCGGCCTTCCGCCACATCGCGTCCAGAGCGCGGAATCCTGCCCGATTCCGCTGCCGGACGGCGATTTCGGCACTTATCGCAACGGAGCCCTCGGATACACGATCCGGCCGACCGCCGACGGCGACGCGTGCCTCGACGTGGACGGCGACGTCTTCCCCGAACTGACCCGGTACGCCGACGGCAGCTTCACCGTCCGCGACCCGGCGACCGGCCGCGCCACCCCGTGCGGACGGTTCCGCGGCGACCCCGGCGCGGCAACCGCCGTCGAAATCGGCGGCCGGCTCGCGCGGCGGTGCTGAGGCCGCCCTCCTAACTCCTCGTCCCCCACCCGCGCCAGGCGGGATCCCTTGGTGTGCCCGGAAGGTAGCGAACGACGATGACCGCCCAAGACAAATCGGCCGAACCGGATCCGGCTGCTGCTCTGCCCGCGTTGTTCGTCGAACAGGTGCGGCGGGATCCGGATGGGGTTGCTGTGGGGGGTGGGGAGGCTCGGCGGCCAGACGCCGAAGCAGATCCGGCCGCCACCGTGGCCGGGCCGTTCGCCGGTCACGTGCGGCGTGACTCGGACGTGGTCGCTGTGGAGGGCGGGGAGGCTCGGTTGGCTGACGCCGAGCCGGACGCGGCCGCCACCGTGCCGGGGCCGTTCGCTGCTCAGGTGCGGCGGGTTTCGGATGGGGTTGCTGTGGAGGGTACGGAGGCTCGGTTGGCTGACGCCGAACCGGACTCGGCTGCCACGGTGCCTGGGTTGTTCGCCGGTCAGGAGCGGCAGGATCCGGACGCGCTCGCAGAGGAGGCCCGGCTGGCTGACGCTGAAGCGGATCCGGCCGCCACTCTGCCCGCGTTGTTCGCCGCTCAGGTGCGGCAGGATCCGGACGCACTCGCTGTCGAGAGTGCGGAGACCCGCCTGACCTACGCCGAACTGGCTGGTCAGGCAGGCAAACTCGCCGCCTACCTGCTGCGGCTCGGGTTGCGTACGGAGGACCGGGTCGGGGTGCTGGCGGAGCGGTCGGCCGGGGTGGTCGTCGCGGAGTTGGCGGTGGTCATCGCGGGCGGGGCGTATGTTCCGCTCGATCGGCGTGCGCCGGACACCCGGTTGCGGACGCTGCTGGGCGAGGCCGGGGTCACGGTGCTGCTGACTGACGACCCGGTCCGGGCGGCGGAGGTCCACAGTGGACAAATCGTCGTGCTCGGGCGGGCGTTGCCGGAGGCGGAATTCCCCTCCGTGGCACTGCATCCGGACAATCTGGCGTATCTGATGCATACTTCCGGCTCGACCGGAACGCCCAAGGGGGTCGCGGTCCGGCATCGGGATGTTGTGGCGCTCGCGGCGGACCGGAGATTCGCTCGGGACGCGCATCGGCGGGTGTTGCTGCACTCGCCTGCGGCCTTCGACGCCTCCACGTATGAGATGTGGGTCCCGCTCTTGAACGGCGGGACCGTGGTGGTCGCGCCGCCTGGTGACCTCGACGTCGAGAGCCTCCGCGAAGTTCTGTCCCGGTTCGAGGTCGGTGCGATCTGGTTGACCGCGGGCCTTTTCCGGGTCGTCGCGCAGGAAGCGCCGGACTGTTTCCAGCGTGTGCGAGAGGTCTGGACCGGCGGCGACGTCGTCCCGCCCGGAGCGGTGCGGCGGGTGTTGCGGGCCTGCCCCGGCGTCACGGTCGTCGACGGGTACGGTCCGACCGAGACCACCACCTTCATGACGGCCCACGCGGTCGAGTCGGCGGACGTCACGGCGATTCCGATCGGCCGCCCGCTGGACGGCGTGCGCGCGTATGTCCTGGACGACGCGTTGAATCCGGTCCCGACCGGCGACCTGTACCTGGCCGGCGCGGGGCTGGCGCGCGGCTACTGGGCGCGTCCCGGGGCGACGGCGGAGAAGTTCGTCGCCGATCCCGTGGTGCTGGGCGAGCGGATGTACCGTACTGGCGACGTGGTCCGCCGGAACGACCGGGGCGAGCTGGAATTTCTCGGCCGTACCGACGATCAGGTCAAGATCCGCGGGTTCCGGGTGGAACTCGGTGAGATCGAATCCGTGCTTGCCGCGGACGACACGGTCGCGGAGGCCGTGGTCGTCGCGCGGCAGGACGGATCGGGCATCAAGCGGCTGGTCGGCTACGTCGTGTTGGTGCCGGGCGCGCTGCGGAAGGATTTGAAAGCCGTTGTCGCGGCGGTGTTGCCGAGTTATCAGGTGCCGTCGGCGATTGTCGTGTTGGACGAGCTTCCGTTGAGTGCCAATGGAAAGGTCGATCGGAGAGCGCTGCCTGCGCCGTCGGCGGAGCCGGAAGGTGCCGAGCCAGGGACGGATACTGAACGCGCCGTTGCCGAGGTCGTCACGGAAGTGCTGGGCCTGGACCGGATCGGTGTCGAGGACGATTTCTTCGCCTTGGGCGGCGACTCGATCCTGGCCGTGCAGGCCTTGTCCCGCCTGCGCCGGAGGTTCGGCGCGGACCTCTCGGCGCGGGCGCTCTTCGACGCGCCCACCGTGGCACAGCTCGCCCGACTGCTGGAAAGTGGTCCGCGAGCCGAGCAGGCGATTCCGGTGGCGTCGCCGAGGGAACTGCTTCCGCTGTCTCCGGCGCAGCGGCGGTTGTGGCTCCTCGACGAGATGACCTGCGGCAGCACCGAGTACAACACCGGCGTCGGGATCCGCCTGTCCGGCCCGCTCGACCTCGACAAGCTGCACGGGGCGCTGGCCTCGCTGTGCGCGCGGCACGAATCGCTGCGAACGACCTTCGATTCCATTGAGGGACAAGGAAAACAGCGGATAGCGCCAACCGGGGAACTACCCTTGAGGATAGCGGATTCCACCCCGGACGACGAGACACTGAAGGCTGAACTGCGCGCACCGTTCGACCTCCGGACGGGTCCGCTGACTCGATCCGTCCTGTTCCCGCTCGCCCCGGACGAGCACCTGCTTCTCCTGTGCCAGCACCACATCGTGACGGACGGCCGGTCGATCGCCGTGCTCACCGGCGAACTTCTCGACCTGTACAGTGGCGCGTCCCGGCCCCCGCTCCCGCTCGGCTACCAGGACTACACCCAGTGGCGGCTGGCGTCCGAACGTCTCGACCAGCTCGGCTACTGGCGCGAAGCACTCGACGGCCTCGAACCCCTCGCACTGCCGACCGACCGCCCCCGGCCCCCGCAGCGCACCACCGAAGGCGCGGTGCACCGGCACGACCTGCCCGCCGAGTTGGTCCGCGGCATCGCGGAAGCGGGCCGCACACAGGGTGCCACGCTGTTCATGACCCTGACTGCGGCCGTCCAGGTCGTCCTGGCTGCGTATAGCGGGCAACGGGACATCGCGGTCGGCACCGCAGTGTCCGGACGCGAGCGGGCGGAACTTGAGCAGCTGACCGGGTTCTTCGTCAACACTCTTGTGCTGCGGTCCTCAGTGGACAGTGCGCAGCCGTTCGATGGTTTCTTGACCGAGTTCCGCGAAACTGTGCTGGCCGCTTTCGTGCATGGTGACGTCCCATTCGACCGCGTCGTGGAGGAAGTCCAACCGGAACGCGACCCGTCGCGGACGCCGTTGGTGCAGGCCGTCGTAGTGCTGCAACGGCCGTTGGTGGAAGACCGTACGGTCGCCGGGCTGCAGGTCAGCGAGTACGCCCTGCCGCGACCCTCGGCACGCTTCGATCTCGTGGTCGAGTTCTGGCCGCAACCCGACGGCCTGCGCGTCACCGTCGAATACGCCACCGCGCTCTTCGACCCCGCCACCATCGAACGGCTCACGCAGAGCCTGGAAGTCCTGCTCACCGGCGTCGCCACCGACCCCGCACGGCCAGTGGGCGACCTCCCGCTGCTCACCGACGAGGACCGCCGGTTCCTGCTCCCGGCACCCGCCGAAAGCACCCTCGCCGAAACGGTGCCGGAGCGGTTCGATCGATGCGCGGAACGCCAACCCGACCAGGCCGCGGTCGTGAGCGGCGACATCCGACTGACCTACGCAGAACTACAGTCCCGGGCAAACGGTCTCGCCCAGCGTCTGATCCGGCAAGGCGTCCGACCGGAGGAGCGGGTCGGCGTGCTGATGGACCGCTCGGCCGACCTCGTCGTGGCCGTGCTCGCGATCCTCAAGGCAGGCGCGGCCTATCTCCCGCTGGACCTGCGCGCCCCGGCCGATCGCCTGCGCCGTGTCCTCGACGGGGTGTCGCTGGTGCTCACCGATCGCACCTGTCACGGCACTGCGGCGACCGTCCACAAAGGAACGTCCCTGATCGTGGCGGAGGTGGACGGAACAGCCCCGGAAATCACGCTGAGCCACCAAAATCTGGCCTACGTCGAGTACACCTCAGGTTCCACCGGAGTCCCCAAGGGTGTAGCAGTACGCCATGCGGACGTCGCGGCACTCGCGACCGATCCGCGCTTCGCCAGCCACGAGCGCGTCCTGCTGCATTCCCCGCTCGCGTTCGACGCCTCGACCTACGAGCTGTGGGTGCCGCTGCTCAACGGCGGCACCGTGATCGTCGCGCCGCCCGGCGACCTGGACGCCGACGCGATCCAGCAGCTGGTCGCGCAGCACGACATCACCGCACTCTGGCTGACCGCGGGCCTGTTCCGGCTCTTCGCCGAGGAGTCACCCGAGTGCTTCGCCGGGCTCCGCGAGGTCTGGACCGGCGGCGACGTCGTGCCCCCGCCCGCCGTGCGAAGAGTCCTCGACCGCTGCCCCGGGATCGCGGTCGTGGACGGCTACGGCCCGACCGAAACCACCACCTTCGCCACCTCGTTCCGGATGTCGGCCGAGGTCCCGGACGTGATCCCGATCGGGACACCGCTGCGGGACGTCCGGATCCACGTCGTCGACGACCGGTTCCGGCTGCTGCCGCGCGGCGCGGCCGGCGAGGTCTGCATCGCTGGTGCTGGGCTCGCGCGCGGGTACTTCGAGCAGCCGGGGCTGACCGCGGAGCGGTTCGTCGCCGACCCGTTCGGCGAGCCCGGGTCCAGGATGTACCGGACCGGCGACCTGGGCCGATGGCGCACCGACGGGACGCTCGAGTTCCTCGGCCGCGTGGACGACCAGGTCAAGATCCGCGGCTTCCGGGTCGAACCGGCCGAGATCGAACGCGCCCTGGCCGCCGAAGAAGGGGTGGCGCAGGCGTTCGTGACGATCCGGGCGACCGGCGGACGCAAGCAACTGGTCGGCTACGTGGTCCCGGCGAACATCGATACCGAAGCACTCCGCCGGGCCGTCGCGCGCACGCTGCCGGACTACATGGTGCCGTCAGTGCTCGTCCCGCTGGCCGAGCTGCCGCTCACCACCAATGGCAAGGTCGACCGCCGTGCGCTGCCGGAGCCGCAGGTCGCCAGCGAGCGGATGGTGGTCCCGCGCACCGAACGGGAGGCCGTTCTCGCCGGGATCTGGGCGGACGTGCTCGGCCTCGACCGCGTCGGCGTGGACGACAACTTCTTCGCTCTCGGCGGCGATTCGATCCTGAGCATCCAGGTGAGTTCCCGGGCCCGGCAAGCGGGGCTCAGCGTGACCACCGCCGACCTGTTCCGCCACCAGACCATCGCCGCGCTCGCCCCGACCGTCAGCGAAGCCGCGGCGATCCCGGCGCGCGGCCCGGAAAGCGGCGACGTCGTTCTCACCCCGATCCAGCACTGGTTCTTCGGCCTGGACGCGGACCGCTTCGACCAGACGATCGCGGTCGAACTGCCCGCTGACGTCGACTTGACCGCGCTGATCCGCGCGCTGGCCGCGTTGTCCGAACGGCACGACGCGCTGCGGATGCGGTTCAGCCACGACCGCGAGGCCTGGCACCAGCACAACGCCCCGGTCGGCGAAGGGCACACGCTGCTGCGCTGGTCGCTGACCGGCGAGCCGCGGACCCTGCACCTGGCCGCGCACCACCTGGTGGTCGACGGCGTGTCGTGGCGGTTGCTGCTCGAGGACCTCGACCGCGCTTACCAGCAGGCCGTGCGCGAGGAACCGATCGACCTCGGCCCGCGGACGACGTCCTACCGAGAGTGGGCGAGCAGGCTGGCCGAGCACGCGGCAGCGGGCGGCTTCGACGACGAACTCGCGCACTGGTGGGAGCTGCCCACGCCGGCTCCGCTCCCGGTCGACGGCACGGCGGAGAACACCTTCGGCCGCGCCCGCGTCGTCACCGCCCGGCTCACCGCCGACGAGACGCGCGCGCTGCTGCGCGAGGTGCCGCAGGCGTACCGGACTCAGGTCAACGACGTGCTGCTGGCCGCGCTGGGCCGGGTGCTGGGGGACTGGACCGGGCACCGGCCGGTGATCGACCTCGAAGGGCACGGCCGCGAGGAGCTGTTCGACGGGGTCGACCTGTCGCGGACGGTCGGCTGGTTCACCAGCATCTTCCCGGTGGCGCTGGACGTTCCGGACGGCTGGGGCGCGGCGCTCAAGGCGGTCAAGGAGCAGCTGCGCGCGGTGCCGCGCCGGGGGATCGGCTACGGCGCGCTGCGGTATCTCGCCGGGTCCGCGCCGGTGATCGAACCGCAGGTGAGCTTCAACTATCTCGGCCAGTTCGACCTGCCCGGCGGACTGACCCTGCACCGGGAACTCGCGCTGGACGTCTCGCCCGACACCGTCCGTCCGCACCTGCTGGAGGTGGTCGGTCGCGTCGAGGGCGAAGAGCTGGAGCTGGCCTGGCATTACGCCGAAGGCGTCCACGAGGAATCCACTGTGGACCGGCTGGCGGCGGCGATGGCCGAAGCGCTGCGCGAGATTATCCGGCATTGCGCGGAGCCGGAAGCGGGCGGGCGGACGCCGTCAGACTTCCCGCTGGTGGCAATCGAGCAATCCACAGTGGACGAACTGGTCGGCGACGGCCGGGACGTCGAGGACATTTACCCGCTGACGCCGATGCAGGCGGGGATGGTGTTCCACGACCTCGCCCAGCCCGGCGACCGCGTCTACTTTGAACAGGTTTCGTTCACTGTGGACGATGTGCCCGATCCGCAACGGCTCGGCGAGGCTTGGCGACGGATTGTCGAGCGGACCCCGATCCTGCGCAGCCGGATCGTGTGGGACGGCGTTCCTCAGCCGCTGCAGATCGCGCACCGTAAGGTCGAGCTGCCAGTGTCCTATCTGGACTGGTCCACTGTGGATGCTGAGGAAGCGCTGAAGCAGCTTTTGGAGCAGGACCTTGCGGAGGGATTCGATCTCGCCCACGCCCCGTTGGCCCGGCTGGTGATCGCGAAGGAATCCGCCACCCGGGTACGGGTGCTCTGGACCTTCCATCACGTCCTCCTCGACGGCTGGAGCGTCTTCGGCATTCTCTCCGACGTCGTCGCCCTGCTGCGCGGCGAAGAACCGCCCGTCCGGCCGCCTTTCCGCGAGTACGCGGCTTGGCTCGCCGCCCAGGACGACGAGCGCGCCGAGGCGCACTGGCGGGCCGAACTCGCCGGGGTCGCACCGACGCCGTTGCCGCTCGAACGCCCCGCCGCCCGCACGCACACGTCGAGTTCGACCGGCCGGATCCCGGTGGAATTGGACGACGAGACGTCCGCCGCGGTGTACGCCTTCGCGCGACGGAACCGGCTGACCGTCAACACCGTCGTCCAAGGTGCGTGGGCCGCTTTGCTGGCGCGCTACAGCGGCGAAACCGAGGTGTGCTTCGGCGCGACGGTGTCCGGCCGTCCGCCGGAATTGCCCGGCGCGGACGACATTCCCGGCATCTTCATCAACACGCTGCCGGTGCGAGTCCGGCTCGACGGCATCCGCGCGGTCACGGACTGGTTGCGCGATCTCCAAGCGGCGCAAGCGGAATCGCGCCGCTTCGGGCACGTCGGCCTGACGAAACTGCAAGCGTGGAGCGGCGGCGGGAGCCTGTTCGACAGCATCGTCGTCTTCGAGAACTACCCGATCGACGAGGTCTCCGAGCTGCGCGACGTCCGTGCGGCCGAACGGACCAGCTACCCGCTGGGCGTCGTCGCCTACCCCGGACGGAAGCTGTCGCTCATTCTCACGCACGACCCGGAGCGGATCGGCGACTCGGCGGCGGCGAGGCTCGCGGCACACCTCGAAGCACTGGTCCGGGGCATGGTCGCGGCCCCGCACGAGCCGGTGTCCCGGGTGCCGATGCTCTCCGAGTCCGAGATCAACCACCTGCTCGCCGAGCGGAACGAGACGGCCCGCCCGATCCCGGCCAAGGCGGTGCCCGAGCTCTTCGAGGCCCAGGTCCGGCGGAGTCCGGACGCCGTCGCGCTCGTAACGGACGACGAGCAGATCACCTACCGCGAACTCGACGTCCGCGCGAACCGGCTGGCCCACCGGCTGATCGCCGCCGGAGTGCGGGCCGAGGACCGGGTCGCCGTCCTGATGAACCGCTCGCCGGAACTCGTCGTCGCGGAACTCGCGATCGTCAAGGCCGGTGGCGCTTACCTGCCGTTGGACCTGCGCGCCCCGGCCGACCGGCTGCGCCTGCTCCTGCACGAGGCCGAGGCAACCGTCCTCCTGGCCGACGCGGCGTGGCTGGCGACCGCCGAAGACGTCCACACCGGCACCATCCTCACCGGCGAGAGCAGCGCCCCCGATACACCGCCAGCTGTCCGGGTCGATCCTGAACAACTCGCCTACGTCATCTACACGTCCGGTTCGACCGGCCGTCCGAAGGGCGTTTCGGCGCGGCATTGCGACGTCGTGGCGCTCACGCTCGACCAGCGCTTCGCCCGCCACGACCGGATTCTGCTGCACTCGCAACAGGCCTTCGACGCCGCGACGTACGAGCTGTGGGTGCCGCTGCTCAACGGGGGCACGGTCGTGCTGGCCCCGCCGGGAGACGTGGACGTCGAGACGCTCGGCCGCTCGCTCACCACGCACGGCGTGACCGGCGCGTTCCTCACCACCGGCCTGTTCCGCCTGGTCGCGCAGGAATCGCCGGAGGTCTTCGCGGGCGTCCGGGAAGTCTGGACCGGCGGCGACGCCGTGCCCGCGGCCGCGCTGCGCCGGGTCCAGGCGGCCTGCCCGGACACCCTGGTCGCCGACGTCTACGGCCCCACTGAGACCACGACGTTCGCGACCGTGCACCCGCTGCCCGGCGAGATCCCGGACGTCGTCCCGATCGGCGGGCCGCTCGACCACACCCGCGCGTACGTCCTCGACGACGACCTCCGGCTCGTCCCGCCCGGCGCGCCCGGCGAACTGCACATCGCCGGCGCGGGCCTGGCGCGCGGTTACCTCGGGCGGTCCGGGCTGACCGCGGACCGGTTCGTCGCGGATCCGTTCGGCCCGCCGGGGGAGCGGATGTACCGCACCGGCGACCTCGTGCGCTGGAACGACGAAGGCGCGCTCGAGTTCGTCGGCCGGGCCGACGAGCAGGTCAAAATCCGCGGGTTCCGGGTCGAACCGAGCGAAATCGAGGCCGCGCTCGGCGAACATCCCGGCGTCGAACAGGCCGCCGTGCTGGCCCGCGAGGACGGCGGCGTGAAGCGGCTGGTCGCCTACATCGTCGGCGCGACCGACGGCCTGGCGGAATTCCTCGGCCGGACGCTGCCGGACTATATGGTGCCCGCCGCGTTCGTGCGGCTGGAGCGGTTCCCGGTGAACGTCAACGGGAAGCTCGACCGGCAGGCGCTGCCCACGCCGGAGTTCGGCGCGCGGGACCACGTCGCGCCGCGGACCGAGCGCGAACGCGCCATCGCCGAGATCTGGGCCGACGTGCTCGGCGTCGAACGCGTCGGCGCGACCGACGATTTCTTCGAGCTCGGCGGCGATTCGATCCTCAGCATGCAGGTCGTCTCCCGCGCCCGCCGGGCCGGACTGGAGCTGCAGCCCGGCGATCTGTTCGCCCACCGGACCCCGGCCGCGCTCGCCGCGGCGGCCCGCACCGCGACGACGGTGGCCGAGCACGGCCCGGTCCACGGCCCGGTGCCGCTCACGCCGATCCAGCGCTGGTTCTTCGCGACGCAAACCGCCGAACCGGACCACTTCCACCAGTTCGTCCACTTGGGAACGCTCGATCCGGACGCGGCGCGCGCGGCCGTCGAGGCGCTGCTTGCCCACCACGACGCGCTCCGGATGCGCTTCGCCCGCGGCGAAACGCACTGGCTTCAGGAGAACGGCCCGGTCGGGGCCGAGGCACCGCTGGTCCGGTTCGAGCAGGACCGGCTGTCCGTGCACCATCTCGTGGTCGACGGCGTCTCGTGGCGCGTGCTCATCGAGGACTTCGAGCGCGCCTACGACCAGGTGCGGGAAGGCAAACCGATCGACCTCGGCCCGCGCACGACGTCCTTCCGCGACTGGGCGATCCGCCTCTCGGAGCACGCTGCCGCGGGCGGGTTCGACGACGAACTCGGCTACTGGCGCGGCGTTTCCGGCCGGACCACGGTGCCGGTTGACGGCCGAGGCGACGCGACCAACGCTTCACTGCGCTCCGTGACCGTCCGACTGTCGGCGGCGGAGACCGGAGCGCTGCTGCGAGACGTCCCGAAGGCGTATCGCACGCAGGTCAACGACGTGCTGCTCACCGCCCTCGGCCGCGTCCTGCGCGACTGGACCGGCGGGACCGCGGTGGTCGACCTGGAGGGCCACGGCCGCGAGGACCTGTTCGACGACGTCGACTTGTCCCGGACGGTCGGCTGGTTCACCACGGTCTTCCCGGTGGCGCTGGACGTCCCGGACGACTGGGGCACGGCGCTCAAGTCCGTCAAGGAACAACTGCGCGCAGTGCCGCGACGAGGGATCGGTTACGGCGCACTGCGCTACCTGACCGGCACCGCGCCGGAGATCGACCCGCAGGTGAGTTTCAACTACCTCGGCCAGTTCGGCTACGGCCGTCTCGAATCCGACGAAAGCCCGCGCTCGGCTCGCGCGCACCTGCTCGACGTCGTCGGCCGTGTCGAATCCGGCGAACTGGAATTGACCTGGTACTACGCCGAAGGAATCCACGAAGAATCCACTGTGGACACGCTCGCCGCCGCGATGACGAGCGCGCTGTGCGAGATCATCCGCCACTGCGCCGAGCCGGGAGCGGGCGGCCGGACGCCGTCGGACTTCCCGCTCGCCGCCCTCGACCAATCCACTGTGGACGAACTGGTCGGCGACGGCCGCGAAATCGAGGACGTTTACCCGCTGACACCCATGCAGTCCGGGATGGTGTTCCACGCGCTGTCCCAGCCCGGCGAACGGGTCTACTTCCAGCAGGTCGGGTTTGTGCTGGACGGCGTCGAGGACTTGGCCGCGCTGGAACGGGCGTGGCAGCGAGTGGTCGACCGGACGCCGGTGCTGCGGACGCGGATCGCCTGGGAGGGCGTGCCCGAACCGGTCCAGGTCGTGCAGCGGCACGTTCCGGTCCCGATCGCACGGCACGATTGGCGCCGCCGCACTCCGGACGAACGCGATCAGGCGTGGCAGGACCTGCTGGCCGCCGACCGGGCGCAAGGGCTCGATTTCACCGAAATGCCGTTGCTGCGGCTGGCTTTCGCACGGTTGTCGGACACCGAAGTCCGCGTGCTGTGGACGTTCCATCACGTCCTGCTCGACGGCTGGAGCGTCTTCGGCGTGCTGTCCGACGTCTTCGCCGCGTACTCCGGTGGGGAGCTGCCCGAGCGCCCGCCCTTCCGCGACTATGTCGCCTGGCTGGACCGGCAGGACGACGCGGCCGCCGAGGAACACTGGCGGCGCGAACTCGGCAGCCTCGTCGCTCCCGCCCGGCTGCCGTACGACCGGGCTCCCGCGCAGGCGCACACGAGCCGGTCGTCGGAATGGCTGCGCGTGCCGGTCGAAAACTCGGGACGGCTGCGTGACTTCGCGCGCCGGGCCGGGCTCACGCTCAATACTGTTTTGCAGGGCGCGTGGGCGCTGGTGCTGGCGCGGCTCAGCGGTGAGCGCGACGTCTGCTTCGGTACCACGGTTTCCGGGCGTCCGGTCGACCTTCCCGGCGCGGACGACATCACCGGCATCTTCATCAACACCCTCCCCGTGCGGACCACCGTGACCGGGGCCGACGTATCCGAGTGGCTGGCTGAGTTGCAGGCTGCGCAAGTCGAATCCCGTCGTTATGGCCACCTTCCGCTGACGAAGCTGCAGGCGTGGAGTGGGTGCGGCGGAAGCCTTTTCGACAGCATCGTGGTCTTCGAGAACTACCCGATCGACCAGGCGTCGACGCCCGGGCTGCGGCTGCGCGACGTCGACGCGGCCGAGACGACGAACTATCCGATCAGCATCGTCGCGTCGCCGGGGGAGCAGCTGACCCTCGACATCGGCTACGACCCCGGCCTGTTCGACCCCGAGACCGCCGAGCGGATCACCCGTCAGCTCCTCGCCGTCCTCGACGCTTTCAGCGCGGGCCCGGCATCGCTGGAAGACATCGAACTGCTCACCGCGGCGGAGCGCCACCGGGTGCTGGTCGAGTGGAACGACACCAGTCAGCCGCTCCCGGACGACGACCTGACCGACCTTTTCGCCGAGCAGGTCCGGCAAGCACCGGAAGCGGTCGCGGTGGCGGGCGACGGAATCCTCCTGACGTACGCGGAGCTCGACCGGCAATCCGACCGCCTCGCCCGCTACCTGGTTTCGCTGGGCGCGGGTCCGGAAACGCTCGTCGGCGTGCTGATGGACCGTTCGCCCGGGCTGATCGTCGCCGAGCTGGCGATCGTCAAAGCCGGTGCGGCCTACCTGCCGCTCGACACCCGCGCGCCCGAACCCCGGCTCAAAACCCTCCTGTCCGGCGTGAAGATCCTGGTCACCGACGACACGTGGCGCGATACCGCGTCGAAGGTCCACAGTGGACCCACGGTCGTGCCCGGCGAGCGCACCGCGGCGGTAAGGCTCCCGAAGGCGGACCCGGCCAACCTGGCGTACGTCATGTACACCTCGGGGTCGACCGGAAAGCCGAAGGGCGTCGCACCCACCCGCCGCGACATCGTGGCACTCGCGGCCGACCGGCGTTTCGCTGAGCACCGCCGGGTCCTGCTGCACGCGTCGCAGGCCTTCGACGCCTCGACGTACGAACTCTGGGTGCCGCTGCTCAACGGCGGCACGGTCGTCGTCGCCCCGCCCGGCGACCTCGATCTGGACACCATCGGCCGCCTGTTCGCCGAGCACCGGGTCGACGCCGCCTTCCTCACCACCGGCCTGTTCCGGCTCGCGGCCCGGGAAGCCCCGGAGATCTTCGTCGGCCTGAAGGAAGTCTGGGCCGGGGGCGACGCGGTCCCGTCGGCCGCCGTGCGGCGCGTGCGGGAAACCTGCCCGGACACGACCGTTGTGGACGTGTACGGCCCGACCGAGACCACGACGTTCGCTCTGGCGCATCCGGTCCTCGGTCCGGTGCCGGACGTGGTGCCGATCGGGAAACCGCTGGACAACACCCGCGCCTACGTCCTCGGCCCGGACCTGCGGCCGGTGCCGCCGGGCGCGCTCGGCGAACTCCACCTCGCCGGCGCGGGCCTGGCGCGCGGCTACTACGGCGCTCCCGGCCTGACCGCCGAACGGTTCCTGCCCGACCCGTTCGGGCCGCCGGGGGAGCGGATGTACCGCACTGGCGACCTTGTCCGCTGGACCGCGCGGGGCGAGTTGGGCTTCGCCGGCCGGGTGGACGAGCAGGTCAAGATCCGCGGCTTCCGCATCGAACCCGGCGAGGTCGAGGCCGCGCTCGCCGCGCACCCCGGCATCTCGCAGGCCGCCGTGCTGGCTCGCGAGGACCACGGCGTCAAGCGGCTCGTCGCTTATTACACCGGCGAAGCGGACGAGCTGCCCGCATTCCTCGGCCGGACCTTGCCGGACTATCTGGTCCCGGCCGCGTTCGTCCGGCTGGACCGTTTTCCCTTGAATCGCAACGGAAAACTCGACCGGAACGCCCTGCCCGCCCCGGACTTCGCCGCGACTGGCGCCCGCACCGCCCCGGCGACGGAAGTCGAACGGGTCCTGGCCGGGATCTGGTCCGAGGTGCTCGGCGTCGAGGACGTCGGGGCCGAGACGAACTTCTTCGAACTCGGCGGCGATTCGATCCTCAGCATCCAGGTCGTCTCCCGGGCCCGCCGCGCCGGGCTGATCCTGTTGCCGCACGAGGTATTCCGGCATCCGACGCTGGCCGCGCTCGCCGCGCACGCCAGCGGCGACCGCAGGCCGAAGGCCGAGCAAGGACCGGTCGTCGGCGAAGCGCCGCTCACGCCGATCCAGCGCTGGTACTTCGAGACCCAGCCGGAGCGGTTCGACCAGCGGGTCGTCCTGGAATTCGCCGAGGACGTCGACGAGCTCGCGCTGCGCCGGGCGCTCGCCACGGTCTGGGCGCACCACGACGCCCTGCGCCTGCGGTTCGATGAGACCCAGCACAGCGACCCGCCCGGCCCGGCGGACCTGCTCGTCGGCGAGCCCGTCTTCGACGTCCGACACGGCCCGCTGCTGAACGCGGTCCTCGACGGACGACGGCTGCTGCTGGCCGCGCACCACCTGGTCATCGACGGCGTTTCGTGGCGAATCCTCTTGGAGGACCTGGAAACCGCCTACCGAGGCGATGACCTGGAACCGAAGACGACGTCGTTCCTTGCCTGGGCCCGACGGCTCGCCGAACACGCCGAGGCAGGCGGTTTCGACGACGAACTCGCCCACTGGCAAGCCCTTCCGCCAGTCACGCCGGGCGAGCCGGGCATCATCGCCGACACCCGCGAGGTCACCGTCCGCCTCACCGCCGAGGAGACCCGGGCGCTGCTGCAGGACGTCCCCGAGGTCTACCGGACGCAGGCCAACGACGTGCTGTTGACCGCGCTGGGCCGCGTCCTGCGGGACTGGACCGGCGAAATACCGGTGATCGACCTCGAAGGCCACGGCCGCGAAGACCTGTTCGAGGGCGTCGACCTGTCCCGAACGGTCGGCTGGTTCACCAGCATGTTCCCGGTCGCGCTGGACGTCCCGGACGAATGGGGCCCCGCGCTGAAGTCGGTCAAGGAACAGCTGCGCGCGATCCCGCGGCGAGGCATCGGTTACGGCGCACTCCGCTACCTGACCGGCACGGCCCCGGCGATTGACCCGCAGGTGAGCTTCAACTACCTCGGCCAGTTCAGCGCGGCCGAAGGCGGGCTGTTCCGCGTCGGCAGCCTCGACGCCGACGTCGACCCGGAAGCACCTCGCACCCACGTGCTCGACGTCGTCGGCCGGGTCGAAGCAGGCGTGCTGGAACTGACCTGGTCGTACGCCACCGCCGCAGACACCGTCGAAACGCTGGCCGAGCAGATGCTGACGGCGCTGCGGGAAGTCATCGCGCACTGCGCCGAGCCGGACGCGGGCGGACGCACCCCGTCGGACTTCCCGCTCGCCGCGCTCGACCAGGCAGGGGTGGACCGGCTCGTCGCGGGACGGGCGGTCGAGGACATCTATCCGCTGACGCCGATGCAGGGCGGAATGGTCTTCCACGGACTGTCCCAGACCGCGCAAGGCATGTACTTCGAGCAGGCGACCTTCGTGCTCGAAGGTGTCACCGATCCGCAGCGGCTCGGCGCGGCGTGGCAGCAGGTCGTCGACCGCACGCCGGTCCTGCGCACGTCGTTCGTCTGGACCGGCGTGGACGAGCCGGTCCAGGTCGTGCACCGCGAAGCCGAACTGCCGGTCCGGCGCCTCGACTGGACCGAGCTGGACACCCACGACGCGGAGCTGGCACGGCTGCTCGCCGAAGACCGGGCCGAGGGCCTCGATCTGGCCGTCGCGCCGCTGGCCCGCATCACGCTCGCCCGGCTGTCCGACACGGAAGTCCTGGTGCTGTGGACGTTCCACCACGTCCTCCTCGACGGCTGGAGCGTCTTCCAGGTGCTCTCGGACGTCTGCACCGCCTACGCCGGACAGCCGCTGCCGTCCCGGCCGCCGTTCCGCGACTACCTCGCCTGGCTGGGCGAGCACGACCAGGTCGCGGCCGAAGAGTTCTGGCGCACCGCGCTCGCCGGGATCGAAGGCCCGACGCAGCTGCCGACCGACCGGACCCCGCCGTCCGGCCACGCCCCGTGCTCGGCCGAGTGGCTGCCCGTGCACCTGGACCGCGCCGCCACCGCCCGGCTGGACGCGTTCGTCAAACGCCACGGCCTCACGCACAACGTCGTGCTGCAGGGAGCGTGGGCGCTGCTGCTGTCGGTCTACAGTGGACAGAACGACGTCGTGTTCGGGGCGACCTCCTCCGGCCGTCCGGCCGAAGTGCCCGGGGTGGACGACATTCCGGGCATCTTCATCAACACCCTGCCGGTGCGGGTCGCGGTGGACCGGAGTGTTCCCGTCGCGGACTGGCTCGCCCGGCTGCAGGCGGCGCAGGCCGAAGCACGCGGGCACGGGCACGTCCCGCTGGCGCGCGTCCAGGGCTGGGCGGGCCTGCCCGGCGGGGTGAACCTGTGCGACAGCCTCGTGGTGTTCGAGAACTACCCGATCACCGGCGCGGCGGCGGGACACGGCCTGACCGTGCGCGACCTCTCCGCGCGGGAGACGACGAACTTCCCGATCACCGTCGTCGCCTCGCCCGGTTCGGAGCTGACGGTGGACGTCGGCTACGACCCGGCGCTCTTTGACCCGGCGACGGTGACCAGCCTGGCGGCGCGGCTGCTGGAAATCCTCAGCGGCCTGACCGCGGACGGCGACCGGACGCTCGGCGCTGTCCCGGTCATGACCGCGGCCGAAACCCAGCTCCTCGCCGAACGAACCGCGACCTGCGGCCCGCCCGAACCCCGGTCGCTGCCGGACTTGTTCGCCGAGCAGGTCCGTCTCCGGCCGAACGCGCTCGCGGCCGTCCTCGACGGCGAACCGGTCACGTACGCCGAGCTGAACCGGCGGGCCAACCGCCTCGCGAACCGGCTGGCCGGGCTCGGGCTGCGGCCGGAGGAACCGGTCGGGCTCGCCGTGGACCACGCGGACGCGGTGATCGCCGAACTGGCCGTGGTCAAGGCGGGCGGCGCGTACCTGCCGATCGACGCGCGCGCTCCGCTCGAGCGGCAACGGATGCTGCTCGACGGCGTCCGGTTCATCGTTGCCGCGGAAGAACATCCGCTCGGCCAGACCGTGCTGCTGTCCTCTGTGGACGACGAGCCGGACAGCGACCCGGAGCTCGCCGTCGACCCGGATCAGGCGGCCTGCTTGATGTACACGTCCGGCTCCTCCGGGGTGCCGAAGGGCGTGGTGGTGCGCCACCGCGACATCGCGGCGCTGGCCGCCGACCACCGGTTCCGCGGCGGCGGGCACGAACGGGTCCTGCTGCACTCGCCGCTCGCGTTCGACGCCTCGACCTACGAGCTGTGGGTGCCGCTGCTCACCGGCGGCTGGGTCGTCACCAGCCCGGACACCGGCCTCGACGCGCCGCTGCTGCGCGGACTCGTCCGCGAGCACGGCCTGACGTCGGTCTGGGTCACCGCGGGGCTGTTCCGGATCCTGGCCCAGGAAACGCCGGAGTGCTTCGCCGGCCTGCGCGAGGTCTGGACCGGCGGCGACGTCGTCCCGGCGGAAGCGGTGCGGCGGGTACTGGCCGCGTGTCCCGGGCTGCGGGTCGTCGACGGCTACGGCCCGACCGAGACGACCGTGTTCGTCACCGCCTATCCGATGGACGCGCCGCCGCCGGACCGGATCCCGATCGGCCGCCCGCTCGACGGCGCCCGCGTCCGGGTGCTCGACGCGGACTTGCGCCCGGTGCCGCCCGGCGTGCCCGGCGAACTGTGCCTGGCCGGCGCGGGCCTGGCCCGGGGCTACCGGGACCGGCCGGGGCTGACCGCGGACCGGTTCGTCGCCGACCCGGAAGGCCCGCCGGGGGATCGGATGTACCGCACCGGCGACGTCGTCCGCTGGCGGCCCGACGGCGCCCTGGAATTCCTCGGCCGCCGCGACGACCAGGTCAAACTGCGCGGGTTCCGGGTCGAACCGGGCGAGGTCGAGGCCGCGCTGGCCCGGCATCCGGACGTCGCGCAGGCCGCGGTGCTCGTCCGGGAGGACCAGCCGGGCGCGAAGCGGCTGGTCGCGTACGTCGTGTCGGCGGCCGGAGAAGAAGCGCTCCGGGAGTTCCTTGCCCGGTCGCTGCCGGACTACCTGGTGCCGTCGGTGTTCGTCGCGCTCGACCGGCTTCCGGTGAGCGCCAACGGAAAACTCGACCGGCGCGCGCTGCCCGCCCCCCAGGCGGCGGAAACCGGGCACGTCGAACCGGCGACCGAGACCGAGCGCGCGCTCGCCGGGATCTGGGCCGAGGTGCTCGGCGCGGACCGCGTCGGCACGCAGGACAATTTCTTCTCCCTCGGCGGGGATTCGCTGCGCAGCCTGCAGATTTCCGCCCAAGCCAGCGCGCTCTTCGACGTCCGGCTCACCCCGGCCGACGTGATGGCCGCGCGCACCGTCGCGGCGCTGGCCGAAACCGTCGAAGACCTCGTGCTGAGCGAGCTGGAACGGCTTGCCGCAGAACTGGAATCGTGAGGACTCCCCATGACCTCGTCCCGTGAGGACCGCATCGCGGCGCTGCCCGCCCACCTGCAGGAAGCGCTGCGCCGCCGGATGGCCGGAGCGGCCGGCCGCGCACCGGAGATCCCGGCGGCCGCCGACCGTTCCGGCCCGGTGCCCCTGTCGTCCGCGCAACGCAGGCTGTGGTTCTTCAGCCAGCTGCGCCCGGACGATCCTGAATACAACAGCGCGTTCGCCTTGCGCCTGACCGGTGAGCTGGATGTCGAGGCGTTGGCGACGGCGTTGCGGCTGCTGGTCGCCCGGCACGAACCGCTGCGCACGACTTTCGAGGAGGTCGGCGGCGAACCCCGGCAGCTCATTCAGCCGCCGTACGAGGTGGCGCTGCCCGTGGTGGATGCTGCGCCGGAAGACCTCGACGCTGTCCTGAAAGCGGAGTACTCGCGACCCTTCGATCTCTCGCACGGACCGTTGCTGCGCGCGGTGCTCGTGCGGCTCGGGCTGGCGGAGCACGTGCTGCTGGTGTGCGTGCACCACATCGCCACCGACGGCGCGTCGATGGGCGTGCTGACCGAAGAACTCGGCCTCCTCTACCGGGACGGCGAGCGCGCGGACCTGCCGCCGCAGCCGTTGCAGTACGCGGATTTCGCGCGGTGGCAGCACAATCGCCCGACCCGCGCGGCCGGGCTGGAGCACTGGACCCGGCAGCTGACCGGCGTGACCCCGCTCGACCTGCCGACGGACCGGCCGCGTCCGGCGGCCCGCAGCACCGCGGGTGTGGTATGCGAGTTCGCCGTCCCCTCCGATGTCGCGCGCGGGCTCGCGGAGCTGGCGCGCAGCTCGGAAACCACGCTGTTCACCGTGCTGCTCGCGGCCTGCCAGGCGTTGTTCGCGCGCTACACCGGCCAGGAGGACGTCGCGCTCGGCACCGTCGTTTCCGGCCGGGACCGCCCGGAGCTGGAGCGGGTGGTCGGGTTCTTCGTCAACACCGTCGTGCTGCGGTCCGAAGTGGACCGGTCGGTTTCCTTCGCCGACCACCTGGCCGCGGCACGGCAGACCGTCCTCGACGCCTTCGCCCATGACGACGTCCCGTTCGAGGAAGTGGTCGACGCTGTGCACGCGGGCCGGGACCCCGGCCGCAACCCGTTGTTCGACGTCATGGTGCTGCTCCACACCGCGAACGGGACCGGGCCGGTGTTCCCGGACCTGGCCGCCGAACCGGCCGGGGTCGGGCGGGATTCGGCCAACTTCGACCTCACCGTCGAGTTCGAGGAGTCGGGCGGCCGCCTCGCGGGGCTCGTGGAATACAGCACCGAACTGTTCGAGGTCGGGACGGTCGACCGGCTGATCGCCCACCTGCTGCGGCTGCTGGCCGGGATCGCCGCCGACCCGGGCCGCCGGATCGCCGACCTGCCGCTGACCACCGAGACCGAAGAAGCCCAGCTGCTCGGCTGGCGCGGCCCGGTGCTCGACGTCCCGGACGGCACGATCGTCGACCTCCTCGACCACCAGGCGAAGACGCAGCCGACCGCGACCGCGCTGGTCTGCGGCGACGTCCGGCTGAGCTTCGCCGAACTTGCCGCCCGCAGCGACGTCCTCGCCGCCGAGCTCGCCGGCCGGGGCGCGGGGCCGGACCGGGTGGTCGCCGTGCTGCTCCCGCGCTCCGCCGATGCGATCATCGCGCTGTTCGCCGTGCTCAAAGCCGGGGCGGTGCACCAGTCGATCGATCTCGGCCTGCCCGCCGAGCGGATCGAGACGCTGCTGGCCGACACCCGGCCGGTGGTGGTGCTGGACCGCATCGGCGGCTTCACCGACGGCCCGCGCCCGGCCGCGCCGAAGCCGTCGGACGCCGCCTACGTGATCCACACGTCCGGTTCGACCGGCACGCCGAAGGGCGTCGTGGTCGAGCACGCGGCTTTGGCGAACCTGCTGGCCAACCACCGGGCCGCGTTCGGCCGCGAACGATTGCGCGTGGCGCTCACCGCGTCGCTGTCGTTCGACACGTCGTGGGAAGGACCGCTGCTGCTGGCCGACGGCCACGAACTGCACCTGATCAGCGACGAAACCCGCCTCGACCCGGCCGCGCTCGTCCGCTACGTCCGCGAGGAACGCATCGGCTTCCTCGACGTGA
Organism: Amycolatopsis sp. La24; assembly: GCF_029087445.1. Taxonomy (NCBI): domain Bacteria; kingdom Bacillati; phylum Actinomycetota; class Actinomycetes; order Pseudonocardiales; family Pseudonocardiaceae; genus Amycolatopsis; species Amycolatopsis sp. La24. The sequence goes on from NZ_JARACH010000016.1 coordinate 62,192, forward strand.
CCCCGTCCTACCTGCGGCAACTGCTGCCCGCCGGACTGCTCGACGGCGACCAGCGGCCGCGGTTTCTGATGGTCGGCGGCGAGGCCATCGGTGAGAGCCTCTGGCGCGAACTCGCCGGGTCCGGGGTGGCCGCCGGGAACTACTACGGCCCGACCGAGTCCACTGTGGACGCGACATGGGCACCGGTGACCGGGGACCGGCCGTCGATCGGCCGTCCGCTGGGGAATGTCGGCGCGTACGTGCTGGACGAACAGCTCCGGCTCGTCCCCGCCGGGGTCCCGGGCGAACTCTGCCTCGCCGGCGCCCAGCTCGCCCGCGGCTACCTCGGCCGGCCGGGCCTGACCGCCGACCGGTTCGTGCCGAATCCCTTCGGCGCGCCCGGAACCCGCCTGTACCGGACCGGCGACCGCGCCCGCTGGACCGCCGACGGCCGGCTGGAACACCTCGGCCGGACCGACGACCAGGTCAAAGTCCGCGGCTTCCGGATCGAGCCCGGCGAAGTCGAGACCGCACTGCGCGCTCAGCCGAAAGTGCTCGATGCCGCCGTCGACGCGCGGGACGGCAGGCTCGTCGCGTACCTCGTCGGCGATGCCGAGCCCGCCGAGCTTCGCGCCGCGCTGACTCAGACGTTGCCCGCGCACCTGGTGCCGTCGGCGTTCGTTCACCTCGACCTGCTTCCGCTGACCCGGCACGGCAAACTGGACCGCCGGGCGCTCCCGGAGCCGGAGATTTCCGCGTCCGCGCAGTACATCGCGCCGCGAGACGACCGTGAACGGCTCGTGACCGACGTCTGGGCCGAAGTGCTCGGCCTGGAACGAGTAGGCGTCGAAGACGACTTCTTCTCCGTCGGCGGCGACTCGCTGCTCGGCATCCGCGTGGTCGCGCGACTGCGCGCTGAACTGGGTGCGGACGTGCCCGCCCGGCTGGTCTTCACCGCCCCGACCCCGGCACTGCTGGCCGCGCACCTGCCCGCCACGTCCGCGCCGCAGGAAGCGATCCCGCTGATCCCGCGCGGCGACGGCCCGTTCGAAGCCCCGCTTTCCTTTGCCCAGCAACGACTCTGGTTCCTGGACGAATTCGACCCCGGCAGCACCGAGTACGTCTCGCCGACCGCGCTGCGGCTGCGCGGCGACCTTGATGTGCATGCGTTGAGCCAGTCGCTCACCGCGCTGGTGGCCCGGCACGAATCCCTGCGCACGACCTTCGCGACAGTCGACGGCCAAGGCAAGCAGATCGTCCACCCGCCGTACGCGGTCGATCTCCAGGCGGTCGACGGAGATCTCGACACCGCGCTGGCCGCCGCGACCGGCCCGGTTGACCTGCACACCGGCCCGCTGCTGCGCGCCGCGCTCACCCGGCTCGGCCCCGACGACCACGTCCTGACCCTGGTGCTGCACCACATCGTCACCGACGGCTGGTCGTCGGGCGTGCTTCTGAGCGAACTCGCCGCCTTCTACGCGGCGTTCACCCGCGGCGACGAGCCTGAGCTGCCGCCGCTGCCTGTGCAGTACGCGGATTACGCGGTCTGGCAACGAAACCGCTCCGATTTCGACGGCCAGCTCAGCTACTGGCGGCACCGGCTCGCCGGTCTGGAGCCGCTGGACCTGCCGACCGACCGGCCCCGCCCGGCGGTTCGCACGAAGAACGGCGCGCTGCAGGAGTTCAGCGTCCCGGTCGGCACCACCGCACGGCTCGCCGAACTGTCCCGGCAACAGGGCAGCACGCTCTTCATGACCCTGCTCGCCGCCTGCCAGCTGCTGTTCGCGCGCTGGTCCGGACAGGACGACATCGCGGTCGGCACCGTCGTGTCCGGCCGGGAACGCACCGAGCTGGAAGGCCTGATCGGCTTCTTCGCCAACACCCTCGTCCTGCGGTCCACAGTGGACTTGAACCGCGGTTTCGCCGAGTTCCTCGGCGAAGTCCGCGACACCGTGCTCGACGCCTTCGCGCACCAGGACGTCCCGTTCGACCGTGTCGTGGACGACGTCCAGCCCGAACGCGACCCCAGCCGCACCCCGTTGTGCCAGGTCATGGTCGTGCTGCACAACACCCCGGACGCCCGGCCCGCGCTGCCCGGGCTCGCCGTCGAGGAGGTCGCGCCGCCGATCGTGACCGCCGGCTTCGACCTGGCGATCCACTTCCAGCAGACCGCCGGGCGGCTCGACGCGGTCGTCAACTACAACACTGACCTGTTCGACGCGGCGACCGTCCAGCGGCTGAGCGACTGGCTGCGGATCCTGCTGGCCGGAATCGCGGCGACCCCCGCGCAACCGCTCGGCCGCCTGCCGTGGATCACCGCCGCCGAGCGCGACCGCGTCCTGCGCGACTGGAACCCGGTCGCCGTCGCGCCCCCGGAGCCGACGCTGCACCGGCTGTTCGCCGCGCAAGCCGCCCGCACGCCGCACGCCGTGGCGGTGACCTGCGAAGGCGTGGAGCTGACCTGCCGCGAGCTGGACCGGCGAGCGAACCGCCTGGCACACCGGCTCATCGGCGAGGGAGCCGGACCGGAACGACTGGTGGCGCTGCGGCTGCCGCGGTCGGCGGACCTGGTCGTCGCGATCCTCGCCGTGCTGAAGTCCGGCGCGGGATACCTGCCGATCGACCCGGACTACCCGCCCGCGCGGATCGAGGCGATGCTCGCCGACGCGCAGCCGGTGTGCGTCGTGGACACGGTCGCCGCGGACGACCAGCCGGACACCGATCCCGGCGTGCGGGTCCGCCCGGAGAACACGGCGTACGTCATCTACACCTCGGGATCCACCGGCATGCCCAAGGGCGTGCTCGTCCCGCACGCGAACGTGACCCGGCTGTTCTCCTCGACCGACCGCTGGTTCGGCTTCGGCGACCAGGACGTCTGGACGCTCTTCCACTCCTACGCCTTCGACTTCTCGGTCTGGGAACTCTGGGGAGCCCTGCTGCACGGCGGGCGCCTCGTGGTGGTCCCGTCCGAGACGGTCCGGTCGCCGGAGGAATTCCTGGCACTGCTGGCCGAACAGCGGGTGACCGTGCTCAACCAGACGCCGTCAGCGTTCTACCGGCTCGGCTCGCTGCCGTCCGCGCCGTTGAGCCTGCGGTACGTGATTTTCGGCGGCGAGGCCCTGGATCCGGTGCGGCTGGAGGAATGGCGACGGCGGCATCCCGACGGGCCGCAGCTGGTCAACATGTACGGCATCACCGAGACCACCGTGCATGTCACGTACCGGCTGCTCGACGACCGCGCGACTGTCGGAGTGCCAATTCCGGACCTGCGCGCTTACGTCTTGGACGCCTGCCTCGAACCGGTTCCGCCCGGCGTCACCGGCGAGCTGTACGTCGCGGGCGCGGGCCTGGCGCGCGGCTACCTGAACCGGCCGGGGCTCACCGCGTCCCGCTTCGTCGCCGACCCGTTCGGCGAGCCGGGCACCCGGATGTACCGCACCGGCGACCTGCTGTGCTGGACCCCGGACGGCGAACTCGCCTACCGGGGCCGGGCGGATCACCAGGTCAAGATCCGCGGGTTCCGGATCGAGCTGGGCGAGGTCGAGGCGGCACTGTCGGCGCATCCGGACGTGACCGGCGCGGTGGCTGTCGCGCACGGGACCGGCGACGCCCGGCGGCTGGTCGCGTACCTGACCGGGACCGTGCCGGGAACCACGGTGCTGCGCGAATTCCTCGCCCGGTCGCTACCCGCGCACATGATCCCGGCGGTGTTCGTCGCGCTGGACGAGCTGCCGCTCAACGCGAACGGGAAGCTCGATCACCGTGCGCTGCCCGCTCCTGGGGCGCGGGTCGAAAACCGTTACGTGGCCCCGCGTACCGAGATCGAGACCGTGCTCGCCGAGGTCTGGTCGGCGGTGCTCGGGGTGGCCCAGGTCGGCGTCGAGGACAACTTCTTCGGTCTCGGCGGCGACTCGATCCTCAGCATCCAGGTCGTGTCGCGCGCTCGCCAGGCCCGGCTGACGATGTCGTCGAAGGATCTCTTCCAGCACCAGACAATCGCCGAACTGGGCCGCGTCGTCACTACCGGCGGACCGGTCACTCCTGCGCCGGAGCAGACCGGACCCGCACCGCTCGGCCCGATCCAGTCGTGGCTCTTCGCGCACCTGGACGAGCCATGGCGGCTGACCATGTCCGTCCACCTTGTACTGTCCTCAGTAGACGTTTCGAGGCTGACCGCCGCGATCGCTGAAGTCACCGCTCGTCATGCTGCGTTGCGGATGCGGTTCTCCGAAGTGGACGGAAGCTGGCAGCAAGAGCCAGCTACCGCAGAAGAAGCAGACATCCTGCGACACGCCGATCTGTCCGAAGTGGACGACGTCGAGGCCGCGATGCATGCGGAGGCAGAGCGTGCACAGACCTCTTTGGACCTTGCGAACGGCCCGGTGTGGCGTGCGGTCCTGTTCACCTTCCGCGACCGCTCGCCGCAACTGTTCCTTACCGCGCACCACCTCGTCATGGACGGCGTGTCCTGGCGCGTCCTGCTGGACGACCTCGAACACGCCTACCAAGGCGAACCGCTGGAACCGGCGGGCAGTTCGTTCACCCACTGGGCGAGGACGCTCGCCGACCACGTCCGCACCGGCGGGCTCGACGGCGAGGCGGAGTACTGGGGGAGCGTGCTGCGCGGCGTCGAGACCGGCCTCCCGGTCGACCGCTCCGGCCGCAACACCGCGGAGTCGGCGCGCTCGGTGTCCGTTTCCCTGGGCCGGGACGAGACTTCCGCCCTGCTGCAAGACGTGCCCGGCGCATACCGGACCGAGGTCAACGACGTCCTGCTCAGCGCCCTCTCCCGCGTGCTGGCGCGCTGGACCGGCCGGTCGCAGGTGGTGCTCGAGATGGAGGGCCACGGCCGGGAAGACCTCGCCGCGCCGCTCGATCTGTCCCGGACGATCGGCTGGTTCACCGCGCAGTACCCGGTCGCCCTGACCGTGCCGGGCGAGGGCTGGGACGCGATCCTCAAGTCGGTCAAGGAACAACTGCGCGCCATCCCGAACAAGGGCGTCGGCTACGAGGCACTGCGCTACCTGACCGAGTCGCCGCTGCGGAACGACCCGACCCCGCAGATCTCCTTCAACTACCACGGCCGCTGGGACGTCGGAACTGCCGAGGACGGGCTCTACCGAGGCCGCGGGGAAAGCCTCGGCCACGATTCCGCGCCGGACAGCATCCGCCCGTACCTGCTGGACGTCGTCGGCGTAGTCGAATCCGGCGAACTGCACCTGACCTGGGAATACTCCGCCGAGATGCACGAGGAGGCGACCGTCCGCGGCCTAGCCGAAGCGACCGTCGCGGCACTGCGGGAAATCATCGCGCACTGCGCCGGGGCGGGCGGCCGCACGCCGTCGGACTTCCCGCTCGCCCGGCTCGACCAGGCGACGGTGGACCGGCTGGCCGGCGACGGCCGCGAGGTCGAGGACATCTACCCGCTGACCGCGCTGCAGGCGGGCATGGTCTTCCACAGCCTGGTCGACACCGGGTCGAGCGCGTACTTCGACCAGTTCCGGCTGCGGCTGGGCGGCGTCCGCGACCCGCGTGCGCTGGACGAGGCGTGGCAGCGCGTGGTGGACCGGACGCCGATCCTGCGCAGCAGCACGGCGTGGGACGGCGTCGACGAGCCGGTGCAGCGCGTCCATCGCGGGGTCCGGGTGCCGGTCGGCCAGCACGACTGGCGCGGCCTCGCTGCCGAAGACCAGCAGGCTGAGCTGGCGAAACTGCTCGAAGCCGATCTGGCCGCGGGGATGGATCTGACCGCCCCGCCGTTGATGCGGCTGGAGATCGCCCGGGTCGCGGACGACGAGGTGCAGTTGCTCTGGACCTCGCACCACGTGCTGCTGGACGGCTGGAGCACCGCCCAGGTCTTCGGCGAGGTGTGCGAGCAGTACACGGCGATTGTCCAAGGCACGCCAGCGAAACTGACCCCGCGGCGGCCGTTCCGCGACTACCTCGCCTGGCTCGCCGGACAGGACCGGGCCGCGGCGGAGGAGCACTGGCGCGACGTGCTCGACGGTTTCGCCGCGCCGACGCCGCTTCCGTACGACCGTCGTCCCACCGAGGCCCACCGAGCGGAATCCGGAGCGACGGTGCTGGTCGAGCTGTCCGAGGGGGAGTCCGCGGCACTGCGCGAGATGGCGAAAACCGCCGCGCTGACGGTGAACTCGGTCGTGCAGGGGGCGTGGGCGCTGCTGCTCGCGCGCTACAGCGGCGAGCCGGACGTCTTGTTCGGCACCACGGTTTCCGGGCGACCGCCCGAGCTCCCCGGCGTCGAAGCGATGATCGGGATGTTCATCAACACCGTCCCGACGCGAGTGGAAGTCCGGAATGGACAGTCGGCCGCCGAATGGCTGCGCGCGATCCAGGCCGAGCAGGCGGACGCGCGCCGGTACGACTTCCTGGCGCTCTCGCAGCTGCAGACCTTCACCGGGGTGCCGGCGGGCGCGGCGTTGTTCGACAGTGTGGTGGTCTTCGAGAACTACCCGATCGAAGACAGCGGTCAGGACGGCGTCCGCGTGCTGGACGTCGAATCGCTGGACACCACGAGCTATCCGCTGAACCTCACCGCCTATCTCCACGACCGGCTCGGGCTCGAACTCTCCTACGACCCGAAGCTGTTCGACGCTTCGACGGCGCACCGGCTCGCTGGACACCTCGCCCAGCTGGTGCGTGCGATCGCCGCCGACCCGGAGCGGCGCGTCGGCTCGCTCTCGCCGCTCACCGCCGACGAGCGCAACCAGGTGCTGGCTCTGGGACACGGCGACACCGCCGACCTTCCTGCGGAGACGGTCCTGGAGGTGTTCGACGCGACCGTCGCCCGGATGCCGCACGAGACCGCGCTGGTCTTCCACGACACCGTCCTGGACTACGCGGAGGTCGACGCCCGCGCCACGCGGCTGGCGGAGGAGCTGATCGAGCGGGGTGCCGGACCGGAGCGCGTGGTGGCCGTCATGCTGCCGCGGTCGGCCGAAGCCGTCATCGCGGTCCTGGCGATTTTCAAGGCAGGCGCGGTGTATTTGCCGATCGACGCGGACTTGCCGGAGGAACGTGTCCGCTTCCTGCTCGACGACGCGCGCCCAGTGGTCGTCCTGGGCAGGCCCGACGAGAGTTACGCGTCGCCAGCGCCCCTCTCGAAGCGGCCAGACGCGGACACCGCCGCGTACGTCATCTACACCTCCGGTTCGACCGGCAAGCCGAAGGGCGTCGTCGTTGAGCACCGCGCGCTGGTGAACCTGCTGGTCGCGCACCGCGCCGTCTTCCTCGACCGCGGGCGGGAGCGGGCGGCGCTCACCGCGTCGCTGGCCTTCGACGCGTCGTGGGAACCGCTGCTGGCGATGGTCGACGGCCACGAGCTGCATGTACTGGACGACGACACCCGGCTCGACCCGGTCGCCCTGGTGCGGGCCGTCCGCGCGCACAGCCTCAACCTGCTCGACCTCACCCCGGCCTACCTCCAACAACTGCTGGACGCCGGGCTGGCGACTGGCGAAGTCCGGCCTCGCACAGTGATCACCGGCGGCGAGGCAGCCACCGAAACGCTGTGGCGGCAGCTGGCCGCCGCGGACGTCACCGGGCACAACTACTACGGGCCCACGGAAGCGACCGTCGACTCGATCCACGCGCCGGTGACCGGCGACCAGCCGCTGATCGGCCGTCCGCTGGCCAACTTCCGCGCGTACGTCCTCGGCGACACCGGCGAACCCGTGCCGCCCGGCCTGCCCGGCGAACTGTTCCTCGCCGGACCGCAGCTCGCCCGCGGCTACCTCGGCCGGCCGGGCCTGACCGCGGACCGGTTCGTCGCGGACCCGTTCGGCCCGCCGGGGGAGCGGATGTACCGCACCGGCGACCAGGTCCGCTGGACCGCCGAGGGTTCGCTCGACTACCTCGGCCGCGTCGACGACCAGGTCAAAATCCGCGGGTTCCGCGTCGAACCGGGCGAGATCGAGACCGTCCTGCGACGGCATCCGGCGATCGCCGACGTCACCGTCATCGCCCGCGAAGGCCGCCTCGTCGCGTACGTGGTGGGCGAAGCGCAGGGCTTGCGCGAATGGACACGCGAACGGCTGCCGGAGCACCTGGTCCCGTCGGCGTTCGTGTCGCTGGACGCGCTCCCGCTCAACCGGAACGGCAAGCTTGACCGGCATGCGCTGCCCGCCCCCGGCCGTACCGGAACCGCCGAGTACGTCGCGCCGCGCACCGCCGCGGAACAGCGGCTCGCCGCGATCTGGGCCGACGTCTTGGGAATCGACCGCGTGGGCGCCGACGACAGTTTCTTCGAACTGGGCGGCGATTCGATCCTCAGCATGCGGATCACGTCGCGGGTGCGTGCGGAGTTCGGGGTCGAGGTGTCGCCGCGGATGCTGTTCTCCGCGCCGACGCTCAGCCAGTTCGCCGCCGAACTCCCGCTCGAACAGGCTGCTGTAGAGGCGATCCCGGTGGTCGCGCGGGACGGTGCGCTGCCGTTGTCGTTCGCTCAGCAACGCTTGTGGTTCCTGGACGAATTCGAACCCGGCGGTATGGAATACATCTCTCCCACCGCATTGCGCTTGCGTGGCGAACTCGATATAGACGCCTTGCGAAAGGCGCTGAACACGGTTGTCGCCCGGCACGAATCGCTCCGCACCACCTTTGATGCGATCGACGGCCACGCCGTTCAGATCGTCCACGAGCCCGCACCGATCGACCTCCCAGTGGCGGACTTCTCCGAGGAAACCTTGGTGCGCGAAGCACTCCGTCCGTTCGACCTGCGCACCGGACCGCTGCTGCGCACCCGGTTGTTCCGGGGGGAATCCGGCGATCACGTCCTGCTGCTGGTGCTGCACCACATCGTCACCGACGGCTGGTCTGCCGGAATCCTGGCCGCCGAACTGGAGACCTGCTACTCCGCCTACCTTCGTGGTGAGAAGCCGCGGCTGCCCGAGCTGCCGGTACAGTACGCGGATTTCGCTTCCTGGCAAAGAGATTTCCTCGACAGCCCCGATCTGGACGAGCAGTTGGACCACTGGCGCGACCGCCTCGCCGGGCTCGCCCCGCTCGAACTGCCCACCGACCGGCCGCGCCCCGCGGTCCGCAGCAACGAAGGGGAGTGGTTCGGCTTCGACATCCCCGCCGAGGTCACCGCGAACCTGCGCGAACTCGCCGGCGCACAGCACGGCACCCTGTTCATGACGCTCGTCGCGGCCTTCCAGGTCGTGCTGGCGCGGTGGTGCGGACAGGAGGACGTCGCGGTCGGCACGGTGACCGCCGGACGCGAGCGGGCCGAACTCGAACGGCTGATCGGCTTCTTCGTCAACACGCTGGTCCTGCGGTCCACAGTGGACTCGGGCGGGTCGTTCCGGGAGTTCCTCGGCAGCGTCCGCGACACGGTCCTCGACGCGTTCGCCCACCAGGACGTGCCGTTCGAGCGCGTGGTGGACGCGGCCCAGCCGGTCCGCGACCCGAGCCGGACCCCGTTGTTCCAGGCGATGGTCGTGCTGCAGAACACCGGCGACCGGCCGGGCGGCGGCGCGCTGGTCGCCGAGGAAGTCGCCCTGCCCGCGACGACCGCGACCTTCGACCTGCTCGTGCAATTCGAGGAGGACGGCGGGTCGCTGCACGCCGCGATCAACTACGCCACCGGCCTGTTCGACGCCGCGACGATCGAGCGGCTCGCCGACCGGTTGCTGACCGCGCTGACCGTTCTCGCCGCGCTGCCGGACCAGCCGATGTCCGGCTTGCCGCTGCTGCCGCGAGCCGAGGTGGACCAGCTGCGGGCCTGGAACGACACCGCCGTGGCCGTCCCGCCGGCGTCGGTGGCGCAACTGTTCGAAGCCCAAGTCGCGCGGACGCCCGACGCTCCGGCTTTGCTCTCTGCTGCCGGAGAAATCACCTTCGCCGAGCTGAACGCGCGGGCGAACCAGCTGGCGAGGCTGCTCGTCGACCGGGGTGCCGCGCCGGAACGGATCGTCGCCGTCCGGCTGCCGCGCTCGACCGCGCTCATCCTCGCGGAACTGGCCGTGGCGAAGACCGGGGCCGCATTCCTGCCGGTCGACCCGGGCTATCCGGCCGAACGCATCGAGTTCATGCTGCGCGACGCCGACCCGGTCTTCGTCGTGGACGGCGAACTCGACGCCAGGAAGTACGCGGACACGAACCTCGATGTCCCCGTCGACCCCGATCAACCGGCGTATGTCATCTACACGTCGGGATCGACCGGGCGGCCCAAGGGCGTCGTTGTCCCGAACAAGGGCCTGGCGTCCTTCGCCGCCGCCGAGATCGAGCATTTCCGGATCCGGCCGGGCGACCGGGTGCTGGCGTTCAACTCGCCCAGCTTCGACGCGTCGGTTTCGGAACTCTGCATGACCCTGCCCGCCGGCGCCGCGCTCGTCGTGCCGCCGGAGGGCCCGCTGCTCGGCATGCAACTGGCCGAGGTGCTGGCGGAGTACCGGATCACGCATGCGCAGTTCCCGCCCGTCGCGCTGGCGACCGTGCCCGAGACGGCGCTGCCGGACCTGCGGACCATCGTCGTCGGCGGGGATGTCTGCCCCGCCGAGCTGGTCTCCCGCTGGGCGCCCGGGCGGCGGATGATCAACGCCTACGGGCCGACCGAGACCACCGTCGTGACCTCGTGGAGCGAACCGCTGTCTCCGGGCGGGGCGTTGCCGATCGGCAAACCGATCCGAAACACGGAAGTGCACGTGCTGGACGCGGGCTTGCGCGAGGTCCCTATTGGGTCGGCGGGCGAGCTGTACGTCCGCAGCATCGGCCTGGCGCGCGGCTACCTGTCCCGGCCCGGCCTGACCGCCGACCGGTTCGTCGCCGATCCGTACGGCCCGCCCGGCTCGCGGATGTACCGCACCGGCGACGTGGTCCGGCTGACCGCGTCGGGCGACCTGGAGTTCGCCGGGCGGGTGGACGACCAGGTCAAGATCCGCGGCTTCCGGGTGGAACTCGGCGAAATCGAGTCCGCCTTGCGCCGGCACCCGGCGGTGCACGAGGCCGTCGTCGCGGCTCGGGAAGCTCACGGGCACAAGCGCTTGGTCGCCTATGTGGTGGGCGAAACCGCTGACCTGCGCTCCTTCCTGGGCGAGACGCTGCCGGACTACCTGATCCCCTCGGTGTTCGTGCCGCTCGACTCGGTCCCCGTGAGCCCCAACGGGAAAATCGACCGCGCTGCCCTGCCCGCGCCGGACTTGTCCGCCTTGCAGACCGCCGAGTACGTCGCCCCGAGCACTGATTCGGAAGAACTGCTGGCGAATGTCTGGGCCGAGGTGCTGGGGATTCCACAGGTCGGCACGGCGGACAACTTCTTCGAACTCGGCGGTGATTCGTTGCTGAGCATCCAAGTCGTGCACCGCGCCCGGCAGGCTGGGCTGGCGATGCGCTCGAAAGACCTGTTCACGCACCAAACGGTCGCCGAACTGGCCCGTGTGGTCCAGCCCGCCGATTCGGCCGAGGACGATCGCGAGGCCGTGGTCGGGGCCGTTCCGCTGACCCCGATCCAGCGGTGGTTCCTGGATGCCTCGCCGGTCAACCCCGCGCATTTCAACCAGTCCGTGCTGGTCGAGCTGAACGGTCCGGTCGACGAGGAAGTGCTGCGCCAGGCTGTCGATGCGCTGGTAGCTCACCATGATGCGCTGCGGTTGCGCTTCGAGCGAACCGCCGAGGGCTGGCTCCAGCACAACGACCCAGTCAACTCCGGCTCCGTCCTGCGCCGAGTGTCCACTGTGGACCTGGAGCGGGCCGCCGACGACGCGCAGGCGAGCTTCGACCTGGCCCAGCCTCCGCACCTGCGTGCTCTCCTGTCGGATTCCGCCGAGAACCCGTGCCTCTTCCTGGTCGCACACCACCTGGTGGTCGATGCGGTCTCGTGGGGGATTCTGCTGGAGGATCTGGAACGGGCTTACCGGCAGATCGAAGCCGGGGAAAAGCCCGATCTGGGCGCGAAGACGACGTCCTTCAGGGACTGGGCACACCGCCTGCGGGAGTTCGCGGAATCCGGTGCACTGGACGCCGAACGCCCGCACTGGGCCCGCGACCTGCCCGGCTGCGACATCCCCGTCGACCGGGTAGGCGCGGCTCCGGAACCGCAGCAATCGGTGTCGATCCGTATCGGCGAACGTGACACCGATGCTTTGCTGCATCTCGCTCCCGGTGCTTACCGAACGCGGATCAACGATGTCCTGCTGACCGCTCTGGCCTGGACGCTCACCCGCTGGACCGGCGACCCGGCGGTAGCGATCGACCTGGAAGGCCATGGCCGGGAGGAGATCCTGGACGACGTCGACCTGACCCGGACGGTCGGCTGGTTCACGACCGTATTCCCGGTCGCCCTGACAGTCGACCCGGCCGCGACCTGGCGAACCCAGGTCAAATCCGTCCGGCGCCAGCTGCGCGCGGTGCCAGGGAACGGCTTCGGGCATGGGGTTCTGCGGTGCTTCCGTTTCCCCGACCTGGGCCGGAGCGCGCCGCGGGTCGCCTTCAACTATCTGGGCCAAGGCGAAAACACCGCCCCGGGCGACGGACTGTTCCGCCGCTCGCTCCCGCCGCTCGGCCGAGACCAGGACCCGGCGAACCGGTCGCCGCACGCACTGGAAGTCGTCGGCGGGGTGCGGGAGGGGCAGTTGGAGTTTTCCTGGTACTACCAGCCGGATCAACATGCCCGGACGACGGTGGCTGGAGTGGCGGCGGGGTTTGCGGAGGCGTTGCGGGCTATTGCGGCGGATTGCCGGGGTGGGGAGGCATGAGTGGGTTGCCGGGCAGGGGTTGTTGCCGCGCGGATTCCGTGGGTGTGTTGCGGGCTGTTGTGGCGGGGTTGCCGGGGTGGTGCGGCACGCGCGGATGTCCGGACAGGGGCTGTCGCCGGGCCGGTTTCGCGGGTGTGGTGCGCACTGGTTGCCGGGCCCGGCGCGGCCTTGCCCGCGAGGGCTGTCGCCGGGCCGGTTCCGTGGGTGTGGTGTGCGCTGGTCGGCGGGGCATGAGCGGCCTCGTCCGCGAGGGCTGTCGCCGGGCCGGTTCCGTGGGTGTGGTGTGCGCTGGTCGGCGGGGCATGAGCGGCCTCGTCCGCGAGGGCTGTCGCCGGGCCGGTTCCGTGGGTGTGGTGTGCGCTGATCGGCGGGGCATGAGCGGCCTTGCCCACGAGGGCAGTTGCCGGGCCGGTTCCGCGGGTGCGGTGCGGGCTGCTGCGGCGGATTGCCGGGTCTTGTGGCATGGGCGGCTCTCCGGAGACGGGCCGCTGCCAGGCCGGTTCCGCGGGCGTTTTGCTGACTGTCGCGGCAGGTCGCCGGGGCGGTGTGGGGCGAGCGGGTGTCCGGGCAGGGGACGTCGCCGCGCCGATTCCGCGGGATGGTCCGCGGCGTCCGGTTCGGTGGGTGTCTTGCAGGCCATTGCGGCGGATTGCCGGGGTGGTAGGTCGTGAGCGGGTCTCCAAGCACGCGCCCTTGCCGAGCCGGTTCCGTGGGTGTGGTGCGCGCTAATCGCCGGGGCATGAGCGGGCTGGTCCCCGAGGACTGTTGCAAGGCTCGGTCTGCCGTGCCCGCTGATTGTCGGAGGGCCGAGGGATGAGCCGGACAGCCGGGCAAGACGGCTGGCCGCGGAGGGAGCCCTCCGTTGCCGGGAGCGCGAGTGCGGTTCGTCCACAGGGAGCTTCGGGAGGCGGGGCATGAGCGGGATCGCGGGCAATCGCGACTATCGGCTTCTCTGGACCGGCCAGGTCGTCTCCGAGGCCGGGTTCAGCACGACCACCATCGCGTTTCCGCTGCTGGTGCTCGCGCTCACCGGGTCGGCGGCGCAGTCGGGGCTGGTGCTCGGGGCGGTCGCGATCAGTCAGCTGGTCGCCGGGTTGCCCGCGGGGGCGTTGGTGGATCGGTGGCCTCGCAAGCGGATCATGCTCGGGTGCGAAGCGGCGCAGGCGGTCGCGGCGGGCGGGTTGGTGCTCGCGTTGTACTGGGGCGTTGCCGAGGTGTGGATGCTTGTCGCGGTGGCCGTCGTGATGGGGTTGAGCCGGGCCTTGTTCGAGCCGGCGGAGGAAGCCAGTTTGCCGCGGCTGGTGGTGGAGGAGCAGGTTCCTTCGGCGGTGGCGATGAATGCTGCGCGGACTAGTGCTGGGCAGTTGTCCGGGACTGCGCTTGGCGGGTTTCTCTTCGCGGTGGGGCGGGCGGTGCCGTTTCTCTTCGACGTGGTCGCGCATGTCTTTGCGTTTGTGTCGTTGTTGTTCGTGCGGTTGCCTCGGGGGCCCGGGCGGGCTGAAGACGCTCCGGCCAGGCATCTGGGGCGGGAGATCGTCGAGGGGCTTCGGTGGGTGTGGACTCGGCCGCCGTTGCGGGCGACGGTGTTGTGCGTGGTCAGTTTGAATCTGTTCTTTTCCGCTTATTATTTGGTAATTATTGTGCTGGCTAATGAGCGGGGAGTGCCGTCGGGGGAGATTGGCGTGATGGCGGCGATGTTGGGGGCTGGGGGGATTCTCGGGTCATTGGCCGCGCCTTATCTGCATCGGTGGGTTAGTGCTTATGGGTTGGTCATCGGGGTGTTTTGGGCCTTGACCGTGCTGACGCCGCTTGCCGTGTTCGTCCACAATGGATATGTGATGGGGGCGTTGTTCGCGGCTGTTGCGTTTTTGCCTCCTGCGGCTAATACTGCTATTGCTACTTATCAGTTGCTGTCCACTCCGGACGGGTTGCGCGGGCGGCTCGGGGGAGTTCTCGGGGTGACTGGCGGGTTGGCTGCTGCTGCCGGGCCTGCGTTGGGCGGGTGGTTGGTGGAGGCGTTGCCTGCGGTGGCTGCTGTGTTGACTTGTACTGGGTCTATTGCGGTGGTCACTTTGGTGACGACGTTCAGCCGGACTTTGCGGGGGTTGCCTGCTGCGCCTCGGGTTCGTGAGCTTGAAGAGTCTTCTGGTCAGTGAATTGTGGGAAGGGATATGTGATGGATGACGAGGGTGTGTTTCAGGTTTTGGTCAATGACGAGGAGCAGTATTCGTTGTGGCCTGCGGACAAGGAGGTTCCGGCTGGGTGGCGGGGGGATGGGATGAGGGGGAGCCGGGAGGAGTGCATGCGGCATGTGGACGAGGTGTGGACGGATATGCGGCCTCGTTCTCTTCGGGAGAGGATGGCGGCTGAGTAATCTCGGGCGGCTCGTCGCCTGGCGGCGACATTGCGTCCTCGGTGGGGCCCACCACCCCTCAGCC
Source organism: Amycolatopsis sp. La24 (assembly GCF_029087445.1). Classification (NCBI taxonomy): domain Bacteria; kingdom Bacillati; phylum Actinomycetota; class Actinomycetes; order Pseudonocardiales; family Pseudonocardiaceae; genus Amycolatopsis; species Amycolatopsis sp. La24. Next base: position 77,325 of record NZ_JARACH010000016.1, read on the forward strand.
TGATTGTGACTACGGCGCGGGGGTGCTTGTCAAGGCGGGAAAGATGCCTTGACAAGCACCCCCGCGCCGTGTTTTTGGCTGTATATCGGGGTTGCGGGGCTGTGGGTGCCTTGATTCGGTGGGTGCATCGGTTGCGGGACGTGAGGGGAACCCTGAGGGAATCAGATTCCTTCAGGGTTCCCCTCACGTACGCGAAAAGGGGCATTAGCCTTACGGAAGAACCAATCCGTAGGCGCTCAGTGCTGCGGGGACTGGCTGGAAGAAGGTTTCTCCGCCGGAGTTGCAGTCTCCGCTGCCGCCTGAGGTGAGGCCCAGTGCGGTGGCTCCGTCGAACAGCGAGCCGCCGCTGTCGCCGGGTTCTGCGCAGACTGTGGTGTCGATCAGGCCGCTCACGCTGCCTTCCTGGTAGTTCACCGTGGCATCGAGCGCCGTGACCTGGCCGTCGTGTACGCCGGTGGTCGAGCCGCTTCGGGTGACGGTTTCGCCTACGGTCGCGTCGCCCGCTGCGGTGATTTGCTGGCCGGTGTTCACGGCGCTCGGGGCGTCCACGCCGGCGTCGTAGGTGGCGTACGAGTAGTCGGTGCCCGGGAAGTTTGCGGCGGACGTCGTGGCGATGTGCTGCGAGTTGCTCTGGTCGGCCCACCAGTCGTTGGTGGCCACGCCGCAGTGTCCGGCGGTCAGGATGGCGGCCTGGCCGCTCGAGGTGTGCACGTTGAAGCCGAGCGAGCAGCGCAGGCCCTGGCCCCAGATCGCGTCGCCGCCGCTGATCAGCGGGCGCAGTTTGCCCTTCGTCTGCGCGAAACGGGCCTTGTCGCCGAAGCGGTGGACGGCGTTGGTCACCTGGGAGAGCTTGGCTCCGGTGACCGTCGAATCTGCGGTGACGAGCACCTGTCCGGTCCGCGGGTCGACACGCCACGCGGTTCCGGGGACGCTCGCTGTGCGGGCCAGTTCCGCGGTGACGGCTTTCAGTTGGGACGCGAGGTATTTCACGAACTTCGGCGTCGCGCCCGCCGCGCGGACCTGGTCGGCGGCGGCCTGGTCGGTGACGGTGACTGTCAGCCGCGAGCCGGCCTGGTCGTAGAACGAGCCGACGGTGCGGTCGCCGAGCGATTTCGCGAGGCTGGCGGACATGGCGGTCGCGGCTCTCGCGTTCAGCGGGGCCGCCGAGGGCTGGGCGGTCGCGACGCCCGAGGCGGCGAAAACTGATCCAGCGGCCAGAACCGCCGCGGCGAAGGCAATACCGCCGCGTCCGCCGTGTCTTTGACTGAGTGCTGGGATCATGCACATCTCCGTTTCTTGCGAATAGGACGATGGCGCACTGCGGTCAGCGAATGCGTGCGCAATTCGCAGTTTAGGGACGCTTGGCAATCTCTTATACCCACGAAAGTCGCGAATCCCGTTCGGCTTTGCTGGTCAGCGGGTCGTGCCGTCCGCTCAACGGAACTTGCCGCATCCGAACCATTAGCGGCTCGTTGAACAGCGCGGACACCGAACCGGAACAGCTTATTCCGCGTTCGGTTCATGCCGGTAATCGAGGTTCGTGCCGCCGCGCACGGTTCGAGGTCCGGTCGTATCCCTCCTTTCGACGGTGTTCGGACTCCGGCGGCCCTGGGACTCTGTGGTTTCCGTCGCGGGCCCGGCGCCCGCGAAGTCGTCCCCGGCCGTATCCCGGCCGAACTCCACTCCCGCGATCGGCGGGATTTGCTGCTATGGAAGGGAAAGCGATGCGGAAAATCTTGCTGACGATGATGGGCGCGGCCGCCCTCTTGTTCGGAGTGGCCGCACCGGCGGTCGCGGCGCAGCCGGCCATCATCGGAGGCAGCGACGCCACCGAAACCTACTCGTTCATGGTGTCCCTGGACAACGGCTGCGGCGGAAGCCTCGTCGCGCCCCAGTGGATCATCACCGCGCACCACTGCGGCCAGGCCTCGCAGGCGCGGATCGGTTCCACCGACATCAACTCCGGCGAAGTCGGCCAGATCGACAACGTGATCACCAATCCGGGCACCGATCTGACGATGATGCACCTGAGCCAGCCCGCCCAGTCCGCACCGGTCGCGATGGCGCAGAGCAACCCGTCGCCGGGCACGGGCGCGCGGCTGCTCGGCTGGGGCTGCACGAGCTGGCCCAACTGCCAGACGCCGCAAACCCTGCAGCAGATCGACCTTCAGGTCCTCGACAGCAGCGCCTGCGCCGAAGGCGGCGGCGGTTCGGGCGACGTCTGCATCTCCGGCGACTACTCGCATTCGGCCTGCCACGGCGATTCGGGCGGCCCGGCGATCGTCGGCACCACCGGGAACTGGACGCTGGTAGGCGAAACCCACGGCCCCGGCGACAACGGCGGCGAATGCGCCACCAGCACCCTCTACACCGGCATCGCCCAGTACATGTCGTGGATCCAGCAGCAGATCGGAAGCTGACCCCTGTCCAGTAAACCCTTGTGCGGAGAGGAAAAACCATGACCCTGCACCGCTTTGGCCAGCTGGCCGCCGGCGCGGCCGCCGCCTTGGTGCTGCCGCTGACCGGAGCCGGCACGGCGTCGGCCGCGCCGCTGGACGCGGTCGAACTGTACTACGACGCCAGCGGTCTGCCCGACTATCAGGCCGAGGCCACCCAGGCCGCGGCGAACTGGAACAACTCCGTGCACAACGTGCACCTCAACAGCGGCGGCGCCGCGACCATCATCATGCACGAAACCACCGGCGGCGGTTCCTACACCCAGACCGACGGGCACGGCAACGGCGACATCTACATCGACACCCAGCAGGTCGCCGAGGGCAACGACCCGACCAGGATCATCGCCCACGAAATCGGCCACAACCTCGGCCTGCCCGACCACTACGAGGGCCCCTGCTCGGAACTGATGTCCGGCCACGGCCCGGGGATCACGTGCAAGAACGCGATGCCCGACGCCCAGGAGTCGGCCCAGGTGGGCGCGAACTTCGCGAACGGCTTCGCGACGGTTCGGTTGCCGGACAAGCACATTTACCGCTGACCCGGCGAGTGTTCGCTCAGGCGACGAGCACGGACCACCTGCACGACCGAGTCCGCTTGCCAGATAAGCACATTTACCGCTGACACACCGATGCTCGCCGGAAGCACCTCGGCTTCCGGCGAGCATCGGCACACCTCAGCCGCGCGCCACCTCGACGTCGTCGAGAATCCCCAGCGCGTCCGGCACCAGAACCGCGACGGAGTGATACGCACTGACCAAATAGGACGACACCGCGCGGTCGTTGATGCCCATGAACCGCACATTCAACCCCGGCCGGTATTCGTCGGCGAGGTTTTTCGGCCGCAATCCGATGACGCCCGCGTCGTCTTCCCCGGTGCGCATCGCGAGCACCGACGTGGTGCCTGCTTCGGTGACCGGGATTTTGTCGCACGGCAGGATCGGGACCCCGCGCCACGCGGTGACGCGTTTCCCGTCCACCACGACCGGCTCCGGGTAAATGCCCGCCCTCGTGCATTCGCGCCCGATCGCCGCGATCGCCCGCGGATGTGCGAGGAACAAACGCGTTTTACGGCGCCGGCAGAGCAGTTCGTCCAGATCGCCCGGCGTCGGCGGACCGGTGCGCGTGGTGATCCGGGATTTGAGATCGGCATTGTGCAACAGGCCGAAATCCGGGTTGTTGACCAGTTCGTGTTCCTGCCGTTCGCGCAGCGCCTCGACGGTGAGCCGCAATTGCTGCTCGAACTGGTTCATCGGGTCGTTGTACAGATCGGTGACGCGGTTGTGCACCCGCAGGACCGTCTGCGCCACCGCGAGGTCGTACTCGCGCGGCGAGGGCTCGTAGTCGACGTACGTCCCGGCCAGAACCGGTTCGCCGTCGTGCCCCGCGGACAGGTCGATGTTCGCCTCGCCCTTGCGGTTCTGCGGTTTCCGCGGCTGGGACACGGCCTGCGCGACGTGCGCGCGCAGGGAGTCGAGCCTGCCGTTGAGCCGGGCGTACGAGCCGGCGGGCAGCGCCAGCGCGACCACCCTCGTGGCGGCGCGGGCGGTGAACCCCCAGGTGGCGTCGTCCCCGGAGAGGAGTTCGCCGCCGAAGTGGTCGCCGTCGGTCGCGGTGCCGAGATGGGTTTCCGCGCCGTACTGCCCCTCGCCGTGCCGGGTGACCTTGCCGTGCACGACGAGGACGAGCTGGTCCAGCGGCTGCCCGGCGGTGACGAGTGTGCTGCCCGCCTCGTACTCGCGCTGTTCGAACGCGTCGGCCAGCGCCCCGAGGGCGGTTTCGTCGGCGAAGCCGCGCAGCAGCTCGATCTCGGTGAGCTCGAGCGGGACGACCTGCACCTGCGCGCCGGTCTGGAAGAAACTCACCTTGCCGTCGCCGACGGTGTAGGTGAGCCGCCGGTTGACCCGGTAGCTGCCGCCGGGCACCTCGACCCACGGCAGCTGCGACAGCAGCCACCGCGTGGTGATCGAGCGCATCTGCGGCAGCGACTTGGTGGTCGTGGCGAGGGTGCGGGCCGCCTTGACGCCGAGGGAGAGCTGCTCCTGTCGGTCCGTTTGTTCCGTGACGGGCACCGCGCTCAGCCCTCCCGGCCGATTTCGGCGGCTTCCAGCACGGCGAGCGCGTCGGGCACGAGGACGGCGGCGGAATAGTAGGCCGAGACCAGGTAGGACAGGATGGCCTGCTCGTTGATGCCCATGAACCGCACGTTGAGGCCCGGCTGGTATTCGTCGGGCAGCCCGGTCTGGTGCAGCCCGACGACGCCCTGGGACTGTTCGCCGGTCCGCATCAGCAGCACCGAGCTGGTGCGGGTCTCGGTGACCGGGATCTTGTTGCACGGCAGGATCGGCACGCCGCGCCACGCGGGCACCTGGTGGCCGCCGAGGTCGACCGAACCGGGGTAGATCCCGGCCTTGCTGCATTCCCGCCCGAACGCGGCGATCGTCTTCGGGTGCGCGAGGAAGAACCCCGGGTCCTTCCACACCAGCGACAGCAGCTCGTCGAAATCGTCCGGCGTCGGCGGGCCGGTGCGGGTGGGCACGCGCTGGTCGAAGTCGGCGTTGTTCAGCAGGCCGAAATCGGGGTTGTTGACGAGTTCGTGCTCCTGCCGCTCCCGCAGCGCCTCGACGGTCAGCCGCAACTGCTGCTCGGTCTGGTTCATCGGTTCGCTGTAGAGGTCGGCGACCCGGCTGTGGACCCGCAGCACGGTCTGCCCCACGCTCAGCTCGTACTCGCGCGGGGAGGTGTCGTAGTCGACGAACGTCCCCGGCAGCTGCGGTTCGCCGTCGTGGCCCGCGGCGAGGGCGATCTCGGCCTCGCCGTGTTCGTTGCGGGCCGTGCCGCCGCCCGCGACGAAGGCGTCGAGGTGCGCGCGCAGCGGATCCGAGCGGTTCAACACGCCTTCGAATTCCTGACGCGACAACGTCAGCACGGTCGCGGCGGTGACCGCCTTGGCGGTGTACTCCCAGATCCCGTCCGAGGTGGTGAGCACGTTCTCGCCGAAGTAGTCGCCGTCCACGAGCGTGCCGAGCACGGTCTGGTCGCCGTAGGCGCCGACGCCCGCCTTCGTGATCTTGCCGTGCGCGACGAGGAACACCTGGTCGGCGCGGCTGCCGAATTCGGCCAGCACGTCGCCCGGCTGGTATTCGCGCTGCTCGAACCGGCCGGCGAGCTCGGCCAGCGCCTCCTCGTCCTCGAATCCGCGCAGCGGCGCGAGCTCCCCGAGCTCCGGCGGGATGACCCGGACCTCGGAGCCGCTGGTCACGAACGTGACCCGGCCGTCGCCGACGGTGTAGGACAGCCGCCGGTTGACGCGGTACGTGCCCGCGGACACCTCGACCCACGGCAGCACCTTCAGCAGCCACCGCGTGCTGATGCCCTGCATCTGCGGCACGGACTTCGTCGTCGTGGCCAGCTGCCGCGCCGCCGCGCGGCCTAGGCTCAAGGGTTCCTGGTCCTCCACGTCCGCGGAGTCGACCGGGTCGGTGACAGTCACAGCGAAACCACCTTGTCTGGGTTGCGAAGCCTGGGATCAGGGGTGCGGGTCAGGATCGGTAGCGAGGGTTCGTGGCGTGCCATTCGAAGCCGCCGCCCATCCAGTCGCGGACGCCGGCGAGGAAGCGCTGCAGTTCCGGCGACGGGATCGAGAGCAGGGCGCGGTGCCCCTCCTCGAACTCGCGCACCATCCGGTTGTGCAGCGCGACCGTGGTCTCGACCGCCTCGGAGACCGAGCAGCCCCGGTCGGCGGCGATCTGCAGCACCATGTTGCAGACCGGGTTCTCGTCGGCCGCGTCCTTCGCCACCGAATGGAGGTCGTTGACCAGGACCGTCGCGGTGCCCGCGCGCATCATCGCCTCCCGCACGCGCGGGTCGTAGTAGAACGGCGCGGGCAGCTCGTACCCGCCGACCGCGTCGACGAGCGTCATCGACGTGTAGAAGCTGTCGTGCTGGCGGGCCGCCAGGTACTCCCAGGCCGGCGGATAGCGGCCGGTGTGGCGCCACGCGGCGTAGGCGTCCCAGCTGACGAACATCGCGAAGGTCGAGTAGCAGACCCGCTGGACCAGCACCGGCGAACCGTGCCTGCCGAGATGGTCGACCGCGGAGCGGAACCCGACCCGGATCGGATCGGCCCGCAGCGCCTCCTCCAGCGGCTCGGAGAACTCGCCCGCGGGCGCGACCGGGTCCATCGCGGCCATGACGAGCGCCAGCCGCGGCGGGAGCTCGGTCGGCGAGGCGCCGAGGGAGCTGTCGTCGGCGTAGTAGTCGTCCGCCGCCCACCACACCGCGTTGAGCTGCGCGGCGATCAGCAGCCGGTCGGGGTCGGAGGTGTCCGGGTGGGCGAGCATCACCAGCCTGCCGAACGTGGCCTGCGCGATCTGGTCCAGCCCCTCGCCCTCGAACCCGCAGTCCTCCGCCCACGCGACGAGCCGCCGGTCCACCTCCTCGGCGAGCGGCTCGTCGACGCGGCGCACGACCGGGCAGTACAGCGGCGACGCGCTGCCGTCGCCCCATTCCCGCTCCGCGTAGGCCGGATCGGTCCCGCGCGACGGCGCGAACTGGGCCGCGATCCGCGCCGCCGAGGTCCCCAGCCCGGCCGGGCCAGCCAGCGCGGGGTGGGGCCGGACCGCTGCGATTCCGGACATGTCGGCCCGCTCAGACGCGGTCGGCGGCGATGAGCAGGTAGTGGAAGCTGCCCTCGCGGTAGGCGGTCAGGAACGGCCCCTCGATGCCGGTCGCGACGGACGACTGCTCGCGCAGCTCCCAGTACGGGATGGTCGCCTCGGTCAGGTCCACGACGTTGATCGGGACGAACCCGTTGGCGGCGAGCGCTTTGAAATAGTCGCCGCGCGCGTGGATATTGCAGATGTAATGCTGGTCGATCTGGCTCACCGCGCGCGAACGCCCGCCGGTCAGGTCGTTGTAGCACCCGGTGATGGTCACGAATCGCCCGCCGGGCGCGAGCTGGCGCGCGTGTTCGGCGAACAGCTCGTGCAGATCGACGTACATCGTGCTTTCGTTGTTCCAGATCCCGGCGAAATCGCCGCTTTCGAATCCGGTGTCGAGCATGTTCCGGAGATGGAATCGCACCGAATCGTCGATTTCCCGCAGCCGGGCCTGTTCATTGGCGAAATCGACCTGCTGCTCGGAAATGGAGATGCCGTCCACCCGGCAGCCGAACCTCTGGTGCGCCTGCACGCTCGTGCCGCCGCGGCCGCAGCCGGCGTCGAGCAGCCGGGCGGTGGGATCGATGTCTCCCAGGTGCTGCAACAAAAACTGCGACTGCGCGGTCTCCAGCCGGTGCATCTCGGCGATGATCGCCTTGTCCCGTTTTTCCCCGCGTCCGTCCAGGACGGACGGATCGTAGTCGCCGATGCCGTAGTGGTGGTGGTAAAGCCCGTCGACGTCGCCGAGGCGCAGGTTGACCGGATCCTTTTCGGCGTTCCAGTAGTCGGCGACCGACTGCTGATACGCGGTGCGGGCAACCGGACGGGCAACAGACGTCATCATGTACTCCCTTTTGGACCGCAATTTCCGGCCGTCACGCGGCGAACTGTGCCGGCGCGCTTCGTCTCGGCGCGAGGCGCTCGGCTTTTCTCCCTCTGCGTTCGAGGCTAGCGAGGATTCTTTTCCCCGGACAAGACGATTCGCGGGAATTCACTCGCGGGCTGGCGGGAGCCGTCCGGCGTGCCTCTTCTGGCCTAGGAAACCGCTCCTGCGGGGTGTTCGCGCGCCGGTCGCCGGGCCTCGTTCGATGCCGCCGCGGACACGGGCGGATGACGGAAGGCGACAGCCTGTGGACGATGCCGGCAGACGGGTGACGCCCGATGGGCCTAAGCGGTTCCGGGCCGCGGAACTCCGGGGGCGGGCCGGTCGCGCACGGCCCGGCCGGGTCGGACGCGGGACGCTGTACCGGCGCTGCGACAGCGTCGCCGCGGTGGCGGTCGCGTTGCTGGACGAGCACGAGCGGCGACAGCGGGAATCGATGCTGTCCGGACCGTCGCGGCTCGGACCGGGTGCCGCGTCGAGGGAGCGGCTGGTGCCGTTTTACGACGCGATGATCGATTTGCTGGAGCGGCACTTGCCGCTGGCGCTGGGTGCGGAGACCGGGGTGTCCGGGTTCTGGCGGGTTTTCGTGGCGGCGCAGGTGCGCGAGGCCAGGTCGAAGGACGAGGCGCCGCCGGACGTGCTGCTGGCTCCGCTGGCGCCCGATCTGTACCGGAATCAACGGCATGAGCACGGAATGTCGGTAGCGGTGGTGAAGAAGGCGGTGCGTCGGCTGGCTTGTGCGCTGCCGGAGGAGGACGTGGCACGGACCGCGAACCCCGCCTTGCCGGCCGGGCCGTTTCGGTCTGAGCGGGCCGAAACCGGCGGAAGCGGAGTAAATTCGCCGGATGAACGGTGGCTCCCCGATGCGGATCAGCTGGATCGCCCTCGCCGTGGTCAGCGCGGGAATCCTCGCGTTCGGGATCGTGGTCGCCATCGCGCCGCCCGCCGGGGACGCGCTGCTCTACCGCACCGACGCGCTCGCCACCGCCGGGCTCGGGTTGTTCGGCGGGCTGATCGCGGTGTTCCCGTTCCGTGCCGGAGAACGGTGGGCTTGGTTCGCCTTGTGGTTCTACCCGGTGTTCTGGCTGGCGCATCTGGTGTTCCGGCTGCCGCCTGGGACAGACCACGTGCACCAGGTGGTCTTCGTGGTGCTGTCGCTGGCGGGCTTGCTCCTGCCGGTGCGGTCGTTCTTCCGGGCTCCGGCCGAGGGGCAGCACGCGCGCCGGTAATCCGCGATCGGCGTACGGCGGCGGGTCCGCCGTGTCATCATTCCCGCGTGTCCACGAGAAAGCCTGCTGCGGCAAGGGATTCCGGCCCGGGAAAAGCTGCGGCGAGCGGTCGGGTCGTCGCTCTGCGTGCCGGGTGGTGCTGGCTCGCGGTGGTGGTGCTCGGCGCGGGCGCGGCAGTGGGGTTCGTCAGCTCGAGTTCGGTGGCGGCCGCGGCGGGCTTGCTTTTCGGGGTCCTGCTCGCCGCGCTCGCGACGTCGGCGGTGTTCATGTTTTCCGGACGCGGCTGGTTCCTCGTCGGCGGTTTCCTGCTGACCGGGTTCTACCTAGTGTCCGTAGGGGTGACGGCGGTCGGTTACGTCGCGGTGCACGGCGATCGGTACCGCGCGATCGCGGTGTCCTCCGAATGCCATCGCGTCAAGGGCGGCACCGCCTGCACCGCGCGGGTCGACCGGCCGGACGGCACGCTGCTGGTCGATGACCTGTCGGTGAAGGCGCGGATGAAGACCGGCGAGAAGGTCGACGTCGTCGAGGACCGGGCGGGCATCGTCGCGCCGCATCGGGCGGACGTGCTGGACCCGGACGCGTTGCCGGTCGACCTGGCGCTGCTGGCGGCGTCGGCGGCGCTGCTGGCCGGATTGTTCGGCTGGAGCGCGTGGCTCGGGGTCCGGCGGCCGCTGAAAAGCTGACCCTGCGGGGTCCTGGTCGAGAGCGAGGCGGCGACCGGGTGCCGGCGGCGCATTTGGCGGCTCGGCGGCCGAGCTACGGGAGTTCTGCGCTCCCGGCGGCCCGCGCACTTGGCGCCCTCGTCGTGGCCCTGGCTCGGCGAGCTGCCGATGACGCCCCACGGCTAGGTGGACCGTGCGGCGTCGCCGGAACCGCGGGAAGCCGGGCGGGCATTCGCTGCCGGCGACCCGGGCGGTCGCGTTCCCGGGGAAGCGGTTGCCGGTGCGCACCGTGTTCGAGGTGCCGACGGTGGCGCTGCTGGCGGCTGAGCTGCATCAGGCGGTGGCGGAGCAGGTGGCGGCGTGTCCGACGCGGATGTTCGGCGTGCTGGGCTGAGCGCCCTCAGGGATCCATGGCGATGAGGACCGGCTGATGCTCTCGATTTCCTCGAAGAGAAGTCTCGCGCCGCACCCCCTCGTCCGTGCTGTGTGCGAGCGGTTCGCACATTTCGACGGCCGCGTCGCGATCGCGGGAGTTGTGGCCGCCAACCGGAGACCGCGGCCACCTGGGTGCTCGCGCCGATCCGGAAGAAGCTCGGGGGTCCCCGTCTCGGTGCTGGAGGTGTTTGCCGCCGGCACAGTCGCCGAACTGGTCGTGGTCGTCGAGCCGGCCTGAATTCCGTCGCTCCCCGGGGGAGGTGCAGTCATGGAGAGGGAATCGAGACGGGCATGCGTTGCTTCGCCAGCAGGGAATGCCTGCCGATGCGGAAGAAATCACCGTGCACGCTGGTTCCCTTTCGCTGCGGAAATTGTGGTGCGCGGGCTGACGACGAACGAAATCGCGGCTGAGTTGTTCTTCAGCCCGCGGCGCGGGACGCGCAGGTGGCCCGGGTGCAGAACAAACTCGACCTGGCCAGCCGTGCCGGCATTCTACTCGTCACGGACCTGGGGGTCCGGGCCGTGGAACAAGCGGCGCTGCTCGGATGTGCGCCGCTGCAGCGTCAGCCCGGACAATCGGCGAAAACGCGCGCGGAAGGGTTTTTCGCGGCTGCGAAGAATCGGTGCGGAAGGAACCCCGCGGCGAAATACGTCATTCTGGTCTTGGCCGGGACTCTGCTGCCTGGGCACACTTCGCGGCATTATCTGCGGGTCCTCCTCGACGACGGCACCTGCGACCGGCAAGCGGGCTTGTCCTGCCTCGAAGCCATCGCGCAGTGCGCGGCTGCGGAGAATGCGCCGCCGGGGCTGCTGGACGAGATCTGCCGGTCGTACGCGCTCGCGATGAAAGGCGAGTCGGTCGCACCGGCCGGGTTCGCGGCGGAGCAGACCTGGCGGGCGAGCCGGGGCACGCTGTTTTCCGTTGTCCCGGAGGTGCTTTCGCTGTTGCGGGCGATCGGCTGCCGCATCCATCTGTTGTCGGGCAACCACGATTTCCCGGTCCAGGAGGCGGCGATCGACCTAGGCTTGCCCGGGGCACGGTGCCGTCGCGGAGGCAGCCGGCGGCCGGTTCACCGGACGCCTGCTGTCCGCTCCTGGTGCGGCTGGCGGAAAACTCGCCTGCGTGCGCTGCCTCGCCGAAGCGGCCGGATTCGCCGCGGAGCTTCGGCGGCTCGCTGCTGTGCTGCGTGAGGGGAACCCTGACGGACTCTGATTCCGTCACGGTTCCCCTCGCGCACTTCTCGGTCCGGAACGGAAATCCCCGGGCGCGTCAAGGCCCTGTTCCGTGGTCTGGAACATTGCTCTCCGTCCACGTTTGGTCGCTCGCTGGCTACTGAGTGCTGGTATTGTCGTCCGGCGGAGGAGCGGCGGTCGCCGGAAACGGGATCGGCCGGTTCTCCCGCGGCCGGCACGGACGGCGCCACCCTCGCCGTCGTGGCCGGTCCGGTCGATCGTCGCTTCGGAACTGGTGCCGCCCGCCGACCGCGGGGGCGCCAGGGTCGCGGGCGACGGCGGCGCTGCCCGGAGTCCGCCGACGCGCTCCGGCGTAAACGCGGGACTGCCGTGAACATTCTCGGCTCTGGGCGATTGTTCGCCGGGGTTTCCGCGCGATCTTTCGCCCTGATTGTCCGACGGACGAAAAGCGGTGGGAAGCGATTGTCACGGCGGGCGACCACGAGGGCGCGGGAACCCGGGACGGCGACGCAGCGTGACCGGCTGCGACCGGTTCCGGGGACGGACCTGTCGCACGACGAGGCGGGCGGGCCGTCCCGCTGCGCCACTGGGGCGATCTCTTTCAGTGAACGGGTGCGACCGGTTGTGCCGGACGCGGCACTGGGCAAGCATGAAGGCGCGAGAGCAGGACTGTCTCGGGAAAGACGCGGGTAGCGAACGAATCGGGCGGCGGCGAGGCGCGGCGCCGCCCGGGAACGGCGGAGGCGCGAGGCCCGCGCGGGGCGGCGGTCGCGCGGCCTCGCCGGTGCGCGGGGAGGAGACTCCGCGCGGGTGCACGAGAGGGATTTCGCGGATGCGGTGGAGGTTTCGGTCGTGACTATGAGCGACGGCAACGGGCGGTGGGCTTGCACGAGCGTGGCGCCGCGCAGGCCGATTCCCCGGGCGCTTTCGATCCTGGGCGCTATCCGGGATTCGGGAGGGATCGAAACGCTGAGCGAGATTTCGCGGTCGACGCGGCTGCCGAAAAGCACGGTGCACCGGCTTCTCGCCGAGATGCAGGGATACGGAATGGTCGTGCGGGCGGGATACCATTACCGGCACGGGGAAGCGGTGTGCCGCCTCGCCAGGCCCGGTTCGACGCAGGAACTGCAACGGCTGCGCAGAGGCATCCTCCCGTCCCTGATCGACATCCACTGGCGCACCGGCTATCTGGTCGGACTCGGCGTGGCCAGCGGAAATGTCGTCGACTTCGTGCATTTGATCTACAGCAGCGGATATTGCTCGCTGGCCGAGCGCATCGAAAACGATTCGCAGCTCGCCGGAAGCGCGGCGGGACGCGTGCTGATGGCGTTCGACCCGGGTCTCGCCGGGCGGTTCGCGGTCTTCGCCGGCTACCGCGGCGAGGACGAGAACGGCGGCGGTCTCCCGGCGTGGCTGAGCGCGGAACTGCGCGAGATCAGGCAGCGAGAGGTGTCGTTCAACCCGCGCGTTCCCGGCGCGCTGCTCGCCGCGGCGGTCCCGGTGTTCAACGTGACCGGGACGGCGGTGGCCGCGCTGAGCGTCGCGGCGCCGCGTCGGGTGTTCAATTCGCGGGAAGCGCATTCGTCGCTGCAGGCGACCCGGATGACCGCGCAGCGCATCCTCCGCGAAACGGTGGCGGCTGATTGGCGGAGCGCGAAATCCAGCCGTCCGGTGGAATAGCCCGGGCGCCGGACGCGTCCGGAAGGCGGAACGTTTCCCGGGGAACGGCGCAATTTCGCTCCGGTGCCGCTGAGCCGGGACCGTTCTGCCTTGCCCGCTGCCGCAGGAAGCGGAACAGCCGGGCAATCCCGCTGAGCCACGCGGAGGGTTCCGGACCGCGGCCGAATTGCTGGCCGCGCGGTCCGGCGAAGCCGGGCTGCTCGCGCCGGGCGCGCACTCGCTTTCGCTCTCGCCGCCGCGGTTTCGCGCGGAGCCGGAACCGAAGCGGTCCACGCGTGGCACGACGGGCGCGCTGGCCGGGAAAGCGGGCTGCGGGAAAACAGGTGGCCGCGCGGTCTCGCAAACATCCGGTCGTGCCGGTCCGCATGCAGGTCGTCCGGGTGCGCTCGGCGGCGCGAGCGCTGTCCGGGATTTCCGCCGGGGCGCAGCTGATCGTCGCCGGGGCCCGGGCGAGCGGTCCGCTGGCGGGCGGTCGGTACCGGCTGCTCGAGCACGCGGCCAGCACGGACGCCGGCCATCCCCGTGGGAGGCGCTTTCGCCCCCAGGGAAAGGATTTCGGGCCTTGCCGGAGCACTCGCGGGCAGGCCACGGCAGGCCCGGCGGCGGGAAAGGCCGGCGGAGGTGTCCGGGAAACAGCCTGACCGCGCGGTGCTCGTCGGGGTCGACGAGTCGGAGGCCTCGCTGGCGGCGGTGCGCTGGGCGGGAAGGCCCGGCGCGACCGGGTCGACGAGCAGCGGCGGTTCGGCCTGCTGTGCCGAGCGAGCCCGGCCGCGCTGCCCGGCCTCTCCCGGCAGGCCGGGCTGTCCGACGGGCAGTTCGGCGCGGCGCTGAAGGGAACCGCGACTGCGAACACCCGCTGCGTGCTTGTCAGGCGGGCAATCCTGCTGCCCCTGCCGCTCCCCGGAGAAGGCGGTGTTCCGTCCGCGTTTCCCGCGGATTCCGTTCTGCTGCGGCGAAGAATGAACCGCATTCGCCGATCGACCCGTCGCGGCCGGTCCGGCGGCGCGAATCCGATCCCTGACAAAGACCATTCTGCCCGGGAATTTGACAGTTCCGGCGCGACCGAACGGAGGTTGTGCCTTTTCCCGGCGAGCCCATGCTGGAGTCAGGCGGGAACGAGCGGTTCGTGCCGTTCTCGCGGCGGCGGCCGGGAAAAGGCCGCCGGTGATGTCGAGCCCATGCCGGCAGGCCGCCTGGTCGGTGCGTGGATGCCGCTCGTCGTGTCCCGCGCCCTCCGTCCGGCTCTCCCGGCGAGGCGGGAGCGAAGGAGGACGGATGAGACTTGACGGGAAGGCAGGCGTCGCGCTGGCGGCCGTCGCGCTGGCGGCGGCGTCGCTGGCCGGTTCGGCGTCGATGGCCGGCGAGCGGGCCGCGGCGGCACCCCCGCCGGCGTGCTCGCCGGACACGACGGTGACCACCGACGACGGTCCGGTGTGCGGGATCGCCGGACCGGATGTCCGGTCGTGGGAAGGGATCCGGTTCGGCGCGCCGCCGGTCGGCGATCTGCGCTGGGCCCCGCCGCAGCGTCCGGCGAAATGGACCGAGCCGTTCCCCGCGACCGCGCCCGGCAACGCGTGCCCGCAGCTGGCCGGGCTTGGCCCCGGATCGGAGACCGAGGACTGCCTGAACCTGAACGTCCGCGTGCCCGCCAACCCCGGGCACGAGAAGCTCCCGGTCATGGTGCAATTCCACGGCGGCGGATTCCTGATCCTGCAGGCACAGGACGCGAGCCGGCTCGTGACCGAGGGCCGCGTGATCAGCGTCGAGGTCAACTACCGGCTCGGGATTTTCGGGTTCCTCGCGCACGCGGCGTACGGCGAGCACGCGGGCGATTACGGGTTGCAGGACCAGCAGGCCGCGCTGCGCTGGGTGCAGCGCAACATCGCGAAGTTCGGCGGAGACCCGCACAACGTCACGATCTACGGGGCGTCCGCGGGCGGTTCGAGCGTCTGCGACCACACCGTTTCGCCCACTGCGGCGGGGTTGTTCCAGCGCGGCATCGCCCAGAACGGCGAGTACAACTCGTTGCTGGGCAAGGACATCCAGTGGCAGGCGCAGGACTGCAAGGCCGATCTTCCCGACGAGGAGGAGGCCCAGCAGGCGGGCGCGCGGTTCGCCAAAGCGCTGGGGTGCGAGTCGAATGCCGGGGAGTGCTTGCGCAAGGTGCCCGTGGCGACCTTGCTGAAGCAGGCGGGCAACGGGATGAAACCGGACAGCGGCCCGATCGCGCCGATCGTGAACGGGACCACGCTGCCGATGTCGCCGGGCGAGGCGTTCGCCAAGGGCCGGGTCAACAAGGTCGCGCTGATGCACGGAGTGGCCCGCGACGAGGTCCAGCTGCCGTCCGCTTCCACTCCGGAGGACTACCGGAAAATGGTGGCGCAGCAGTACGGCGAGCACGCGAAGGAGGTCAGCGAAAGCTATCCGCTGAAGCGATTCCCCAACCCGGCGCCGTTCCTCGCCTTCCGGACCATCGTGGCCGACTCCAATTCGGTCTGCCCCGCGCTGCTGAACGACGAGCGGCTGTCCCGGCATATTCCGGTGTATGCCTACGAAATGGACGACACCGACGTCCCGCCCGCGTTCTTCCTCGATCCCACCAAACCGAACGGCGCGTACCACGTCTCCGAGGGGATGCTGCTGACGCCGCCGCCGGGAGTTCAGCTCAACCCCAACCAGAAGGTGCTCTCCGACCAGCTGGTGGCGCAGTGGACCGGCTTCGCGCGCACCGGAAACCCCACCGTGGACGGCACTCCGCAGTGGGATCCCTTCACCGAACGCAACCCGGTCGTCATGTCCCTCAACGCGGCGGGGGACAGCCAGCTCACCACTGAGATCCCGCGCCAGCACCGGTGCGACGGCCTGTGGAACCCGTTGGCTCCGTTCGCGCAGCGTCGGTGAGGTGCCGTGCCGGCAGGGTTTCCTCCTGCCGGCACCGGTTTCAGGGCCGTCCGCCTTCGAGGTGGATGGTTTCGCCGGTGAGGAATTCGGCCTGCAGCATCCACAGCACCGTGTCGGTCACGTCGGCGACGGTGCCGGTGCGCCCGACGAGGGTTCGTTTCGCGGCGTTGGCGAGGACGTCCGGTTTTCCGTCCCAGACGCCGGAGTCGATGATCCCCGGCGACAATGCGTTGACCCGGACCGGCGCGAGTTCGGCGGCAAGGTGTCGCGCGGCGAAGGCGGCCGCCCCGTTGGTCACGCCGGTCACGACGCTTCCGCGCGCCGGACGCCAGCCGACCTGCCCGGAGAACAGGAGCAGCGACCGTCGGATCGTGAAGTGTTTCGCGAGCAGCAAGGGGCCGATGACCTTGGCCGCGAAGGCGTCGACGGTCTTGTCCCGGTCGAGTTCGCGGACCGGCACCGCGTGGGGCGCCGCCGCGGTGTTGACGACGTGATCGACTGGCCCGAGTTCGTCCGCCGCGGCCGCGATGGTCGCCTCGTCGCGCAGGTCGATGTGCAGTCCGCCGGGCCGATGGGACGCGACGTGCACCTTCGCGCCCTCGGCGCTCGCGGCGTCGGCGATCGCCGTGCCCAGGTGCCGTCCGCCCAGCACCAGCACTGTCTGTCCGGCCAGCCGGTTGTTCATGGTCCTTCTCCGTTCCGTCGGTTCGCCGTGGCCGAAGTAGGCTATGGAAAAGTGACCAGGTACTTCAACGTAACCGGAACCGGAGGAATAGCCGTGCGTTACAACGTCATGTCCGCCCGCTGCCCGTCCCGGGTGGTGCTGCACCGGATCGGGGCGCGGTGGACGGTCTTCGTGGTCAACGCGCTGGAGGACGGGCCGATGCGCTTCACCGCGCTGGTCGACCGGATCCAGGGCGTCACCCCGAAGGTGCTCACCGAAACGCTGCGCGCGATGGAGGAGGACGGCCTGCTCGTCCGCGTCGAGTACGCGGAACAGCCGCCGCGCGTGGAGTACGGGCTCACCGACCTCGGCCAGTCCCTGCTGGTGCCGCTGCGCGCGGTCCGCGAATGGGCCGAAAGCCACGTCCCCGAAATCCTCGAAGCCCGCGAACGCGCCCAGGCCGCACGGCAGAGCTGAGTTTCTTCCGGGGGTCTGTCGGAGAAAATCCCGTCACCCGCTGGCTTCCGGCACGCATAGCCTCCGAGAACTGCCCGGTCGTGGACCGTGCTGGCGAATCGGGAAAGGCTGCGGATCGTGACGTTGCGGGAAAAGGTCGAGAGCCGGCTCGCCGGAGAACTCGCGCCGGGGGAGCGCGTGCTGGACGCACTGGTCGCGTTCCGCACCGGCGGCGTGCGCAAGACGATGGTCGCCGGCGCGGCGGGCATCGCGGGCCTCGCCGGCGCGGCCGGGATGGCGCTCGCCGCGCGTCGCGGGCAGACCGAAGCCCCTCAGGTGCCGATCTCGACCCCGGGCCGGTTCGTCTTCTCGCTCACCTCGCACGGCGTCGCGCTGTTCACCGTCGGCGGCATCGTCCGGGCCGCCCCGGGCAAGCCGCTGCGGTCGTGGACGCTCGACCAGCTCGCCTGGGTCTCGGAACCCGAACTGAACTCCGGCGTGGCACAGGCGCTCCGGGGCCGGATCGGCGTCGCGGGCGAAGGCGTCCTCGGCTACGAATTCGCCCGGCTCCAGGTCGACGCGGGACGGTCCATGATCAAACGATTGGCCCGCGCGCTGCAGGAACTCGAATCCTGACCGTTCACCGTTCCTTGAGCCGGGCGAGCTCGTCCGGCACCGGTCCAAGATGGACGATCCCCAGCCGCCCGCGCGGAGCTTCGAGGATCCGGGCCGGATCGACGATCAGCACCGAATCGAACTCCAGCACCGTCGTCGTGCCGCTTCCCCGCAACGACACCAGCCGCCCCGGCGACCACCACCACGCCCGCGTACCCGTCGCGGACGATCCGGTCCTGCTCGGCCTGCAACGTCGTGACGATGTCGCCGATCCGCCCGGTCCGGTCCGCCGTGAGCGCCGCCATCACCGCTGCCTCCCTGACAGGCCCCGGCGTCCGCCGCGCCGGGATCGAGCAGTTTGTCGTCCAGCGCGGGGACCACCCGCCCCCGGGGCGTGATCCGCCGGGGCCTCCGGATCTGCGCTGCAGAACCCCCTCGCGCACCGCGTCGAGCCGGCCGCAGAGGCTGGTCACGTACTCCTGTTCGAGGACAAGCTCCCGCTCGACGCGGTTTTCCTCCGGCACCCCAGAACTCCCCGCTGTCGGGTGATCGATGGCATCGGGGGTGCGCGGCGATCGGGGGAAAGAACAGTCTTGTCTTTGCGGGCGGCGTCAGCCGAGCCGGCCGGGGGAGCGCTTGCCGCGGCATCAGACCCTTGCCGCACAAGGAGTTCCGGCCTTCGTCCGGCCGCCGGAGATTCGTGCCGTGGTTGCTCGGGTTGCGTCGCTGTCCGGTTTTGTCGGTGGGGCCGGGTAGCGTTCCGGTTCGTGGACGTTCGGGAACGTATTCAGGAGCTGGCCGATCAGGTCGTAGTGCTGCGCGACGCGTACTACCGGGGTTCGCCGGTGGTGGCGGACGCGGAGTACGACGCGATCGAGGACGAGCTGCGCGGGTTGATCGAGGCGAGCCCCGAGCTGGCCCCGGACCCGAATCCGCTGGACCAGGTGGGCGGGCCCGCGGTGCTGCACGCGCCGATCCGGCATTCGCGGCCGATGCTGTCGCTGGAGAAGGCGACGAAGCCGGAGCAGGTCGAGGCGTTCTTCGACCGGTTCCCCGGCCAGCCGGTGGTCGTGATGCCCAAACTGGACGGCCTGTCGCTGGCCCTGGTGTACGAGGACGGCCGGCTGGCCCGAGCGGTCACCCGCGGCGACGGGACCACCGGCGACGACGTCACCATGCTGGTGCGCGCGCTGACCGACGGCGTTCCGCACCAGGTCAGCGCCCCGGGCCGGGTCGAGGTGCGCGGCGAGGCGGTGATGCTGCGCTCGACGTTCGCCGCCTACAACACCGCGCACCCGGACAAACCGCTGATCAACCCGCGCAACGCCGCGGCGGGCACGCTGCGCGCGAAGGACCCGGCCGCGGTCGCCGAGCGCCGGCTGCGCTTCTTCGCCTTCGACCTGGACACCGAACCCGGCAGCTCGGAAACCGACCTGGGCAGCGGCCTGCTGGCGCTCGGGTTCACCGCGGCGGACATGCGCCGCTGCGCCGACGCGGCCTCCGCACAGGCCGTGATCACCACGATCGAGCAGCAGCGCAACGACCTGGACTACGACATCGACGGCGCCGTCCTGCGGCTCGCCGACCGGGCCGCGTACGCCGCCGCGGGCACCCGGTCGAGCTCGCCGCGCGGGGCGCTGGCGTACAAGTTCGCAGCCGAGGAGAAGACCACAGTGCTGTCCGATGTGGTCTGGGACGTCGGCAAAACCGGCAAGATCGCCCCGGTCGCGTGGCTGGAGCCGGTCTTCGTGGGCGGGACCACGGTCACCCGCGCGACGCTGGCCAACCAGGAGGTCATCCGCGCCCGCGGCATCAAGATCGGCGACACCGTCCTGGTGCGCCGGGCGGGCGACGTGATCCCGTTCGTCGGCGGCGTGCTCGACGAGTCGAAACGCACCGGAGCCGAGCGGGAGATCGTGCCCCCGTCGACGTGCCCGTCGTGCGAACAGCCGCTCACCGAGCAGGGCAACAGCCGGGAACTGTTCTGCACCAACGTTTCCTGCCCCGCGCAGACCGTGCGGCGGCTGATCCACTGGGCGTCCCGCGCGGCCGCCGACATCGACGCGATCGGCGGCGTGTGGATCGAACGGCTGGCCGAGGCCGGGATCCTGGAACACCCGTCGGACTTCTACCGGCTCACCAAGGAACGTCTCCTGGAATTCGACCGCATCGGCGAGGTCTCGGC
The DNA here is from genome assembly GCF_029087445.1 of Amycolatopsis sp. La24. Classification (NCBI taxonomy): domain Bacteria; kingdom Bacillati; phylum Actinomycetota; class Actinomycetes; order Pseudonocardiales; family Pseudonocardiaceae; genus Amycolatopsis; species Amycolatopsis sp. La24. The sequence continues at coordinate 97,346 of NZ_JARACH010000016.1, forward strand.
GACGCGGATGATCGAGTCGATCGACGCCAGCCGCCGGGTCGGGCTGCGCCGGGCGCTGATCGGGCTCGCGATCCCGATGGCGTCGGAAGGCACCGCCGCCCGGCTGTGCCGCGCCGGATTCGCCTCCCTGGAAGCGGTGATCGAGGCGGGCGTCGACGGTCTCGTCGAGGTCGAGGACATCGGACCGAAGGTCGCCGCCTCCCTGGTGGAACACCTCACCCGGCTGCGCCCCGAGCTGGAACGCCTGCGAGAACGCGGAGTCTCCCTGGACGTCCTGGAAGAAGACCTCCCGCCCGCCGTCGTTGCGGGCGCGCCGCTGGAAGGCAAGACCGTGGTGGTCACCGGCGCGATCAGCGACCCGCGATCCGGGGAGAAAGTGCCCCGCCCCACCTTCCAGCGCCTGTGCGAGACGGCAGGCGCGACCACCGCGTCGTCAGTGTCGGCGAGCACCGACCTGCTGATCACCGGAGCCGACGTCGGCGCGAGCAAGCTGACGAAGGCCGAGAAACTGGGCGTCGAGGTCGTTGACCAGGGGGTGATCTGGGAGCAGCTGATCGCGGCCGGAGTGGTCTGAGCCCGCTGTTTTCCCGGACGGGCGACCGCCGCCCGGGAAAACCGGCGGGGAGAGGTCGCCGGATCGTGGCGGCGGCTCGCGCTGGCGCACGCCGGAATGGCTGAAAACTCTTTGCCTGGCAACGTGTTCGTCGGATTCCGTCGTGCCGCGCGTTCGCGGCCTCGGATGGCTAGTTGATCGTCGGCTGTGCCATCGACGCGTTGTTCGTCCGGCTGTGCGAGGTGCTCCGGCGTCCGGAATGGGCGGCCGCCCCGCGATTTCGGCGGCCGAACTCCAGGCGTCGTGCGCATTCGGCAGTGCGCTCGCTGCGCGGCCCGGCAACAGCCGGGTCAGCGCGAGCGTGCGGCGAGAGGCTCGCGCGAGTGGTGGGGCTCCGAGGCAGCGAACCCCAGGGCCCGCGCGAACCGTCGACACCCGGCGAAGCGACCAGCCGCGGGCACCCGCTGGCGTCCAGAGTCCGATCCCGCCGGGACTGTTCTGGCAACGCTTCGAGAAAGCCGGGGCTCACTCTGTCCTTTCCAGACCGAAGTACGGCTCCGCCGCCTCCAGCCGCGGCACCGTGACCCCGAGCCGCCGGGCGTCGGCCAGGACGTCGCGGCAGATCTCGCGCGGCTCGCGGGCGTCGGGATCGGAGTGCGCCTCGAAATTCAGCCGCGCCGGGGGAAAGTGGGCCAGCATCCACCCGAGCACGGGGACCGTCAGCCAGGTCGGTGCCCGGAACAGCAGCAACGCGCCCCGATGCCGCCGCACGTCGATGCCCCGGGCTTCGAGAAGCGGCACAAGCTCGCGTCCGGCCAGCAACGCCTCGCGCAGATCGTCCCGTGACCCGGCCAGCGAACTCAACGAGCCGACTCGCACGCCCTGCGAGTGCAGACCCGCGTCCGAGACGAAGTGCACCCAGAGCCAGCCGCGAAAGTCAGGTCGCTCGCGGATCCGGAACCCAGCGTCGCGAAACACCTCCCGCACCACCCGTTCGCGTTCGGTCGGAGGCTCGCCGAGCGTCCCGAACACGGCGAGCGGCAACAGCATCCCGCGCAGCACCCCGTCCTCGCCGAAACCGCCGCCGCCCTGCGGAAACCCCCACACGACCTGCTCGATCGGAAGATCGCCGATCGCGGCCAGCGGCTCGGACCAGACGTTCCCGAAAACCAGCACCGTCGCCTTCCCGACCCGCGGCGCCAGAAAGGCCGCCGCCTCCGCGAGCCGATAGTGCTGGACGCTCACCACAATCAGATCGAACTCATGACCCGGCTCCAGTTCCTCGCGATACCGCACCGGCCATGTCCGGACACCCCGCCGCCTCCGCGCCCGCAAGTCCCGAACATCGAGGCTGATCGACTCCCCGTACTCCGCCGCGCGACCCGGACGGACATAGAACTCGACTTCGTGCCCCGCCTGTTCCAAGACCCAGCCGTACATCGTCGCGATCACGCCGCGTCCGAACATCAAGATCTTCACAGCCGCACCTCACGGGAACCCTGAAACTGGAGACAATCTCCACTTTGCCAAGATATGGAGACTGTCTCCGGTTGTCAACGAGCGCCCGCGACGCCTTCCCGGCAAGGCCCGCGAATTCACGCATAATCCCGCCTCGCAGGCTGCGGCCCAGTACGATTCCGCCCAGCATCGACCATCTCTGGGGGACCATCATGAAACGCATCGCCGTCAGCCTCGCCGTGTCCGCGGTCGCCGTGCTCGGGGGAGCGGGAGCCGCGAGCGCGGCCGACTACCCGACGTCCGACTTCGGCGACCACATCAGCGGCGGGGCCGCCGGGGGAACGCTGACCTGGTACAACCGCTCAGTCGGCGTCAGCGGCTACGTCCGCGACGACGCCGGGTCCGCGAGCACCACGGTGACCTTCGAGTTCCGTCAGGCGGGCACGCTGCTGGACGTCCAGACGCGGTCCGCGCTGAACGACTACCGGAAGTTCGGCTGGACCGAACCCGGGCCGTCCGGCGGGTTCAGCAAGGTGGACATCTACCTCGGCCACGGCACCAGCAGGATCCTCATCGCCTCGGTGCCGCGCAAGGTCTGAGCCGCACCGCCGGAAGGCTGCCCCGGATCCGGGCGGACGGCAGATCAGCGCGGATCCGGGCAGGCAGGCGACGTGACGGGAGTGCTCCGATCGCGGGGGAATCTGCTCCAGCCGTTCCCGCCCGGCGGCGGCTGCGCACGACGCGGTCCTGCCGGTCAGCTGGCTTCAAGGCGCGATCGTTCCGGCAGCCAAGCTCGCATCATCTCGGCATACCGCGGCGATGCGGCCAGCAGTTCGTCGTGTCGGCCCAGCACCGTTTCCTGTCCGTCCATCAGCAGCACTCGGTGCGCCCGGACTGCCGACGACAGCCGGTGCGCGATCACGATCAGGGTGCCTCCCCGGGCGGCGAAGGCGCGTTCCGCGTGGACCTCCGCTGCCGGGTCCAAAGTGGACGTTGCCTCGTCCAGCACGACGACTCCGGCGGGCGCGGCATAGGCCCTCGCCAGTCCGAGGAGTTGGGCCTCCCCAGCGGAAATGCCCTCCGCGCCGGGGCCGAGTTCGGCGTCCAGGCCGCCTAGGCGGGCCAGCAGCGGGGCGGCGCCGACGGCTTCCGCGGCTGCGATCAGGCGGCGGTCGGAGGCTTCGGGGTGGAACAGGGACAGGTTTTCGCGCAGGGTTCCGGCGAAAAGGTAGGCCTGCTGCGGGACCAGCACGAGATGCCGAGGGCGGTCGGCCAGTTCGCTGGCGCGCACGCCGCCCAGCCGGACTTCGCCGTGCTGCGGGGTCAGCAGTCCGGTGAGCAGCGCGGCGAGGGTCGATTTCCCGATGCCGCTCGGGCCGACGACCGCCAGGTGTTCGCCGGGGCGCAGGTCGAGGTTCAGGCCGCGGACGACCGGTTCCGGCGCCGCGCCCCAGCGGAACGTCAGGTCGCGCACGGCGAGCCCGAGCCCGGCGGGGCTTTCGGTCGCCGGGCGGCTTTCGGGCGGGGCGGTGGTTTCGGCGAGCCGGCGCAGTGCGACGAGCAACCGGAGGACGACCGTCGACGCGGTGGCGGCGAGTCCGCGCAGCGCGGGTTGCAAGGTCGTGGCGAGGTAGACGAGCGCCCCGAGCGCGGCCCCCGCGGTCAGCTCGCCGCGGGCGACCATCGCCGGTGCGAGGGCGAGCGCTAGCACCAGCGGGACGAACCCGCCGAGCGCCACGATCACCGACCGGAGCGCTGCTGACCTGGCGACCCGCACCGCAGCCGCGGCTTGCCGGTCCACCGCGTCGTCGGCCGTCAGCGCGGCGACCGGTTCGGCTCCGCAAGCGACGACGTCGCGCATCCCGGCAAAGATCGAGCCCGTGGCGGCTGCCGTGCCTTCGTCCGCCAGAGTGAGCGCGCGTTGCCGCCGGGCGAGCGAGGGCAGCAGCGCGGCGAACCCGGCCAGCGCGAGCACCACCGGCACCACGACCGGCAACGCCAGCGACCCCGCGACGGTCACCAGCCCGGCCACCGCCGCCGCCGTGGTGACGAGCATGCCGCGGGCCTGGACGAGAAGCCCGCCGGTAGCGTCGCGCACAACCTCGACATGCTGGGTGATCCGCGCGACGCCGCGCGCGTCCGGCCCGCTCCGCGGCGGCGCGGGATCGTGCAGCACCCCGCGCACGACGGCAGTCACCAGCGCGTCCCGCAACGGCTCGACGACCTTGCCCAGCTGCCGCCACACCAGCCGCGACCCGAACGCGCCCCCGAGCGCGGCCAGCCCGAACACGCCGAGCCACCCGAGGCCGACCCCGGGTTTGCCTGCCGCGAACCCGCTGTTGACGGCCAGTTCGACGAGCCGCCCGGAGAAGAACGCGGGCAGTCCTTCGAGGACAGAGCAGGCCAGGAGAACCAGCCCGCCGCGCCATTGCCCGGCGAGGGCGCTCCAGTAGAGGCGGCCGACGCTCATGGCCGCTCCGTGCGGGCGGTGCGGTTGCGCACGGGGGTTGGCTGGGCGGTGGTGCGGGTGCGCGGTGGTGCGGGGGTTGGTTGCGGGGTGTGGTGTGGCGTGGGCGTGGTGTGGTTGCGTGCGTGGGTTGGTTGCGCGGCGAGGTGGGTGCGCGGTGGCGCGGGGGTTGGTTGTGGAGTGTGGTGCGGCAGCGCCGACGTGGTGCGGTGGCGTGCGTGAGTGGGTTGCGCTGTGAGACCGGTGCGCCGTCGCGCGGGGTTCGTTTTGGGTGCGTGATGCGACGGCGCGGTGTGGTTGCGAACGTGGCTTGGCTGCGCGGGGTTCGTTTCTGAAGTGCGGTGCAGCAGCGTGGACGCGGTCAGTGTTGCGGGCGCGGATGATCCTGGGGGAGCGGTGTGCTGCGGTCCGCCGTTCGCGGTCGCGCCGTGCGCATGTTGTGTCGGCTGCGCCTCGAGGCGACGGCACGAACCCGCCTCGGCGCGCGGTCCGGCGAGAGCTTTCCGCCACCGCATCCCGCTCACGTCTCCTCCGTGAACACCGCGCGGTACCCCGGCATCTGCCACAACCGCGCGTGCGGCCCAACCGCCCGGACTTGCCCAGCCGCCAGCCATACCACCACATCTGCCCGTGCGGCCATCGCGGCCCGGTGTGTCACGACTACCCTCGTCCGGCGGCCCAGGTCAGCTGTCACGGCGCGTTCGGTGATCGTGTCCAGGCTGGCGGTGGCGTCGTCGAGCAGGAGCACCCGCGGGTTCCGCGCGAGCGCCCGCGCGAGGCCTACCCGGGCGCTTTCCCCGCCGGACAGCGGAGTTTCGGCTAGCGGAGTGTCGTAACCGCGCGGCAAGCGCACGAGGATGTCGTGAATGCGGGCAGTCCGGCAAGCCGCATCGACCGCCGGGACGCTCGCCCACGAGCCATAAGCGACAGCATCGGCGACAGTGGCGCCGAGCAGCGCGGGTTCGGCGGCGGCGTACCCGACGACGGCCCGGAGCTCCTCTGGACGCAGTACGGCGAGGTCGCGGCCGTCTAGCAGCACTTGTCCGGCGTCGGGGCGGCGAAGACCGGCGAGCAGAGAGACCACAGTGGACTTTCCCGAGCCGGAACTTCCTACTATCGCGGCGAAACAACCACCAGGGATGGTGAGGTCGACGTCGGCGAGTGCGCCGTGCACGGTGGCACCGCGGAGTTCCAGGGTGCCGTTTCCGGGCAGCAGTCCGAGAGCGCCGCGCGGCGGGGGCTCGGTGTCGAGGACTTCGGTGATCCGGAGCGCGGCCGAGCGGATCCGGGAAAGGGTGGTGAGCAACGGGATCTGCGTGACCAGGCCCAGGCCGAGCGCGACGTAGCCCAGGGCGGCGAGGACGTCTCCGGCGCTCAGGCGTCCGTCCAGGACACCGAAACCGGCGGCGGCGAGGGTGACGATTTCCACCGTGGGGAGCAGGAGACCGGCTCGCCACACCATCCGCGCCTGGGTGCGCCACATGCCTTGGCCGGCGAGGTTCAGCCGCGGCAGCGGACGCAGCACCCGGGCGGCTTCGGCGTCGGCGGTGCCGGACGCGGCGATCGTCCGCAGGCCGGCGACGGCGTCGAGCAGCCGGGCGGACAGTTCGCCGGAAACCCGTTGGTAGGCAAGAACATCCTTCGCCGTTCCGCGCAGGTGCGATCGCGCCAGCAGCAAGGCGAAGGGCAGGCTGCCCAGGAAGACCAGCGCGAGCCGCCAGTCCAAAAGGGCGAGCAGGACTATCGCACCGGAGGACATGAGCCCGGTCGCGGCCAGTTGCACCACGACCGCGGCGATGCCTCCGGCGGCGGCGCAATCGCCGCTTACCCGGCTGACCGCGTCGCCCGGGGCGAACGGCGAGCCGGTGCCTAAGGCGAGGACGCGGTCGGTTATCCGGCGGCGCAGCCAGGCGCTTGCGTTGCTGGTCAGGCGGGCGGGAAGGACCACGATGACGGCGTCCGCGGCGATCTCCGCGGCACCTACGGCGAGCAGCCACACCACCGCGCCGGTGCTGCTTCGGCCGCTGAGCACCGCGTCGGTGGCGGCGGCGAGGGCGCCGGGCAGCAGCAGTCCGGCGCCGGCGGAGATCAGCGACGCCACGATCAGCGCGGCGAGCCGGGGACGGTCCAGGCGGGCGACCGAGGTCAGGAGGCGATCGGCGGCTCCGGCCATGTCGCTCCCTTCGCGTGGTGGTCGGCGAGTTGAGATCGGCGGGCGCCGGCAGCGAGCGTGGCGTCGGCGGAAGGCGAGGGCTGGACGACAACCGAACGCACCGGAAGCCTCGCCGCGCCCGTCGACCCTCGGCGGTTGCCTGGCTGCGCTCGTCGTTTTCCGGCGGCTGCCTCGCCGCGCCCGTCGATTCCGGGCAGTTGCCTCGTCGCGACCGTCGGTTCCCGGTAGTTGCCTCGCCGCGCCCGTCGACCCTCGGCAGTTGCCTGGCCGCGCCCGTCGATCCCCGACAGCTGCCTCGCCGCGACCGCGACGAACAGTCAGTGCAGAATGAACGGGGCGGGAACGGCGCACTTGTCCTGCGCCGTTCCCGCCCTGCCCGCGCGGTCAGTAGCAGAGAAGCAGGCTGAGCGTGCTCTCGCCGCACCATGCGCTGTAGTGGCTGTGGCCGTGGTGGTCCAGTCCCTGGCCTTCGAGGGCTTCGGGGGCCTCCAACGCCTGCAGCTCCAGGACGTGTTCCATGGGTGTTCCCTTCTCTCGGGGTCCGCCGGCGCTCATCGGCCGGAGGTGTGCGGGGACGGTGCGGAGCCCAGGAAGGGCAGCAGTTCCGCGCCGTCCATTAGTGCGGCGAGCGTGCGGAGGACCCCCGCGCTGCCGGTGCTGACGTCGGTCGACAGGCGAAGCAGCTGGTTGCCGGGGAAGGCCAGCCCGCCGTGGTACGGGACGCCGTGCCACGACAGCCGCGCCAGGTGCAGGTCGATGGCTTCGCGGTCCGGCTCGTCGGCGAAGGACAGCGCGGCGGCGAGCCCGCACCGGCCGTAGAGCAGGCCCGGGTGGATCACGAACTCCCCGCGGCACGCGGCCCGCAGCCCGGGCAGGCTCTGGGCGGCGGCCGAGTCCGGCAGGCTCCGGGCGACCTGTTCGGCGACCAGCAGGATTCCGGCGCTGCCGATCGCGGCGTAAGGGAGCAGGCGCAGGGTGCCGTCGCGGACCTGCAGCGATCCGTCGGACGCGGCAGTGCATTCCTCCAGGTCGCGGGCCAGCACGCGGTCGGCAAGCGTGAGCCACGACGGTTCTCCAGTGTGCTCGTACAGGCGCAGGAACAGCAGCGCGGGCCCGCACCAGCCGCTGAGCAGTCCGGCCCTGGCGAAGCGGCCGGGCGGGTCGGCGGTCTCGAACGCGGTCGCGAGCTTGAGGGCGATGTCCAGCGCCTGGCGGCCGAATTCGTTGTCGCCGCGGGTCGTCGCGAAATGCAGTCGGGTGAGGCCGATTCCGGCGAGCCCGCTTTCCAGGCCGTGGTCGGTGGTCTGGCTGACCAGCGACTGCGACGCGGCGAGCAGCTCGTCGGCTTCTGCCGTGTAGCCGAATTCCTCGAGGACGTACGCGATGCCGTGGCTGCCGTCGAAGAATCCGGGCCGCGAGGGCGGTTGCCGCCGGGCGGCCGCCAGCAGCCACTGTTCGTATTCCGGAAAACGGCCTGCTCCGGCGACGTGCAGCGAGTGCAGCACACCCGCGGCGCCGACGCCGAACCCCGCGCCGCCGGAGCGGAACTGCTCGATGTCGCCGGGGAACAGCCGGTCGGTCCGGTCTGGCGTGGCACTCGCGAGGATGGCTTCCGCGATCTGCTTGCGGACCAGCGCCCAGTCCGGCCGCGGCTCGTCCAGCGCGGTGTGGGTCGCGGGCCGGTCGGTGCGCGGGGCGAGCACGGAGACCACGCGGTCGGCGTACCCGTCCGGCAGGTCGAACCGCTGCTGGGCGAAGTCGGCGAGCCCGCGCAGCTTGCCCGGCGCGAGTTCCAGCAGCATCACCAGCGGAAGGAAGAGCCACAGCCGCAGCGCGGCCAGTGCGTGCTCGTCGATCTCGAAACCGTGCCGGTCGGCGGGCGCGCGGAATCCGGGCGCGCCCAGCCCCGGCCGGTCGCCGGAATCGGCGTCGACGGCCAGTTCGAAGTCGATCAGCGACACCCGGTCCTGCTCGTCCACCAGGATGTTCTTGCCGTGCAGGTCGCCGAACACGATCCCGTGCCGGTGGATGTCCGCGACGATCCGTTCGACCTGGGCGAGCACCGCCAGCGCGCGATCGCGGAAGGACTCGAGGCCGTCTTCGGCCCGGGTGCCGCTGGTGAGCGGGTAATGCCGGGCGAGCCAGCTGCTCAGCGTGCTGCCGGGCAGGTGCTCCATCGCCAGGTAATGGTGCTCCCACACGGTGAACTGCTCGTACACGCGCGGGACGCCCGGGACGTCCGCCAGCCTTTCGAGCACCTCGCGCTCGTGGTTCAGCCGGGCGACCGCGTCGGCGCCGTCGCGGTCCAGCCCGGCGTGCGGCCGGGCCTCCTTCAGCACGACGGTCTTCCGGTCGACCCCTCGTTCGGCCAGATAAACGCCGCCGCCGTTGGAAAAGTGCAGGGAACCGGTCACCCGGTACGGGAATTCGGCTCCGCTCTTGCGCGCGGCCAGGCTGTCGGACAAACAGGACGGAATCGGCGCCCATTCCGGCACGGAAAAGGACGGTTCCCGCCGGTCGGGCACGAGCGTGCCATCCGGACGGCGGATTGCCAGCACCCTCGTTCCGGCGTGTTCGGTCCACTGTTCGGCGAATCCGCCGTATCGGACGTAAAGCGGACCTTCGCGGTAGCGCAGATCGCTCAGAATATACGCACCGTGCTCGCCTTCCAGCTCGGCGGAAAGGTCGGACAGTATCGTCGCGAGCGCGTCTTCGGAGTGCGGGTAAATCGTGATCAGCTTGCCGCTTCCTTCGCGGGGCGCGTATTTCGAATTGCGGCTGAGCAGGGTCGCCCGGGAGCGCAGATGCTTGTACGCGACCTGATGCTCCACACAGTACCGGTGCACCCGGGACAGTACGCCGGCCGCGTTGTCCAGACCGGCGGAGACGTGGATTTTCCAGCCCTGGGCGGGAAGTTTCCGCCCGGCCGGGCGCAGCGACCGCCAGATCCCGTGCGTCTCGTCCGTCCACCCGGGCCCCGGCAGCGGCAGTCCCGCGGCCAGGTCGCCTGCCGCGCCCGGGGATTCCCGCGGTTCGTCGAAGAACAGCGGATCGGCGAAGCAGAAAGCCTCGTACCGGACGTCCATGAAAACGAGCCCTTCCCTTTTCCTGAGGAAAACCGGGCGACTTCGATGTCGGACGGTGACACCATTCCCGCACGAGGGGGGTGCCCCGGCCAATCCGCCAACCCGGGGGTTCGAGGCTCCTCGTCAGGGTGACGGACGCGGGTTCGGGCCGCGAAAACCGGGACTGCGCGTGAGTCATCCCTACCCGATCGGGGTGTAACGAAGACGTTTCCCGGCGACTCGCCCAGGTCGGCGCGGAAAGAGCCGGAGAAATTGGCGGAAGGCCATCAACCCGTTCCGGTGACCCGGCTTCCGCCCGTCGTCCGGCGCGAACCCGGTGCGGATTGGGCCATTCGGGGTGGCGGCGGCGCATTCGCGTCGGGAATGTGCCGCATTCGTTACCAGAGAAGGGGGATCCGCGCGATTCTCGCCCCGCCCGGCGTGCCGTGAAGGACTCCTTGAGGGAATCTGATTCCCTCAAGGAGTCCTTCACGGCTTTTCCGGCCCGCGTTCCCGGCCGCGCGGGCGAAACCTCGGCGATCCCGGGCTCGCGGGTCGGCCGTCCGTGAGGGGCACCCTCACGGCTTTCCCGGCCGCGCCTCGCCCAAGCTCCCTACCCGGCCAGTGCCTTCCCCGAACACACCAGGCTTTCCAGCAACTCCACCGCCCGCCGCGCAGCCGGGTGCTCCGCGATCGGCTTCTTCACCGCCAGGCTGAGATGCCGCACCGGCGCGGGGGAGGCGAGCGCCACGGTGGTGAGCCCGTCCGGCAATTCGCCGATGCCGAGCTCCGGCACCACCGTCAGTCCGATTCCCGTTGCCACGAAAGACATCGCGGTGCGGTAGTCGTGCGTCTCGACGACGAAACTCGGCGAGAACCCAGCTTGCGTGCAGGCGTTGAGCAGCACCTGCCGGCACGGGCCTTCGCGCAGGTCGTTGTCGACCCAATGCCGTTCGGCGAGCGCGGCCAGCGGCACCTCCGGCAGCCCGGCGAGCGGGTCGTCCCGGCGGACGACCGCGAGGTACGGGTCCTCGGCCAGCCGGTGCACGACGACCGACCCGGGATGTTCGGCCCCGGTTTCCTCCACGAAGATGTCGATGTCCGGGTCGCCCGGGGTGAACTCGGTCAGCATCAGGTCCAGCCGCAGGCCGGGAAATTCGGTGCGCAGCGCGGCGACGGTCGGCGCCAGCCAGGTCGAGCCTGCCGAGCCGAAGTAGCCGATCGACAGGCGGCCGACGCGTCCGGCCCGCAACTCGCTCACCACCTGCTCGACCCGGCTGAACGCCTCGAACAGCGTCTCGGCCTCGGCGGCGAGGGTGCGCCCGGCCTCGGTGGGCTCGATGCCGCGGCCGGACCGTTCGAACAGTTGCAGCCCGGTCTCCCGTTGCAGCGTGGTGATTTGCTGGCTCACCGCGGACGGCGTGTAGCCGAGCGCGGCGGCGCTCGCGCGGATCGACCCTGACGCGACGACTGCGCGCAGCACGCGGAGCCGGGGAATGTCCAGCATGCGGCGAATGTACAGCACTCCTTTACGGAGGTACAGAACTCATCGCTTGTGCTGTACATCCGACCGAGGCGACGATGGCCAGGTGACCGATCTCGTGGAAACCGTCCCGCCCGCCGGCAAGACCGACCTCGGCAAGATCGCGGCAGCTGCCGGGCTCGCCGTCGTGCTGTGGGCTTCGTCGTTCGTCGCTATCCGCAGCGTTGGGCACGCGCTGTCCCCGGCGCCGCTGGCGTTGCTGCGGCTCGCCGTCGCAGCCGTCACCCTGACCGTGTTCGCCGTGGCCAAGGGCGCGGTTCGCGTCCGGCTGTCGCGCAAGGCGTTCCTGCTGGTCGCGGCCTACGCCGTGCTGTGGCTGGCCGCATACACCGTCGTCCTCAACGCGGGGGAGCGGCACGTCGACGCCGGGACCGCGGCGCTGCTGGTGAACCTGGCACCGCTGATGGTCGCCGTCGCGGCGGGGAAGTTCCTCGGCGAAGGCTTCTCGCGCTCGCTCGTCATCGGCTCGCTGGTCGCGCTGGGAGGGGCCGCGCTGATCGCGACCGGAGCCACCGGCAGCAACGACTGGGCCGGCGTGCTGCTGTGCTTGCTGGCCGCCGTGCTCTACGCCGCCGGAGTCATGGTCCAGAAGATCACGTTGCGCCACGTCGACGGGCTGACCGCGATCTGGCTCGGCTGCGTCGTCGGCACCGTGGTCCTGCTGCCGTGGGCACCGCAGCTGGTCAGCGAACTGCAGGTGGCACCGGCCGGCGCGGTGCTCGGCAGCGTCTACTTGGGAGTGTTCCCGACCGCGGTCGGCTTCACCGCGTGGGCATACGCGCTGCGTCGCACGGACGCGGGTCGGCTGACGATGGTGACCTACGCCGTGCCCGCGGTGGCCGTGCTGCTGTCCTGGCTGCTGCTCGCCGAAACCCCGACCGCGTACGGACTCGTCGGCGGCGTGCTCTGCCTGGCCGGCGTGGCGATCTCCCGCCGTCGTTAACGGCGTCCCCACCCCGACACGAGGGGATAGGACGACACGGTGAACCGCGGATCGGCGAGCACCCGGCGGAACTGCTCGATGTCCGCCGGCGGCACGCCGTCCGCGGCCAGCTTTTCGGCCAGCTCCACCGAATTCGCCGCCAGCAACCGGATTTCTGGCCCGCCGCCCAGCAACCGGATTTCCGGCCCGCCGCCCGGCCACCGGGTCGTGACCCGCGCGCTGCCGACCTCGCGCAGCCCGGCCCCGGCGAGTACCTCCGGCAGCCGCCCGGCCCATTCGACGTCGCTGCCCGCTCGTTCGAGCAGGTCCAGGATCCGGCCTTGCACGGAACGGAAAACCGTCGCACTGGTCTCGTCGGGCGTCGCGAGCACGGTTTGCCCGCGCGGCTCGATTTCTTCGAGGACCAGCCAACCGCCGGGGGCGAGCGCGCCGGCGAGTTTCGCGACCAGTTCGTCCCGCTCCGGGAAGTGGATCAGCACCAGGCGCGCGTGGATCAGGTCGAATTTCCGATCCGGGACCGGCTCCGCTCGGACGTCGTGGCGCACCGCCTCAGCGTTGGCGGGCAGGTCGGCGAGCAGCCGGGTGTCGAGGTCGGTGGCCAGCACGTGCCCGTCCGGACCGACCCGCCCGGCCAGCCACCGGGCGACCGACCCGCCGCCCGCGCCGATTTCCCAGCAGGACCATCCCGCGCCGACGCCGAGTTTCCCCAGGTGCTCGAACGTCGTCCGGTCGTAGCTGGCTTCCAGCGCGGACATCCGGTCGCTCGCCGGGGCGCTCGCGTTGTCGAACGGGTACTCGTCGGCCATTCCGCCACCCTGCCAGCATCCGCGCGGCGGCGCTGGCAGGATGACGGAAGTCTCAGCAGGTTTCGCGGACGTAGCCGGATTCGCCCTTCGGCGTGACGTCCCGGTCGCGCCGGACGACGCTCAGGCTGCTGCCCCACTTGGCGCACGCGTTGTGCAAACCGTCCGAGGTGTATTCGATGACGATCACGTGGTCGCCGAAATACTGGGTGTATTCCGCGCAATTGTCCTGCTCGCCGCATTCCTCGGCGACGGCGAAGTCCAGCCCGTTGTCCGTCCGCGACGAGGACAGTTCCGAGGTGTTCTTCTGGGCGATCGCCAGGCCTTTCCCGTGCGCGCGCGAGGAAAGCAGCTTCACGAGGTCCTGCGCGTTCCGCGCGCTGAGCAGGCCCTGGGACCGGGTGAAGCTGTCGTAGTTGTCCGGCTCGATCGCCTGGTAGCCCTTGCCGGCGCACTCGTCGATCCACCCGCCGACCTTGTCCGCGATCCGGCTCCGCTTGTCCGCGGTGCGCAGGTCGAGCAGCGCCTCGTTCCAGTCGGGATCCATGACGACGTCGCCGTTGCCGTCGCGCAGGACCAGGTCGCCCCATTCGCCCTCGGCGCCGGGCTGGGCCTGGAAAGCGTTGACGTAGCAGATGTTGTACGCCCCGGCGGCGGCCGGGGCGCTGTGGTCGCGGCTGACCGCCTGGACGCCCGACGGCGGCGTGTACGGACCGCCGATCTGATAGTCGAACCCGGCATGCGGGGCGGGCAGCGTGACGCTGTGCGGCGCGGGGAGCGGCGCGCTCTCCGCCGGGCCGGCGGCCCCGAGCGCGCACGCCGAACTGCCGACGAGCAGCGCGGCCGCCGCGGTTCCCCGAGAAATCCGACCAGGAAGCGAATGCATCTGGTGACTCCAGCGATGGTGAGTACGGCCCCGCCTCGGAGGGTTCGAAGACATCCTGGCGACTGGGTCCGGGCTCGCGGGGCATTCCGCATTACCGGCTGGGCGTACTTCTGGCGCCTGCCCGTCCGGCAGGCACCAGAAGTTTAGCGGATCACCGCGCCGCGCCGTCAAGACTCGTTAGCTGCCCAGGGTTTTCCGCAATCCGGGCTGGAGCGCGTCGCCGTGCGCGAGCACCATTTCGTCGCACAGTTCCCAGATCCGTTCGACCGGAAGCGCGGCCGCCGTCGCGGGGTCGGCCATCGCTGCGTGGCGGATGTGCCGCGGATCGTCCTCGACCGCGGCGCGCACCACGAGTTCGGTCGTGCTCAGATAGGTGCCGTTGAGCGCCGCCAGTTGCGGCGGAAGCGCGTCGACGCGGGTGGGGCGGATGCCGGTCGCGTCGGCGAGACACGGCACTTCGACGGCTCCGGTCGCGGGGAGATTCGGGATCAGCCCGCGGTTGAGCACGTTGCCGTAAACGGTCCGCGGCGTCCCGGTGACGACACTGTGGATGATTTGCGGCGCGTATTCGTTGGTGCCCTCGACGGTGAGCGGTTCGTCGCGTTCGATGGCTTGACGGGTGTGTTCGTATTCGGCCTCGTTCTCCGCCACGACGTCCAGGTACGCGCCGATCGGCAGCCGCAGCCGCTCGATTTCGCTGGCGTGGCCCAGATACCAGGGCACGTATTCGGACGAGTGCTCGCTGGTTTCGGTGGGGTAATAGCCGAGCCGCCGGAACATGTCGAACCGCACGCGCCGCCGCAGCTGCGGGTCTTCGGCGAGTTCGGCGAGCCGCGGGTACAGATCGTTGCCCTGATGCTCCAGACGCAGGATCCAGGCCTGGTGGTTGATGCCCGCGGCGTGGTAGGTGACCTCGGACAGCGGCACCTCCAGCAGCTTGGCCAGGTCGTGCACGGTCCAGTACACCGAATGGCACAGGCCGACCACGCGGTCCGGGCCGAGCGTTTCGGAGAGGTACTGCACGTTCATCGCCATCGGGTTCGTGTAGTTCAGCAGCCACGCCCGCGGGCACACCTGCGTGATGTCCTCGCCGAGCTCGCGCAGGAACGGGAAAGTGCGCAGGGCCCGGAAGATCCCGCCGACGCCGAGCGTGTCGCCGATGGTCTGCTTCACGCCGAACCGCGCCGGAATGTCGAAGTCGACGCGGGTGGCTTCGCCCATTCCGATTTGGACCATGTTGACGACGAAGTCCGCGCTTTCCAGGGCTTCGCGACGGTCGAGGTGCGCGGTGAGGACGGGCTTGGCACCGCGGGCTTCGGCGATGCGACCGGCCGCCGCGTGCGCGACGCGCAGGCGTTCCGGGTCGATGTCGTGCAGCGCGACGTGCACCTCGGCCAGTTCGGGATAGGCGAACAGGTCCGCGAGCAGGCCCTGGGTGAACACGACGCTGCCGGCGCCGATGAAGGTGATCTTGGTGGTCATGCACTTTCCGTTTCAGTGAGGTGGAGCTCGTTCCAAGTCGGTTGGCCGTCGATCCCGCCGCGCGCGAGCGTCGAACGGCCGCCGCCGGTCACCCCGGCCCGGAGCGCGTCGGACAGCGGCAGCCGGCGCAGCATCGCAGCGAGGAACGCGGCGTTGAAGCTGTCGCCCGCTCCGACGGTGTCGAGCGGGGTGATCGGGGACGCGGGAACTGTGACGGTTTCGCCGCGGTGGTGGGCGATCGCGCCGTCAGCGCCGTTCTTGACGACGACCGTCGGCCCTTGTGCGGCGAGGTGCGCCACGGCGTCGAGCAGGCTGGATTGTCCGGACAGCTCGAGTGCTTCGGCGGCGTTGGGCAGGAGGAAGTCGGTCTCCTGAAGTACCAGCTTGATGCCGCTGGGATCCCACTGCCGCGCCGGGTCGTCGTTGGTGTCCAGCGACGTGGTCGCGCCGTGCGCCCGTGCGGTGCGGAACAGCTCCGGCAGCCCGGCGGCCAGCTTGGGCATCAGGAAGTAGGACGAGGCGTGGACGTGCCGCGCGTCCGCGAGCAGCTCAGCCGGGACGTCCGCCGCCGACACCGCGTCCAGCACCCCGGAGCTGGTGACGATCGCCCGGCTGTCGTCGCGGGTCAGGATCGCGGTGAGCGGGGTCGGCAACGCCGGATCCACGGTGAGCGCCTGGGTGTCGACGCCGCGTTCGTCGAGGATGTCGCGGACGAAGCGACCGGCGGCGTCGTCGCCGATCCGCCCGGCGAAGGCGGTTTTCAGCCCCAGCCGGGCGGCCCCGGCGGCGGTGATCGCGGCGGACCCGCCGAGCGTGAGCGAGCCGTGGCCGACGAGGTTCTCCCGTTGCCGGAAGTCGAGGTCCCCGGTCAGCGGCCCGAGGACGACGTCGGGGTTGACGTCGCCGAGCACGAGCAGGTCGAAGCGGTGCGGCATGCGTGGTTCCTCTGGAGGAGTGCGGTTCAGCCTTTGAGGCCGCTGGAGGTGATGGACTGGATGAAGGTTTTCTGCGCGCCGAGGAAGGCCAGCAGCACCGGCAGCACGGTGATGACGTTCCCGGCCATCACCGCCGCCCAGTTGGTGTGGTGCTGTCCCTGGAAGGTGGTCAGTCCGAGCTGCAGCGTGTACTGGGTGTCGTGGTTGATCGCGATCAACGGCCAGGTCAGGTCGTTCCAGGTGCTGAGGAAGGTCAGCACGGCGACGGTGCTCAGCGCGGGCCGGGACAGCGGGAGCACGATCCGGATCAGTACCCGCAGCCGCGAGCAGCCGTCGATCCAGGCCGCCTCCTCCAGCTCGCGCGGCAGCGACAGGAAGAACTGCCGCAGCAGGAACACCGCGAACGGCGTGACCAGCGACGGGACGATCAGCGCGCCGAGCGAGTCGATGAGGCCGAGCTTCTTCATCACCAGGAACGTCGGGATCATGGTCAGCTGGAACGGCACCGCCATGGTCGCCATCATCAGCCCGAGCATCACCTTCGAACCGCGGAACCGCATGCGGGCGAACGCGTAGCCGCCGAGCGAGCCGAAGACGAGGTTGGCCGCCACGGTCACGACCGACACGGTGAGCGAGTTGGTGAACCAGCGCAGGAACAGCGCGTTCTCCAGCACGTAGCGGTAGCCGGAGAAGTCGATCCCGGACGGCCACAGCGACGGCGGGAACCGGTTGATCTCCGCGTTGCTCATCACCGAGCTGAGCAGCAGCCACACCAGCGGGGCGGCGAACACCAGCGCCAGCGGGGCCAGCAGCAGATGCCACGGGCTGAACGGAAGCCGCCAGCGCCTGGGCTGACGGATCACGCCAGGCAGTTGGGATGCGGAAACCGGGGCAACGTGGGCGCGCGTGGTCATCGGACCTCCTTGTCGCGGCGCAGCAACCGGACGCCCAGCCCGAGCGCGAGCAGCACGACGGCGAGCACGTAGGCCGCGGCGGCGCCGTATCCGGCGGTGAAGTTCTGGAAGGCCTGCTGCCAGATGAAGTAGACGATCACCGTGGTCGAGCCGAGCGGTCCGCCCTTGGTGGTGACGTACGTCAGGTCGAACACCTGGAGCGATTGGATCAGCTGCCACAGCGTCAGGAACGTGGTCACCGGCAGCACGGCGGGCAGGGTGACGTGCCGGAGGATCCGGAACGGACCGGCGCCGTCCAGCCGCGCGGCTTCGATCAGCGACGGCGGGACGTCCTGGAGCGCGGCCAGGAAGACCACCATGCAGAACCCGGTGCCGCTCCACAGCGTGATGGCCACGAGGACCAGCAACGCCTGCGACGGGTCGGTCAGAAACCCTTGCGGGCTCAGGCCGATCCGGTGCAGCAGCGAGTTGGCGACACCGAACTCCGGGTCGAGGATGAACGAGAACAGCACGCCCTGCGCGGTGGCCGACAGCACGAACGGAACGAACATCAACGTCCGGTACGCGCCGATGAAGCGCACGCGCCGGTTCAGCGCGAGCGCCAGCGCGAGGCCGAGCACGATGCTCAGCGGAACGTATAACGCCGTGTACAGCAGCGTGTTGCCGACCGCTTGGCCGAAGTGCGGGTCCTGCGCGAGCGCCGCGTAGTTGTCGACGCCGACGAAGCGGGACGGGGTGACGAGGTCGTCGGCCTGGAACGACAGGATCAGCGACCACACCACGGGCACCAGGCCGAGGCCGATGATGACGACGACCGAGGGGCTCAGGTAGGCCCAGGCGGCGGCGGTTTCGCGGCGGCGGCGGGTCTTGGCGGCCGGAGCGACTGTGATCGGGCCGGGATGTACGGACATGGGCGGGGTCCTATCGGGGGATGATGAGGGCGGCGTTGGCCGCGGAAGCGCAGTCGCGCATGGCATCGGCGGGGGTCGCGCGCCCGAGCAGCACCGAGACGATCGCCGCGGCGACGGCCTGGGAAACCTGCGGATAGGCGGGGTGGTTCGCGCGGACGTGCGAGTTGTCGAGCGACTTGACGAACACGGAAAGCCCGGCGGTGTCCTGGGTTTTCTGCTGCCATTCCGGAAGCCGCTGCGATCCGGCGCTCAGCGGGAGGCTGCCGGCGCCGACGTCCCAGACGACGTCCTGCTTGGGCGCGGTCAGCCACCGCAGGAACGTCTTGGCCGCGGTGAGCCGCCGGTCGCCGTTGTCGAAGACCGTCCAGGTGTCGGGGCCGGAGATGGTGATCGGCTTTCCGGTGAACGTCGGCAGCGGGACGATCTGGTAGTCGATTCCCGCGTCGGCGATGTCGGGCAGCTGCCACGGACCGGTCGGCACCATCGCGATCCGGCCCGAGGCGAAGGCCTGGTACATCTGCTCGGAGCCGGGTTTCGGGTCGATGTAGACACTGCGGTCGACAGCCAGGTTCCGGATCACCTCGAGCGCCCGCACGCCGCTGTCGGCGAAGCCGATGCTGCGGCCGTCCTGGCCGACGATGGTGCCGCCGAGGTCCCAGATCATCGGCCACAGCCGCCAGACGGTGTCCTCGTCGCCCGCGCCGGGCCAGGCCGTGCCGAACTGGCCCTGGTCGCGGTTGGTCAGTTTCTTCGCGGTGGCCACGAAATCCGGCCAGCGCCAGGATTCGTCCGGCAGCGGGACGCCGTGCTGCTGGAACAGTTTCTTGTTGCAGGCGACGGCCAGCGAGTCGAGCATCGCGGGCACGGCGCGGACGCGCTCGTTCACGGTGACCGCTTCGAGTGCGGGTTTCCAGAACTGGGTGCCGTCGTTGACGACGTCGCCCATGTCGGCCACGCGCGGGCTGCGGGCGATGCTGGCGAGGTCGGAGCCGAAGATGTACGCGATGTCGGGGTAGGAACCGGACGCGAGCGCCGCGGTCACCTTTTGCAGCATGGCGTCGGCGAGCACGCCACCGCCGAGGTCGATGCGGATGTCGGGGTGCTCGCGCTGGAACGCGGCGACGAGCTGCTTGAGGACTTTGAGCCCGGTGTCGCTCTGGCCGTGCCACATTTCGACGGTGACCGGTCCGGACGTGGCGGCGGGGGCCTCGGCGCACGCCGCGGCGGCGGGCACCAGCGCCATCGCCGCCGCGCCGCGGAGAAAACCGCGCCGGGTCAGGGTTCGCACGCGCATGGGAGTGTTTTCCTTCCCTTGCGCTAGCGGCGGGGTCATCTGCGATTTCCTTCCGGCGGGGAGAAATAGGCGGTCAGTTTTTCGGGCAGGGGAGGAACGTCGACCGGCACGGAGCCGGAACGCAGGGACTGCGTGGCGAGCGCACCCGCCGCCACGGCTTCGCGGGCGGCGATCGGGGACAGTTCCGGCGGGTCGCCGTGCACCACGTAACGCAGGAATTCGGTCATGGCAAGGAGATCAGCGTCCTGGTGTCCTGATGCGACACCGTCGATCGGGTACTCGCGGTCTCCGTCCAGCGCCCATCCGCGGCGGCGGTTCCATACCTTCACCACGCCGCCGCCGGTGTCGCCGAAGTTCTCCGCGCGGCCTTCGGTGCCGATCACGGTGTAGTTGCGCCAGTAGTCGGGGGTGAAATGGCATTGTTCGTAGCTGGCGAGGACGCCGTTGTCGAGTCGCATGTGGACCATCGAGAGGTCTTCGACGTCGACGACCGGGTTGAGGCCGGTTTGCGCGGCGGGAGGCCAGTTGTCGAAGGAAAACCAGTCGTCGGCGAGGCGGTCGCCCTGGCCGCTGCGGTCGGTGATGCCACCGTAGACGGTCAGGTCGCCCATCGCGGTGACGCGGCGGGTGAAGCCGCCGGCGAGATGGTGGATGACGTCGAGGTCGTGGCTGGCTTTCTGCAGCAGCAAGGAATTCACGCGGCTGCGGTCGGCGTGCCAGTCCTTGAAGTAGTAGTCGCCGCCGTTGCCGACGAAATGACGGCACCAGACGGCTTTCACTTCGCCGATCTCGCCGCGCGTCACGACGTCGCGGAGCGTGCGGACGACGGCGGAGTGCCGGAAGTTGTGTCCAATGTAGAGCGGAGTGCCGGTTTCCTGGGCGGCGGTGAGGACCGCGTCCGCGTCGGGAAGCGTTGTGGCCAGCGGCTTTTCGAGGTACACCGCGACTCCGGCGCGGAGCAGGTCGACGGCGATCTCGGCGTGCGTCCAGTCCGGCGAGGTCACGATCGCGGCGTCGACCAGATTCGCGAGTTCCCGGTGTCCCGGCACGATCTCGATGCCGCCGAACATTTCGCGCGCTCGCGCCCGGCCGCGCTCGTCGGGATCCGAAGCCGCCGCCAGTTCCGCCGCGACGCCGGATTCCGCCACGTGCCGGGCGATCCCGGCCCGCAGGCCGACACCGACCACACCGACCCGCAGCACCCCGGAGTTCACCACCGCGCCACCTCACCTCTGCGTGATATTGATCTGCATGATGGCAAAACAATCATAAATGCGCAATGGTGCGGGTCTGCTCATGGGGCGATGACCGGCTCCGCGGAGGTCGCGGCGAGGTCGGCGGGTGCTCCCTTGTGGACGGCAGTGCGGTACCGCCCGCGGACGCCGAGTCGGCTGGTTCGCAGGTCGCGACGATCTTGACCTGCGCATGGACCGACGGCTCGCAGGTGTTGGGGAGGACGGTCGAGCTGGGCTTGCCGGACCTGCACGCTCTTGTCCGGCGCGCGGGCGACCCCGTTGGGCCCCGCCGTTTCGCCTGGTCGCGGCAGGTCTGCGGCGCGGGCGGCAGTCTTGCGCTGCGGCGGCAGGTCTGCGGCGCGGGCGGCAGCTTTGTGCTGCGGCGGCAGGTCGTACGCGGCGCCCGGTGCGGCGCGGATGGCGGTCTTGTGCTGCTGCGGCAGCTCGTCCCCGGCGTCCTCCACGGCGTGGGTGGCGGTCTTGTATTGCAGCGGCAGTTCGTCCCCGGCGACGCCGTGCGGCGCAGGTGGGTGATCGGCCGCTGGTCGGCGAGGGTCGAAGGATCCCGCCGCGCGGTCGCGAGCGCGTCGCCGACCTCCGCGATCGCGCCGCTGCCCCGTTCGCCCGCTCATTCGAGCAGGACGTTCGCGTGTTGCCGGGGCGTCATGCCGGGTCTCTCGTTCCTGGTCGGAGGCGGTCCGGTGCTCATCCTAGAGGCCGCACTGACTCGACTTTGTGATTGAATCTGCGCTATAACGCAAGTAGCAAGCAAAAACACTCAAGCAGAGTGCCGGAGTCGGTCACGTCTCCCGCCCTGGATCGAAAGGCCTCCATCCCGTGTCCTCCCTTCCGGATGCTCCCGGCTCCTTCGTGGCCGCCGAACTGGCTTCCCAGCCCGAAATGTGGCGCGCGGCGGCCGCGCTGGCCCCGTCCGCCGCGCTGCCTCAGCCGGGCGAACGAGTGGCCGTCGTCGGCTGCGGCACCAGCTGGTTCATCGCGATGAGCTACGCCGTCGCCCGCGAACAACGCGGTCACGGGGTCACCGACGCCTTCGCCGGCTCCGAATACCCGGCTTCGCGCGAGTACGACCGCGTCGTGGCGATTTCCCGCTCCGGCACCACGACCGAGATCATCGACCTGCTCACCGCGATGCCCGCGCAGCGCACCGTGCTGATCACCGCGGTCGGCGACAGCCCCGCTGCGGCGGTCGCGGACGAGGTCGTCGAACTCTCCTTCGCCGACGAACAATCCGTGGTGCAGACCCGCTTCGCCACCACCACGCTCGCCCTGTTGCGCGCCGGTCTGGGCGACGACATCGACCAGCTCGCCACGTCCTGTGCGGACGCGCTGACCGAACCGATCGACGACCTCCTCGACGCCGAACAGGTCACCTTCATCGGCCGTGGCGCTGCCGTGGGCCTGGCTTGCGAAGCCGCACTGAAAACCCGTGAAGCCGCACAGTTCTGGGCCGAGTCGTACCCCGCCATGGACTACCGCCACGGCCCGATCGCGATCGCTCAGCCGGGCCGTCTCGTGTGGTCGCTGGGCGAGGCCCCCGCGGGACTCGCGGACGACGTCGCCCGCACCGGCGCGCGTTTCGTCCACCACGACCTGGACCCGCTCGCCGCACTCGTGGTGGCGCAACGCTTCGCCGTCGCACTGGCGGCCCGGCGCGGCCTGGATCCCGACCGTCCGCGCTCGCTGACGCGCTCGGTGATCCTCGTCTGATGATCCTCACGCTGACGCCGAACCCGGCCATCGACGTCACCTACCGGGTCGGCACCCACACGCCCGGCGACACGAACCGGGTGCTGGAGGTGCAGCGACGGCCGGGCGGCAAGGGCGTGAACGTGGCCCGGGTGCTCGCCGCGGTGGACGTCCCGGTCCGGACGCTTCTCCCGCTGGGCGGCGACGCGGGCCGGTGGCTCGGGGGAGCGCTGGAGGTTCCGTTCGAGGCCGTCCCGATCTCCGGCGAAACCCGGACCACCGTGACGGTGACCGGCGACGGCCATCCGACGGTCTACACGGAACCTGGCCCGGAAGTGTCCGAAGAGGAATGGACAGCTTTCGGTTCGCACCTGTCGAACTGCCTGTCTGCGGCTGACCTGCTGGTTGTCTCCGGATCTCTGCCCCGGGGCACCTCGCCGGACCTGGTCGCAGATTGGGTCCGCATCGCCCGGGAAGCCGGGGTGCGGACGCTGGTCGACGCCTCCGGCCCGGCACTGCTGGCCGCCGCCCGAGCCGGTGCGGCAGTGAAGCCGAACCAGGCCGAACTCCTCGCCGCGACCTCTGCCGCGGACGAGGCTGCCGGTGCCGCGGCCCTGCTCCGGCTGGGCGCACAACTGGTCGTCGTCTCACGCGGGGCAGACGGCATCGCCGCCTACACCTCCGGTGGCGTCTTCGCCGTCCCCGCCATCCCTGATGTGCAGGGCAACCCCACCGGCGCCGGGGACGCCGCGACGGCCGGGCTGGCCGTCGCCCTCGCCGCCGGCTGCCCCCTGATCGAAGCCCTGCACAACGCCGCCGCCCTGGGTGCCGCGGCCGTCCTCCGCCCGGTTGCCGGAGAAGTCGATCTCGCCGCGTACCGCCGATTCCTGAACGGAGCCCCCGCATGATCACCCGCCCCGACCTGCCAACGCTGCTGACCGCCGCCCGCGAGCGCGGTTCCGCCGTGGGCGCGTTCAACGTGATCCTGCTGGAACACGCCGAGGCCATCGCCGAAGGCGCGGAACAGGCCGGATTGCCGGTGGTGCTGCAGATCAGCGAAAACTGCGTCCGCTACCACGGCGGACTGGCCCCGATCACCGTGGCGTCCCGGGAAATCGCCCGCCGCGCGTCGGTCGACGTGCTGGTGCATCTAGACCACATCGAAGACCCGGAGCTGATCCGTGAGGGCATCGCACTGGGCGTGGACAGCGTGATGTACGACGGATCGCATCTGCCATACGAGGAAAACCTGCGCATGACCCGGGAAATCGCCTCGCGCTGTCACGACGCGGGTGTGGCGGTGGAAGCGGAACTGGGCGAAGTCGGCGGCAAGGACGGGGTCCACGCGCCCGGCGCCCGCACCGACCCAGCCGAAGCGGCGGACTTCGTGACCGCAACCGGCGTGGACGCACTCGCGGTGGCCGTAGGAACGTCCCACGCGATGGTGGAACGAACGGCCCAGGTAGACCGCGCACTGGTCGCCCGATTGCGAGATGCGGTACCGGTCCCGCTGGTATTGCACGGCTCGTCAGGCCTGTCGGACGAGGAACTGCGCGGGGCCGTGGTGAGCGGGATGGCGAAGGTTAATATCTCAACGCACCTGAATGGTCTGTTCACGCGGTCGGTCCGGCAGTTCCTGGAGGAACAGCCGGAGGCGGTGGATCCCCGAAAGTACGTGCGGCTGGGGAGGAACGCGGTGGCTTCGGAGACTGCTCGGCTCCTGCGTTTGCTGGCTGGCTGAAGACCCGCAGCGGCATCTCTTCGTCGAACAGGTGCGGACGGCTCGACGGGACCGGGTACTCTTGGTATACCAAAGCGTCCCGTCGAGAAAGGTGCTCTCCGTGTTGATCCGTGACGTCCGTCCCTGGGGCGGTCAGTGCAGCGACGTCGAGGTG
Organism: Amycolatopsis sp. La24; assembly: GCF_029087445.1. NCBI lineage: Bacteria > Bacillati > Actinomycetota > Actinomycetes > Pseudonocardiales > Pseudonocardiaceae > Amycolatopsis > Amycolatopsis sp. La24. The sequence goes on from NZ_JARACH010000016.1 coordinate 121,610, forward strand.
GTCGGCGGCCGGATCGCCGCGGTTCGTCCGCATGGCCCGGCGGGGTCCGGCGGCGAGGTGGTCGACGTGGTCGAGGGGCGCGGACGGTTGCTGTTCCCGTCCTTCAGCGACGTCCACGTGCACCTCGACTCGACGCGCATCGGGCTGCCGTTCCGGGCGCACACGGGGGCGCCGGGCGTCTGGGCGATGATGCTGAACGACCGCGAGAACTGGCGGAACGCCGAGGTGCCGCTGCCGGAACGCGTCGCGGGCACGTTGGAGCGCATGATCGCGAACGGGACCACTCGCGTGCGCACCTACGCGCAGGTCGACGTCGACTGCCAGCTCGAGAAGCTCGACGCGGTGCTCGCTGCCAAGGAGCGCTTTGCCGCGCACGCGGACGTCGAGGTGATGGCGTTTCCGCAGGCAGGGATCCTGCGCGAGCCCGGAACCGTCGAGGTCCTGGAGGCCGCGCTGCGTTCGGGTGCGTCGGTGGTCGGCGGGATCGATCCGTGTTCGCTCGACAAGGATCCCAAGGGGCACTTGGACGTCGTGTTCGGGCTGGCCGAGAAGTACGGCGTCGAGGTCGACATCCATCTGCACGAGCCGGGCCATCTCGGGGTGTTTTCGACGGACCTGGTGATCGAACGCGTCCGCGCGCTGGACATGCGCGGCAAGGTCACCATGTCGCACGCGTACGAGCTGGGCTCGGTTTCGGAAGCCGTGAGCCGCCGGCTGATCGACACGTTCGCGGAGCTGGACATCGCGATGGCGACCGTCGCGCCGTCCGTCGACCGGCAGTTGTCGCTGGCGGACCTGACGACCGCGGGCGTGCGCGTCGGGCTGGGGGAGGACGGGCAGCGGGACTACTGGAGCCCGTACGGCAACTGCGATCTCCTCGACCGCACGTGGCAGCTGGCCTTCACGCACGGGTTCCGGCGCGACGAGCTGATCGAGATGGCGCTGGCGGTCGCGACGATGGGCGGCGCGTCGATCATGAGCCACGACGTGCCCCGGCTGGCGGGGATCGCGGACCGGCCCGGTGTGGCGGTCGGCGACCGCGCGGATCTGGTGCTGGTGGACGGCGAGACGCCGACCAGTGCGGTGATGGACCGCGGCAAGGACCGGACGGTGCTGCACGACGGCGTCGTGGTGGCGGACGGTCTGGCGGTCGTCGACCTCTGACGAGGGGCGTGCCTCAGCCTCGCGGAGAGTGCGCGGGGAGTCGGGCCGGAGGCGCGTGCGGCTCTATCAGCATGGGCGGGGTCTCGCGAAGAGGGGCTGTGCCAGGTGATCCGAAAGTTGAGGGGCCAGTGCCGCGGCGAGCTCAGCGTTGCCAGAGTTGGGGTCTCATGAAGGTCGAGGGGCGCAGTCCGACGCGGCGATCTCGGCATTGCCAGGACCTCGCGACGGCCAACGGCGTCAGTCCAGCGCAGCGAGCATTGCCGCGGCCGGGATCTCGCGGCCACAACAGAACCAGGGTCAGCCCGCCTCAGCCGGATGCCGCCGCACCGCCTCGCTGGCTCCGGTCGCGAGATGGGCCAGCACCAGCCGTTCCACCCGTTCGACGTCCCGGTCCACGATCGCCTCGTACAGGAGTTCGTGTTCCGCCGCCATGGCTTCCAGGTCGTCGTGCTGGCCGAGCAGCCATCGCATCCGGCTGCGCAGCGTCCGCTCCAGTTCGCCGAGCAGTTCGTTCGCCGACAGGGACGTGACGACCTCGTGGAAATCCGCCGCTGCCCGGCGTGCGGACACCGCGTCGCCGGCGCGGGCGGCGCGCAGTTCCGTGTCCAGCACCTCCCGCAGCCGTGCCAGGCCCTCGCGGGTGCGGCGCTGCGCGGCGAGCCGGAAAGTGAGGCCTTCGAACGCGGTTCGCACCTCGTTGAGGTCCGCGACATCCGACGCGGTGAACTCCCGCACCACCGACCACGACCGCGGCCGCGGCGTCACCAGTCCCTCGTTTCCCAGCGCGCGCAACGCGTCCCGCACCGGCACCCGGCTCACGCCCATTTCCGCGGCCAGGTCCCGTTCGACCAGCTTGCTGCCGGGAGCCCGGGTGCCGTCGAGGATCTCGTTGCGCAGCCGTTCCGTGACGCGCTCGGACTCCGACGCGAAACCCGGCTCCATCCGATCCCCTCCCGCCGCCGTCACCGACAGTATCGGCGAACCTCCTCCCAGGTTCCCGGAAAAACCCGCCCCCGGCAAGGTCTGGCCTCCAGATTCCGCCGTTTGGTATACCTAAATGTCCCGAGCGGAAGGAACCCGATGCGCACTCGCTGGCGTGCCCGCCATGTGCTGGCCCATCAGAACGGGCGGCACGCCCTGCTGGAAAACGGCGAGGTCGTCTGGGAGGACGACGTCGTCGTCTACGTCGGCCCGCGGTATGCCGGAACGACCGATCTGGACGTCGACCTCGGCGAATCGCTCGTCCTCCCGGGCCTGATCGACCTCGACGCGCTGACCGACGTGGACCATCTCGTCCTCGATTCCTGGGCCACGGCAGACCGCGCGGCCGGACTGCAGTGGTCCGAGGACTACTTCGCGCACCGTCGCCGCGACGTCTTCACCCCGGAAGAACGGCAGACCATTCGCGAGTACGCGCTCGTTCAGCTGGCACTGCACGGAATCACGACGTTCATGCCGATCGCGTCGGAAGTCCATTCGTCGTGGGCCGAGCCGTACGAGGAGCTCGTCGCGATGGCGGACTTCTCGCGGAACCTCGGCCTGCGCGGATATCTGGGCCCGGCATACCGATCCGGCGTCAACGTGGCCACTGCGGACGGTACCCGCACGGTCGCCTTTGACGAGCCCCGCGGCGAGGAGGGGCTGGCCGACGCACTGCGGTTCCTCGACCACGCAAAGGAACTCGACGACCCACTCGTCAACGGCGTCCTGCTGCCGTGCCGCATCGAGACGCTCACCGAAGACCTCATGCGAGCCACCGCCGCCGCGGCGCGCGAGCGCGACGTCCTGGTGCGGCTGCACTGCCTGCAAGGCGTGCTCGAGCGCGAACTCATCCTCGACCGTTACGGCGTGCCACCGCTGGAAATGCTGGAACGCACCGGCCTGCTCGGCGACCGGTTGCTGATCCCGCACGCCCAGGTCCTCGACCGCCATCCCGCAGTCCACGGCGAAGACCGAGGCGACGTCGCGACTTTGGCCGCGGCGGGCGCGTCGGTGATCCACTGTCCGCTCACGTCCTTCCGCTACGGCCACGCCCTGCGCTCGTTCCGCGACTACCGCGAAGCGGGCCTGAACCTGTGCCTGGGAACCGATTCCTTCCCGCCGGACCTGATCCGCGGCATGGACGTCGGCGTGCATCTGGCGAAGGTGATGGGCGACCGCGCCGACGCGGCCCCGGCGGAGTGGTACGTCGAAGCGGCGACGCTCGGCGGCGCCCGTGCGCTCCGCCGCGACGACCTCGGCAAGCTGGCCCCGGGCGCGCAGGCGGACCTCGTCGCGTTCCACGTCGGCGACCTGCGCGACGGCGTGCAGGACGATCCGATCCGCACCTTCTTGCTCTCCGGAACCGCCCGCCAGGCAACGCATTCCGTCGTCGCGGGCCAGCCGGTGCTGGTGGACGGGCGCCTTCCCGGTGTCGACGAACCGGACCTCCGCCGCCGCGCGCAGGCGTTGTTCGAGAAGCTGCGCGCCGCGTATCCGGAGCGGGACGTCGAACGCCGGGAGGCGGGGGAGTTGTTCCCTCCGACCTTCCCGGCGTTCCAGCAGTAGCGGCGCGGCGGGGCTATCGCCGCGAGACGACAGCCCCGCCCTTCACCACGAGCTGCCGCGGAGGATGCGACACGACGGCTTCGGCCGGATACTCCGCGGCTACGAGGAAGAAATCAGCGCGGTCGCCGATCCGCAGGCCGTAGTCCTTGAGCCGCAACGCTTTCGCGCCGCCGTACGTCGCCGCGTGCAGCGCGAGTTCGATCTCCGGGTCGGTCCGGAACGAGCTGCGGTACGCCAGGTGCATGGCACGCGTCAGCATGTCCCCGTCGCCGTAGGGTCCCCACAGGTCGCGGACGCCGTCGTTGCCGCACGCGGCGTTCGCGCCCGCTGCCCGCATCTTGGCCAGCGGCGGCACCGGCCGGTCGTACACCGCCGCGGTGGTCAGCGTGATCTGCTGCTCCGCGAGGCCTTCGAGCAGCCGGTCCTGCTGCGCGTCCGGGATGCCGCAGATGCCGAAGGCGTGGCCGATCGCGACTTTCCCGGCGAGCCCGAGCGCCTTCGTCCGCTCGATGACGAGCTCGATTTCCCAGGCGCCGAGCGGACCTTCGTCGTGCAGGTGCAGGTCGACGCCGCAGCCGTGCCGGGCGGCGATGTCGAAGATCGCGTCGAGGTGCCCGCGCGGATCGCGGTCGTAGCCCGCCGGGTCGATGCCGCCGACGTTCTCCACGCCGGACGCCACGGCCCGCTCCAGCAGTTCCAGCGTGCCGGGCCGGGTGAGCAGGCCGCCCTGGGGGAAGGCGACCTGCTCGACGGTGACCCGGCCGCGATGCCGCGCCGCCGCCTCCCGCACCGCCTCGATGCCGGACAGCCCGAGTTCGGGGTCGACATCGGTGTGCGCGCGGACGAAGGAGGTGCCGTTCGCGATCATCGTGTCGAGCAGCGCGGCCGCGGGTTCGGGCGAGGGGAGCCCGAATTCCTTGCGGCGGCGCTGTTCGTTGGAGATCCGGTCGGCGAGCACCGACCCCGAGGTGTTCGGCACCCAGGGGAGTCCCCACAGGGTTTTGTCGAGGTGGCAGTGCGCGTCGACGAGGCCGGGCAGCAGCAGCGCGCCGCCGCCGTCCTCGACCGGAACGTCCGCTTCGGTGGGCCCGAACCCGGCGATCCGGCCGTCGCGCACCAGCACGTCCGTCGGATCGCCGCCGCCGGGCCGGACGTTGCGCAGCAACAGGTTCACGCGACTCCCTCCACGGCCTCGGCCCGCACGGTCGGCTCGCGCCGCTCGGAGGTGGCGAGGCTGACGCCGACGGTGAGCACGACGTTGACGGCGATCGCGAGAAGCCCGGGATTGAGGCCCCACAACGTGTTCTTCGAAGCCAGGACCGTCCACGCGACGATCGCCACGCCGACCACGAGCCCGGTCGCCGCGCCCGCCTTGGTCAGCCGCCGCCACACGAGCCCCAGCACGATCGCCGGGAAGAACTGGGAGACGCCGTTCTGTCCGGTGAGCAGCAGGTTCACCAGCAGGGCGGGCTGGAAGATCGCGAACACCAGCGCCACCGCGGTCACCACGACGACGAGGGCGCGCGACAGCCGGAACACGCCCAGCTCGCTGGTCTTCGGCCGCAGGACGCCCTGGTAGACGTTGCGGGCCAGCAGCGTCGCGGATTGCAGGAGCAGCAGGCTGATCGGCACGATCGCGGCCAGCGCCCCCGCGCCACCGACGAGACCGACCACCCACGACGGCATGGTCTTCAGCGTCAGCGAAAGCAGCGCGCCGTTGGTGCCGCTGCCCTTGAGCCCGGGCACGACGAGCACCGCGGCGAAGCCGACGAACAGCGTCAGCGCGATCAGGATCTGGTACAGCGGAAGGTAAATCGCGTTGCGCCGGATCGTCTGCTCGGACTTCGCGGTGTACATCGCGGCGAGTGCGTGCGGGAACATGAAGAACGCCGCGCTCGTGACCAGCAGGGTCGACATCATCCACGGCACGCCGAGCGGGCTGCCCGGCGCCGGGACGCCGAGGAAGCCGGGGTGCTGTGCCTGGACGGTGTCGATGAGATGCCCGAACCCGCCGAAGTAATGCACCGGGATCGCGATGCCGACGACCAGCACGGTGCCGATCAGCAGGATGTCCTTGAGCACCGACACCCACGCGGCGGCCTTCATGCCCGACGCGTAGACGAACACCGCGATCAGCACGACCGCGAGCACCATGCTGGTGACCCGGTTGATGCCGGTCGTCGTCTCGACGATCTGGCCGAGGCCGAGCAGCTGCGCCTCGATGTAGGGGATCATGAACGCCACGCCGACGATCGCGGTCAGCGCGCCGAACCACGGGCTGCGGAAGCGGTGGGTGAAGAAATCCGCTTGGGTGACGAGGTTGTGCTTCTTCGCGTACCTCCACAATGGAGGGAGGAAGAAGTAGGACAGGACGAACGCGCACGTGCCGTAGCCGGCGATGTAGAACGCCGCGCCGCCGTTGGCGTAGGCGAATCCCGACGCGCCGAGGTAGGTGAAGGTCGAGTAGGTCTCGCCCGCGGCGAGGACCCAGAACAGCAGCGTCCCGTAGGACCGGCCGGCGACCGTCCACTGTTCGAGGTTCATCTGCTTCCGGCCGCGCGCGGCGAGGCCGATGACCACCGCCAGCGCCACCACGGCCAGAGCGACGACTGCGCCCGCGTTCATCGCTGCTCCTGCTCGGTTTCGGCGGCGCCGGGGCGCCGGATGCGGTCGGCGACGCCGAGGAACACGGGCGTGAGGGCCACCCAGAGGAGGATCCAGAACCCGATCTCGGGCAGGAACCAGATCCGGCCGTCGCCGCTGAACCAGGGCAGGCCGGCGATCATCGCCACGTAAGGGGTGAAGGCCACCGCGGCCACCACTGCGGAACGCTTCATCGCGCACACCCTTCGTTGTTTGGTATACCATAAGCGCGGCCGGTGGCGGGTTGTCAAGGGCGCGGACGGGAACGATGCGGGCTCGCGACCCGGGTGTCCGGCCGGGTGCCGCGATTTGTCCGCTTTGGACGCCGGGCCGCCCGGCTGTGCTTTGGTAGACCGGATCATGGGTGCTGAGCCGAGGTAAAACCGGTCGCTGGCGGATCCTTTCGGCAGCTAGCTTGTGCCCTCGAGAAGGGGGACGAGATGGACAAGCCGACGACGGAGCTGTGGCGCCCGACGGGCCCGGCCGAGCTGGAGCTGGTGCGCCGGTCCGGCTGGCGCGCGTGGCCGCCGCGGCTGCCGGACCAGCCGATCTTCTACCCGGTGCTGAACGAGGACTACGCGGTGAAGATCGCCCGAGACTGGAACGTCCGGTTCGACGGCGCCGGTTACGTGACCCGGTTCCGCGTGGAAACAGCGTTCCTCGACCGCTATCCGGTGCGGCAGGCCGGCGGCGAGACGATCCTGGAGTTGTGGGTTCCTGCTGAGGAACTGGACGAGTTCAACGCGCACCTGGTCGGGAAGATCGAGTTCGTGCACGAGTTCCGCTGACCGGCGGCCGAGGCGGGTCACTCACAGGGCCGCACGGGTCTGCGCTGGGTGAGGGCGGCGATCCGCCTCCGGGGTGGTTGACGTCGGCACCTAGGCGACGGTGAGTGACCGCACGGGCTGGCTTGCGTCACCGTGGACGGATGGATGCGGCACTGGCGGGGCTTTCCGGGCGGCTCCTGATCCAGTGCCGGCCCGCGCAGTCCGAGGAACTGCTCGGCGTCTGCGCGGCGCACGACACCGGGCTCGTCCTGACCGGGAGGTCGGCGCCGGATGCCGTCAAGAGCCTGCGCGAGAAGGGGTTCGACGGGCCGCTCCTGTGCGACGCCGAGCGTTACGCAGGGAAGCGGCGGGTGCTCGCCGGAGCCGGAACGCATCCGGCGTGGTGCCGGAAGCAGCGGGAACTCGGGTTGCTGCCGCTGACGGATTCCGGCTATCTCGCGGCGCGCGACTGGACGGGTTTGCGCGGCATCCTGCTGGCCGCCGCGAGGGAGCCCTCGGCTGTCGCGACGCTGCCCCTCGCTCCTTGGTGGTTCGACAGCGGATCGATCGCCGCCGCGCTCGCGAGGGAGGTCAACCGGCACGGGGTGCCGGTCGCGATCGTTCTCGAGCACCGGACTGATCCGTTCGGGGTTCAGAAGCTGCTGCGCGCGTTTCTGCGTTTCCTGGCCGGCTGCGCGGTTCCGGTGCTGGTGTTGCGCTGCGACATTTCGGCCGCAGGCCTTCTCTGTCACGGTGCGCACGCGGCGGCGGTGGGCACGAAAAGCTCGTTGCGGCACCTGTATCCGGCCTCCGGCGGCCGCCCGGGCGGGCCTTCGGTGTTCGTGCCTCGCCTGCTCAGCTACCACCGGATCGAGACCTGCGCGAAGATATTCGGCCGGACTCCGGAGATCGAGCAGCTGTGGACTTGCCCGTGCCCGGTCTGCGAGGACCGGACCCCCGTCGGTCTCGACCGGTCTTCGGCGGTCCGGCACGACCTCGACCGTCAGCTGGCGCTGCGGGACGAGTTGTTCCGGCGGCCGCTCACCGCGGAGCAGCGCCGGAGTTCCTGGCACGAGACGTGCAGCCACGCGAGCTTTGTCCATCGGCAGGTCGCCGAGGCGGTGCGGGGATGGACCGAACCGGCGAACCTCAGGGCCTGGTATCGGGTGACCGAGGATCCGTTGCCGCGCAACATCCCTGGTCAGTCGGCGACGGGGGCCGCCAGGACGAGCGGTGCCGGCAGGCGGAGGGTGTCCGATCGCGGGGCACGCCGATCAGACGCATAGGCAGCTGTCCTCGGCGCGGAAAGGTCAGTGGTCTCGCGAGACGTCGAGCCCGCTCGACAACCCGCGGAAACACCGCACCGCCAACTCCGCCGGTGCCGCCTTCTCCTCAGTCCCAGCCCACAGCTCCAGCGAGATCCGAATGGCATCCGTCGCCGCGGCCGCCACCAAATGCACCGTCACCTCGTCCGTCTCCGGAGCCAGCCGCGCCAGTACTGGTCGCAGCCGGGTCTCGGACTCGCCGTTCACCCGGTGCCACACGGCTGCCAATGCCGAGTCGTCCCCGCTCGCGGCGCGCAGCAAGCCGCGCGTCCAGCTGAATTCCTGGGTCGCGTCCGCGGCGGAGATCGTCTTGTGGATCGCGTCCTCGACCGCCTTCAGCAGCGGCGTTCCTTCGGGCGTCGACGCGAGGTGGTCCCGCCACGAATCTGCGCCCACAACCAGCAGCGGGGCGACCGCGTCCTCTTTCGTGCGGAAGTAGCGGTAGAAGGTGCGCGGCGCGACGCCCGCCGCGGCGGCGATCGCTTCCGCGGTCGTTCCCTGTGCGCCATGCTCGGTGAACAGGCGTGCGGCGGCGCGGGCGATGTCGAGTTGCGTCGCCGCTTTGCGCCGTTCGGTCAGGGTCGGGGTCTTTCCGCTCACCGCGACCACGCTACCCGATCACTGTCAAGCATGCAGATCTCGTCAACGTGGCACAGTGTGCCATCAAGGCGTAAGGTGACGGCAGACGAAAGGAGCGGACCATGAACCGTTACGAAGGACGCCGGGTGCTGGTCACCGGAGCGGGCTCGGGCATCGGGCAGGCGACGGTGCTGCGGATGCTGACTGAAGGCGGGCGCGTCGTAGCCGCGGACGTGAGCGAAGCGGGTCTGGCGGACACCGTCGAGAAGGCGGGCGACGCGGCGGACCGGCTGAGCACCGTGGTCGTGAATGTCGCCGACGAGGCGTCGGTGCAGGCTGGGGTCGCGTCGGCGGTCGAGCAGCTCGGCGGGCTGGACGCGCTTGTCAACGCCGCGGGCATCCTGCGGTCGGCGCACACCCACGAGATGCCGCTCGAGGCGTTCGAGCAGGTGCTGCGCGTCAACCTGGTCGGCACGTTCCTGGTGATCCGCGAGTCGATCCCGGCACTGCGCGAGGGCAGCGGCCCGGCGGTGGTGAACTTCAGCTCGACGTCGGCGATGTTCGCGCACCCGTACATGGCGGCGTATGCGGCGAGCAAGGGCGGCATCCAGTCGATGACGCACGCGCTGGCGTCCGAGTACGCGAAGGACGGGATCCGGTTCACCGCCGTGCAGCCCGGTTCGATCTCCTCGGGCATGACCGACGGCAGCGGCAAGAGCAAGCAGAGCGTCGGCCCCGGCTTCCCCGAGGACGCCGACTTCACCCTGCTCGGCAAGCTGCTTCCCGCGCTGGGCCAGGGCTTCGCCGGTCCGGAGACGGTCGCGTCGGTCGTCGCGATGCTCGCCAGCGAGGACGCCGCTTTCGTCACCGGCACCGAGGTCCGCATCGACGGCGGCACGCACTTCTGATGCGCGATTTGTTCAAGAACTAGCCGCGGGCGGGGTCGTAGCGTCGCCGCATGACAAAGTTTTCGACCACCCGATGCGGGGTACGGCGATGATCCTCGTGACCGGCGGCCTCGGCATGATCGGCGCGCACACGGCCCGGGCGCTGGCGGATCTGGGGCAGGACGTCCTGGTCACCGGGCACCGGCGGACGGACGTCCCCTCGTTCCTGGTGGGCCGGGTCGCCGTGGAAACGCTCGACGTCACCGACCGGGACGCGTTCCTCGCGCTCGGCGACCGGTACGACATCACCGCGATCGTCCACCTGGCGGGCAGCATCCCCGGCGACGACCCGGTCGCGTTCTTCCGGACGGACCTGACCGGCCTGGCCAACGCCCTCGACGCGGCCCGGACGTGGCGGGTGCGGCGGTTCGCGGTCGCGAGCAGCCTCGGCGTGTACGTCGGCCGCGACGAGCCGAGCTGGCACGAGGAGCTGCCGCTGCCGACCGCGGATCTGCCGCATCTGATCGTGGCGTTCAAGAAAGCCGTCGAACCGCTGACGACGCACAGCCTGCGGGGGAGCGGCGTCGAACCGGTGGTGCTGCGGATCGGGACGGTGTGGGGTCCGCTGGTCGACCCGGAATCGCCGTTCTTCCCGATCCCGTCCTACCTCAACGCCGGGCTCCGCGGTGACCCGCCGCCTCCGCTGGTCGCCGACGAGGGGTTCGACTGCTGCTACGCACCGGACGCCGGCCACGCGATCGCGTTGCTCACCACGGCACCGTCGTTGAAGCACGACACATACAACGTGTCGAGCGGGCAGCCGGTCACGAACCGGGAGTTCGCCGAGGCGCTCGCGCAGATCGCGCCGGGTGTGCCGGATCAGCTGCAGCCTGGCGGGGCGACCGGACCGTATCTGGATATTTCGCGGCTCAAGGAGGAAACGGGCTTCGCGCCGGAGTTCGACGTGCGGGCGGCGGTGGCGGATTACGCGGCGTGGCGGAAGACGAACCCGCGCTGACATCGGCCACAGTGGACGGTCCGGGCGGTGGTGCGAGAATGGCCCGATGGCAGCGGAACAGGGCGGCGAATCCGAGACCGAACGGGTCGTCCGGCAGCTCCGGGACGAGATCCTGGACGGGGTGCGCACACCGGGCAGCAAGCTCGTCGAACGGGACCTCGCCGCGGATCTCGGAGTGAGCCGGGTCCCGGTGCGGGACGCGCTGAAAGCGCTGGTCGCCGAAGGCCTGGTCACGCCGCGTCCCCGGACGTGGGCGGTCGTGCGCGAGTTCACCGCGAGCGACATCGCCGACCTGCAGGAAGTGCGCGCGGCGCTGGAAGTCCTGACGTTCAAGCTCGCGGCGACCCGCCATTCCCGCGCCGGGCTGGACCAGCTGCGTGCCGCGTTGGACGAGGAAACGGCCGCCGCCGCTGCCGGTGACGCCGTAACCGCTCACCGCGCGGCGGCGGATTTCCACGAGGCCGTGACGGCGATGGCGGGGAACGAGCTGCTCAACGAGCTGGAACTGACGCTGCGCAGCCGCATGCGGTGGCTGCTCGGCCAGCACGAGGATCTGGAGCGGGTGGCGGGGGAGCACCGGGAGCTGTACGACGCGATCGCGCGGCGGGATGTGGAAGCCGTGGAAGCGCTGCTGATGGAGCACATGGAAAGTGGGCGGCATTTGCGCGGGCTGGGGCGCGAGCGCGGCTGACGGGCAAAGGGAAACCCTCCGGAGGTGATGGGGGTTTTCTCAGTAGCGCGGGTGCGGCGTTGCTATGGCGATGCGCGGCATCGGCGGGGCGGCCCCTCAGTTCGGATGCGAGATTTCGAGGTAATGCTTGCCGTTCATGGGAATGCACACGGCACCGTCGACTGTGGGGTCCGGCGGCAGGGTGCGCAGTGCGCGGACACAGTCGTCCGGGGTTTCGTAAGGTCCTTTGTACTCGAGATGGCTGGCGAACGCGGTGCCGCTCAGCACCAGTGCAGCGCCGGTCGTAGCGAGGCAAACGGCAGCTGTGACCACGAATTTCCGCATACGCGAATCCCTCCCGTTCCGGCGGTCGCGCCGACCGCCTCGTCACCATCGCTACCCTCGGCTGCGCGCGGCGAAGCAGTTCTTGCCTGTTCGGCTCAACGGAATTGATCGAACGGGCACCGGACGCAACCCCTTGCCGGAACGGCAAGTTTCCGTGCCATTGCCGGTCCGCGCTGGCGAAACTGACCGCATGATCACCGCATCCCGGCTCGTGCCCCGCTCCGTCGCGGCGCTGGCGCTGTCCCTCCTGCTCACGGTCGGCAGCGTGGCCTGCTCCGCGCCGCCTGCCGAGCCCTACGCCGCCGCCACCCGGAACGATCCCGCGTTTCAAAGCACTTTCCGGCACGAATTCGCCGACGTCGACGGTGTCCGCATGCACTACGTCACCGGCGGCAGCGGCAGCCCGGTCGTCCTGATTCACGGGTGGCCGCAAACCTGGTACGGCTGGTGGCCGGTGATGCCGGAGCTCACGAAACACCACACCGTCTACGCGATCGACCTTCCCGGTTTGGGCGACAGCACCGGTTCGCCGAGCGGATACGACAAAGCCACACTGGCGCGTTACGTGCATACCCTGGTGGCTTCGCGGCTCAAGATCCGGAACGCCGCGGTCATCGGACATGATTTCGGCGCTGCGGTGGCATTCCAGTACGCGAGCCAATTCCCCGGCGACACCGCGCGCCTCGGCTATTTCGATTTGCCGCTTCCCGGGCCCGCGATGAATGCCACCGTATACCGGACGTTGAGCTGGCACATCGCTTTCCACTCCCAACGTCGCGTTCCCGAAGCGGTCGTCGGCGACGATGTTCGGGAATACCTTGCGCTGTTCTATCCGCAGGTTTCCTTTGGCGGGACGGCTTTCGGCGGGACCTCGGAGCGGTCGCCGTTCACCGAGGCGGAGGTCAACGAGTATGCCCGGACCTACAGTCGTCCCACGGTTTTGTCCGGCGGGTTCGAGCTTTATCGGGCGCTGGACAAGGATGTCCGCGACACCGTGGCGGCAGCGCCGGTGAAGGTGCCGACGTTGCTGCTGACTGCTCAGGGTCAGCTCGACGCGATCCGGGCTACGGTGGCACCGCGGCTGACCGACATCGTCCAGGCGGCGGACGTGCCGCATGCGGGGCATTGGCTGGTGGAAGAGAATCCGCAGTTCGTCGCGGGGCAGTTGGAGCGCTTCCTGAACGGCTGACGCTCGCGGAACCAGCCCCAATCCCCGGACGCGGCAGTCCGGGGATCGGGACTGGTTCTTCCGGCGCGGTTCAGTCAGGCACCGGACACCGCCACCACACCGGTCATCGTGCCCACGTATGCGTGGTCGCCGGACAAAGTGGGAGAGGCGAAGTGCGGAAGAGCGCCGACGTCCAGTTGAGCCAGTACGGTTCCGTCAGCCGGTGATAGCGCGTACAGCACACCGTCGTTCCAGTCCGTCACCCACACCGCGCCGCCGCCCACGGTCGGCGAGCCGTTCGCGGTCCCGTCGGCGTGCCACGCCACGGTGGGGGTGCCGTCCGCTGCGATGCGGACCGCGCGGGGGCCGTCGTTGCACGGCAGGTACGCGGTGTCGCCCTTGGTCGAACTGCCGCCGAAGGACCGACAGATTTCCGCCTTGGCCTGCTGCCCGCCGATTCCGCCGAGATTGTCGTGGTGCAGCACGTATCCGGTGCCGCGTTTGCCGACCGCGATGACGTGATCGCCGAGCAGGGTCGGGCTGGACGAGCCGAGGTCGAGGTCTTGCGCGTTGTCGTCGGCCCAGGTGTCCGGGGCGAACAGGTCCACCCGCTGCAGCGTGGGCGACAAGGCCAGCACGGAATCGCTGTCGTCGTAGCCCGTGGTGGATTCGCCGTTGCCGACCGCGTAGAGCAGCCGCTGCCCGTCGACCACGCCGCCGCCTGGCGCCCAGATCCCGGCTTCCCTGGTGGTCGGCACGCTGTAACTGATCGGGTCAGCCCCGTTGGTGGTCGCCGACACCACGGAACCGATGTAGTTCGCGCAGTCCCCGGCCAGCCCGCCGTACGCCACGTACACGCGGTTGCCAAGCACGGTCAGCGCCGCTCGCTGCTGGTGCGCCAACCGGTCGCCCTTAGGCGGTTCCAATTCGGTGCGCACCTCCACCGCGCCGGTGGCGACGTTCACGCCGACCAGCACGTGCTGCCCGCCGGTGAGCTCGGCCAGCGCGAAAACCCGGGACGTGGCCTGGTCGTAGGCCATGGTGCCGGTGATGCCGAGCGGGTCGATGTTCCCGCACGGCAGCTCGGCTCTTCTCGCCGGTTCGCCGATGTGCGCCGACCAGCGGACCGCGCCGGTGGCCGGGTCCAGCGCGTAGATGGTGTCATTCTCCGTGGCAGCAAGGATCTGGCCGCCGACCACGAGCGGCTGTCCGTACACCGCACCGTCCAAAGTGGCCTGCCAGGCCGTGCCGAGAGTGCCCAGCGGAGCGAGATCCGCGACTTCGCCGGTGCGGGCGTTGTCGTGGTGATAGGTCGGCCAATCGCCCGCGGCGAGCTGCTGCCGGGCATGACCGGCGGTCGCCGATGCCGGCGCCAGCGGACCGGCGCCGAGGGCGACGATTGCGATCGCGAGAACCGTGCGGAGACAATTCCTGTTCATGAGGTATCACTCCTGGTCGCTGACTAGCGACTCCCCGTATCGCAGTATCCAGCGGGGCTTCCGGTCGCGATACCTCCGAACGGCAGAACACGCGGTCACCGGGCGATCTCGACGTCGCGCGCACGATCGGCGCGATCCATCAGATCACTGGGCCTCCGCCCCGTCCTCCGCGAAGCCGCGAGCAGAAGGCTTGGAACAGCGCTGATCCAAGCTTCGGCGGCTGGGTGAAAGCGGGACCTCCTCCGCCGATTAGGTCTAGACATCCGATGGATACCCGACTTACGCTCCCCGCCGTCACCGTTCGGTCACGGATCCGACAGGAGGACCGCCGTGTCGATTCCCGCGAGCCTGGCGCTTGCCGCGGTACTGGCGGCCGGGGGAACCGCCGTTCCCGCCGCCGCGGAAACAACCGCCTGCCATGGGCCGATCCGGCCGGCCGCGATTCAGGCAGTGCAGTCGTGCGACGGCATGGACCGGATTCTCGCCAAGGCCGCCGCGACCGTGCCGCGTTCCGGGCAGATTGCCTGGCAGCAGCGGCCGGTCACCGCGTTCACGCACTTCGGCATGAACACCTTCACCGACCGGGAATGGGGTTCCGGCGCGGAAAAGGAGTCGACGTTCGCGCCCGCCGCAGTCGACACCGACCAGTGGATGCGGTCGATGAAGGCGGCCGGCGTGACGCAGGTGATGCTGACCGCGAAGCACCACGACGGGTTCGTCCTCTATCCGACGCGCTACACGAATCACTCCGTCGTCGCGAGTCCGTGGTGGGTCACGCCCGGATGTGCCGACGACGCGGTGACGAAGGCCCGTGCAGCGGCGCAGAACGGGCGGGCGCAGGATCCGTCCGCGTACTGGCAGGTCCGCGCCGCCGGGTGCGCTAATCCGCGGGGGGACATCCTGCGCGATTACGTCGATTCCGCGCGGAAAGCCGGGCTGAAGGTCGGCGTGTACCTGTCGCCGGCGGACGGCGCCGAGTTGCCCAAGCAGTTCTTCGCGGACCAGGTGAAACGGGTCGAGGCGAAGGTCGCCGCGGGGCAGCCGTTGAGCATCGAGGAGCAGGCGACTTACGACGACCGTGCGAATACACCTGCTGGTCAGGGGCGGTACGGCACGGGCAGCGCGGCGAAGGTCCGCACTATTCCGTCGCTGGTCCCGAACGACGACCGTGCCGCGGCCCTCGCCGCCGGGAAACTGCCGAAATTCACCGTGACCGAGGACGATTACAACGCCTACTACCTGAACCAGATCTACGAACTGTTCACCCAGTACGGGCCGATTGACGAGCTGTGGCTGGACGGGGCGAATCCCTGGCGCGGCAACGGAATCAGCGAAACCTACGACTTCACGACCTGGTTCCGGATGATTCACGCGCTGTCGCCGGACACCGTCACGTTCGCCGGACCGGCGGGCGTGCGCTGGGTCGGCAACGAGCGGGGCCAAGCTCGCGAGACCGAGTGGAGCGCGCTGCCGACCGCGGGCGATCCGAACACCGCGCACAACGAGGAGTTGTTCGTCGGCGGCGCGGAGGGCGCCGACCTCGGGTCGCGGCAGGTGCTCGCCGACCCGTCCGTGCGGTACCTGGAATGGGCACCGGCCGAAGCTGACGTATCAATCCGGCCCGGCTGGTTCTACCACCCGGACGAACAACCGAAAACGCCTGCGCAACTCGTCGATCTTTATCGCGCCTCGGTGGGACGCAATGCCTCGTTGCTGCTGAACGTTCCGCCTGGCCCGGACGGTCGCGTCGCTCCGGCCGATACCGCCGCGTTGGCATCCTTCGGGCAGGCCATCGCCAGGACGCAGTCCGTGAACCTCGCCGCCGGTGCGCGAGGGTTGGACGCGGTCACGGATTCCTCGCTGACCACGTCGTGGTCGCCGCCGCGCGGTGCGCTCGCCGGGACGATGGACGTGGTGTTGCCGAAGGCGGCCACCTTCGACCAGATCCGGCTGGGGGAGGACATCACCCGCGGTCAGCACGTCGAAGGCGCGAGCGTACAGGCCGAAGTGGACGGTTCCTGGCGCACGATCGCGACCGTCACCACGATCGGTGCCAACCGTCTCGTCACCCTTCCGTCGCCGGTCACCGCCCGCCACCTGCGCGTGGTCGTCACGCAGTCGCGGGCGACGCCTTACCTGGCTACCTTCGCGTTGTACCGCACTGTCCCCGCCGCCTGAGAGGAAGTCATGACTCTACGCCGCAGAGTTTGGCTCGCCGCTGCTGTCGCGACGAGTGCCCTGACCATCGTCCAACCTGCCTCGGCCAGGCCGGGTGCGGTACCGGTGGTTTCCCCGACGCCGCAACAGATCGACCGCGAGGCTGGCGACGTGTCGCTGCCGTCCTCGGTGGGACTGGTCACCGACAGCACGACTGACGGCCCCGCCAAAGATCTCTTGCTCGACCTGTTGAAACAGCACGGAGTCAAGAAGGTCAGCACGGGATCGCAGCGCGGGTTCGTCATCCGGCTCAGCAATAGCGGAGACGCGCCAACCCAGTCCGAGGGCTATTCGCTTGATGTGCGCCGCGACGGCGTGACGATCAAGGGCAGGGATGGTGCCGGGCAATACTACGGCGTGCAGACGTTGCGGCAGCTGTTCGTCCGAAGTGGACACAGTTGGGCATTGAGCGGTGTCGCGGTACATGACTGGCCGAACATGGCGCTGCGCGGGTCGATCGAAGGCTTCTACGGTCCACCGTGGACGAACGACGACCGGGTGCGGCAGATCAAGTTCCTCGGCGAAACCAAGGCGAACACCTACATCTACAGCGCGAAGGACGACGCGTATCTGCGGGCACAGTGGCGGGATCCGTATCCGCAGCAGGAGCTGGCCGCGCTCGGCCAGCTTGTCCGCACAGCGAACGCGAACCACGTCGACTTCACCTACGCGTTGTCGCCCGGGGTCTCGATCTGCTTCTCGTCGCCGCAGGACGTCGCCGCGGTGAAGGCGAAATTCCAAGCGGTGTACGACCTCGGCGTGCGCTCGTTCTCCTTGCCATTCGACGACATCTCGTATACCAAGTGGAATTGCGCTGGCGACCAGGCGGCGTTCGGCGCGCCCGGTCAGGCCGCCGCGGGCAAGGCGCAGGTTTCGTTGCTCAACGAGATCACCAAGAACTTCGTGAAGACGCACGACGGCGTCCGTCCTTTGCAGACTGTGCCGACGGAGTACAGCGACCTCAAGGACTCGCCGTACAAGACGCAACTGCGGGAGAACCTCGACCCGTCCGTAGTCGTGCAGTGGACCGGCACCGCGGTGGTGCCGCCGAGCGTCACGAACGACGAAGCGCAGCAGGTGTCCACTGTGTACGGACGAAAAGTGTTTCTCTGGGACAACTATCCGGTCAACGATTACGAGCAGTCCGCCGGACGGTTGCTGCTCGCGCCGTACGCGCATCGCGAAGCGGGGCTGTCGAAATATCTCAACGGGATCGTCTCGAATCCGATGAACCAGGAAGCGGCCAGCGAGGTCGCCGAGTTCGGGGTCGCCGACTTCTCCTGGAACGACGCGGGCTACTCGCCGGAGCGCTCGTGGCCGCAGGCGCTGGCCCGGCTCGCAGGTGGCGACCAACGCGCGACCGCAGCGCTGAAGGTATTCGCGGACCTCGAACACCTGGCACCCGTCTTCGGGCCGACGCCGTGGCAGCCCCAAGCGCCGGTTCTCGCGGCCCGGGTCGCCGAGTTTTGGCAGCACTGGAATGCCGGCGACCACCGTGCGCTGGGCAAACTGCGCTCGTACGCCGAACAGATCCGCAACGCTCCCGCCGTGATCCGGGGCGGGCAGGTGCAGAGCGCGTTCGTCAGCGAGGCGGGCCCGTGGCTGGACGCGACCGCGCTCTGGGGCGACGCGATGGTGACCCGGCTGGACGCCCTCGCCGCAGCGACCCGCGGTGACGACGCCACGGCCCAGCGTCTGACGGCGGCCGCGGACGCGCTGGTCAAGCGGGCGGAAGCGGTGAAGACCGGCAACAGCAACCGGTGGGGCGTGCGGCAGGCACTCGTCGGCGACGGCGTGCTCGACGCGTTCCTCGTCCAGGTCCGCGCGGTGACGGCCGGATGAGCGGGGGAGGGATGGACGTGAGCAGGAGGAGCTTCCTCGGCGGCGCGGCCGCGGTCGCCGCGAGCACCGTGTTCGCTGGACCGGCAGGTGCGGCCGGCCGGCGCGGGCTGAGCGTGTCCGGCGGCCGGTTCTTGCTGGACGGCAAGCCGTTCCAGATCGTTTCCGGCGCGATCCATTACTTCCGGCTGCGCCCGGACCAGTGGCACGACCGGCTGTCGCGGCTCAAAGCGCTGGGCCTCAACACCGTCGAAACCTATGTGGCGTGGAATTTCCATCAGCCGGCGCCGGGCCGAGCGAATTTCCGCGGCGACCGCGATCTCGCGGGATTCATCCGGCTGGCCGGCGACCTCGGATTCCAGGTCATCGTCCGCCCGAGCCCGTACATCTGCGCGGAATGGGAATTCGGCGGCCTGCCCGCCTGGCTGCTCGCCGACCGCGACATGGAGCTGCGCTGCGCCGATCCGGCTTACCTCAAGGCAGTCGACGCGTGGTACGACCAGCTGATCCCGCAGCTGGCCCCGCTGGAAGCGCAACACGGCGGCCCGGTCGTGGCCGTGCAGATCGAAAACGAATACGGCAGCTACGGCAACGACACGAGCTATCTCGCGCACCTGCGGGACAGCCTGCGCGCACGCGGAATGACCAGCCTCCTGTTCGTCGCCGACGGTGCTTCCGAATTCTTCATGCGCTTCGGCGAGCTGCCGGGAACGTTGGAGGTCGGCACCGGCGACGGCGACCCAGCGCCGAGCATCGCCGCGCTGAAGGCCTTCCGCCCCGGAGCACCGGTCATGATGGCCGAGTACTGGGACGGCTGGTTCGACCACTGGGGCGAGGCGCACCACACCACCGATGCGCAGCAAACCGCCGCCCACATCGATCAGCTGCTGGCGACGGGTGCGTCGGTAAACCTGTACATGGCCTGCGGCGGCACCAACTACGGTTTCACTGCTGGCGCCAACACCTCCGGGCTGCAATATCAGCCCACCGTGACCAGCTACGACTACGATTCCCCGGTCGGCGAGGCAGGCGACGTCGGCGCGAAGTTCACCGCGTTGCAGTCGGTGATCACTAAGTACACCAAGCAACCAGTGGTCCCGCCGCCCGCTCGCTCGCCGCGCCAGCCCGCGCAGTCGGTCACTCCGTCCGGCTCAGTGTCCCTTCTGGACTCGCTGCCCGCACTGTCCACAGTGGTCCGCTCGGCCCAGCCGGTCTCCATGGAACGACTGGGACAGTCGACCGGCCTGATCCACTACCGCACGACCGTGCAAGGCCCGCATTCCGGCCCGCTGAGCATCCACGGCCTGGCGGACCGGGCGCTGGTGTTCGCCGACGGGGTGCAGCTGGGGATCCTGGACCGCAACCATCCGGACGCGACGCTGGACCTGAAGCTGGAGAAACCGCGGACCCGCCTGGACATCCTGGTCGACCCGATGGGCCGGGTGAACTACGGCCCGTACCTGGCCGATCGCAAGGGCATCGACGGCTGGGTCGCGATGAACACGCAGCAGAAACTGTTCGGCTGGGAGATCCGCCCGCTGCCCCTGGACGACCTGTCCCGGCTGCGGTTCTCCTCCGCTCCGCCGGGCGCCGGTCCGGCCTTCCACCGCGCGACCGTCGCGGTCGCCGAGCCCGCGGACGGGTTCGTCGCCCTCCCCGGCTGGGAGAAGGGCGTGGTGTGGCTGAACGGATTCAACCTCGGCCGGTACTGGAAGATCGGGCCGCAGAAGACGCTGTACGCGCCGAAGTCGTTGTGGCGAAAGGGGAAGAACGACCTGGTGGTGCTGGAAATGCATCATCCGGGGACGGCGATCGAGATCCGTCCGGAGGCCGACCTGGGCTGACCGCCGCGACCGGCCGACCCGAGCTCTGCCGAAATAAGGTTCGGTATCGGCAGCGCAAGCCGTGAGGTCCGTGAGGGGAACCCTGAGGGAATCAGATTCCGTCAGGGTTCCCCTCACGTACAGTTGCCGCACCGGGCCGCGCCCGTCGACCCGTCCAGCGCAGTTGACCGGGGGCTCACGGCGCGTCAGCGAGGTTCTCGATCGCCCGCTTCCGGCTGTGGTCGAACACGATCGAACTGCGGAACTGCACGACTTCCTTGCGGCTGCTGAGATCCTCGACGAGGAACGTGTGCAGCCGGGAGACGTCCGGGACCGCGACGTGCAGCAGGAAATCGTCGCCGCCGGCGAGCACGAAGACGGCCATCACCTCGGGCATGGCGAGCGCGTCGCGGCGGAAGCGGTCGATGATCGGCTGGCTGAGCGGGCGGATCTGGGCGAACACCATGGCCTGCACCGACCGGCCCAGCGCGGGCAGGTCGACCTCGGCGTGGAATCCGGTCAGCACCTGGCGCGCCTGCAGCCTGCCGATCCGGTCGGAACAGGTCGACGCCGCGACGCCGACGCGCTCGGCCAGGTCGCGCATCGGGATCCGGGCGTCCTGCTGGAGTTCGCGGACGATGAGGCTGTCGATCCGATCCAGGTTCGGAGATTCGCTCATCTGCCGAACATATCACCGTCGTTACTCCGGTGAGGCGGTGGAAGGGGCAGTCTTGCGTCCGTGAACCGAACAGAGAGTTTCGCCGGGGAAGCACTGCAGGTCGTCCGCGGGTCCCGGTCGGGGGTCGCGATCGCCGTCGCGATCCATTCGACGGCGCGCGGTCCGGCGATCGGCGGGTGCCGGATCAAGGCGTACCCGTCGTGGCGGGACGGGGCGGACGACGCGCTGCGGCTGTCGGCGGCGATGACCACGAAGTGCGCACTGGCCGGTCTTCCCTATGGGGGAGGCAAAACCGTGGCGGCGCTGCCCGCGGATGGGATGGACCCGGCGCGGCGGCCGGACCTGATCGCCGACATCGCCGAGGCGATCGCCGCGCTGGGCGGGCGGTACCGCACGGGGCCGGACATCGGGTCGACGTCCGAGGACATGGCGGAGATCCACCGGCTCGCGCACGGCTGGGCGTTCTGCCGTCCGGAGAGCCAAGGCGGCAGCGGGACGTCGAGCGCGGCGACGGCGAGGGGAGTCCTGGCGGCGCTTGAGGCCGGGGTCGCGCCGGGCTCAGTCGACGGGTTGCGGATCGGCGTGCTCGGATTCGGCAGCGTCGGGCGGCTGATCTGCCAAGCGCTGATCGAGCGCGGCGCGAAGGTGGTGGTCACCGATGTCGACGAGGGGCTGCGGCCGGTCGCGGAACGGCTCGGTGCCGCTTGGACAACGGCTGACCTGGTGCGGGAGCAGTTGGACGTGCTCGTGCCTGCGGCGACGGGCGGCTTGCTGACGGTCGAGTCGGCGGCCGCGTGCGGTGCGTCGCTGATCGTGGGACCGGCGAACAACCAGATCGCCGCCGAGGAGGTAGCGACGGTGTTGCGCGACCGGGGAGTCACGTGGATTCCGGATGTCGTCGCGAGTGCGGGCGGGATCATTCACGCGGTCGGCCGCGAAGAACTCGGAATGGACGAGGCGGCGGTGAACGCGAAGATCGACGCTATCGGCGACACGACGAATTCAGTACTGGCGCTTGCCCGGGAACGGGAGTGGACGACAGTGCGGGCCGCCCGGGAACTGGCGGCGCTCGCCTGAACGAAGAGCACGCCAAGGCTCTGGGAGCCTTGGCGTGCATTTCCTTTTCCGTGCGGTCAGTACCAATGCGCGCGGCCGCCGATACGGCGTCCGGTCCCGCCGAGCACCGCCAGGATCGCGCCGATCACTACGAGGGCGATCCCGATGCTCCACAAAATCTGGATCGAGGTGATGAACCCGATCACGAGCAGAATGACGCCGAGAACAATCACGGGGAGAACCTCGTCTTTCTTCTCTCGGTGGGGAATGTGGCGTGCTCACTCCCGGATACCCTCACTCGCTCGAGTGAAACATGACTTCGGCGGAGAATACGGCCCGAGGGCATTCCCGGACACGCACCGTGAATTTGTCACCGCATTGCTCGGTTCGACGGCAGGAATTCAGGCAAATGGCGTAAGGGAGCGCGCCGGTGCCGGGGCCGCCGGGAAACCGGACGAAGCGGCTGATTCCCCGCTCGTCTGCGTCGGCGCGCCCGGGCGGGCATCATGGGGTGGTGGCCGGGCCGCCTGCCCGGCGGGACGACCGACGACGGGACCGTGACGATGGACGAGCCGACCGAACCCAGTGCCGACCCGGCGCGGGACTTCCGCGTCGAGCGCGAGGACCGGCCTCCGGTCGCGGTGCTGGCGGTGTACGGCGAGGTCGACATGGTCACCGCGCCGCTGCTGACCGCCGCGGTCGACGAGGCGCTCGCCGGGGCGCCGGCGGTGCTGGTCGTGGACCTCGCCGCGGTGGAATTCCTTGCCTCCGCCGGGCTGACCGCGCTGGTGGCGATGGCCCAGCACCGGGTACCCGGAGCCAGCGTGCGGATCGTCGCGTCCGGCCGGGCGACGATGCGGCCCATCCAGCTCACCGGGCTGGAGCAGACCCTGCCGCTGTACCCGACGGTCGACGCGGCGCTGGCCGGGTCCTGACCCGGGAAGTCTCCTTCGGACGGACCGCACGGGTGAATCCGCCGCGCACCGGGTAACCGGGCGGCGGAGAGGTTCCGCGGCGGCCGCGAGCGCTGGCGCCGCGAGCAGAAAGCCCGTCGAACGGGGGAGAACATGCGCATCGGCTACACCTTGATGACTGAACAGACCGGGCCGCGCGAGCTGGTCGGCTGCGCGACCGCCGCTGAGCAGGCCGGATTCGACTTCGCGGCCTGCAGCGACCACTATTCGCCGTGGCTGGCCGAACAGGGGCACGCACCGTACGCGTGGAGCGTGCTCGGCGCGGTGGCCCAGGCGACCGAACAGCTCGAACTCATGACGCTCGTGACCTGCCCGACGATGCGGTACCACCCGGTGGTGGTCGCGCAGAAGGCCGCGACGGTGCAGTTGCTGTCCGACGGCCGCTTCACCCTCGGGCTCGGCTCGGGGGAGAACCTGAACGAGCACGTCGTCGGCAGGGGCTGGCCGTCGGTGTCGGTCCGGCACGACCGGCTCGCCGAGGCCGTCCAGATCATCGGCGGCCTGTTCGACGGCGGCACGTTCACCTACACCGGAAAGCACTACCGGGCCGACGGGGCCAAGCTGTGGGATCTGTCGCCGACACGGGTGCCGATCGCGATCGCGGTATCCGGTCCGAAGTCGGTGAAGCGGTTCGCGCCGGTGGCCGACGCGATGGTCGCGGTCGAGCCGAAAGCCGAGCTGTGCACGGAATGGGACCACGAGCGGCCCGGACCGCCGACGCGCAAGATCGGGCAGCTGCCGGTCTGCTGGGACCCGGACCGCGGGGCGGCGATCCGGCGGGCGCACGAGCAGTTCCGATGGTTCGGCTCAGGCTGGCCGGTGAACGCGGAACTGCCGGGAACGCAGGCGTTCGACGCGGCGACCCAGTACGTGCGCGAGGACGACGTGGCGGCGGGGATTCCGTGCGGCCCGGATGCCGGGCCCATTGTGGACGCGGCGAAGCAGTTCGCGCAGGCGGGGTTCACGGATCTGGCTTTGGTGCAGATCGGTGGGCCGGAGTATCAGCCGGAGTTCATGAAGTTTGCTGAGCGGGAGTTGTTGCCTGCGTTGCGGTAGCAGATGAAGGAAGCTGGGCCCGGGTGTCGAGGCGCCCGGGCCCAGCTGTGTGTCACGGGTGGCGCAGGAGCGCGCCGAATCCGTCGGTCAGGTCGAGCCGTTCGTCGATCACCACGACGTCCGCGCCGACTGCCACCGCCGCGTAGGGCAGGGCTTCGTCCGCGCGTCGACGGGCTGGGTCGGCCACACCGAGTGCGTCCAATCGGGATTGGGCGACGCCGACCTGCGTCGGTTCCGAACCGGTGTACACACTGGCCTCGCCGGAGTCGCCGACCAGCAGCGTCTCGACATTCGCCTCCGCCAGGGCAGCGGTGACGGCGGACAATCCGCTGACCGCCAGGGCCGATTCGCGAGCGGCGTCGGCACGGAAGCGTTCGGCAAGATCGTCCAGCTCGCGCAATCGTTGCCCGGTAAGCACTTCGTGCACGGCCCGGTCCAGTTCGGCCCGGCCGGTGCCGGAGGCTCGGCTGCCCGCGTCGACCTCCGCGGCGAGCGACCGGGCCGGTTCGGGCAGGCGCTCGTGCAGTTCGGTGCGGGCTTGGACCTCGCCGGCCAGCACGATCGCTCGCGGCCGCACGCGTTCGGCGGTCTTCGCGAGGTGATCGGCGACCTCCGAAAGGTTGTTGTGCGCGGTCTGTTCGGCGTGCGACTGGATGTCGCGGTGTGCGGGACCGCCGCCGCGAACCTTGTGCACCGGGTGCTCCTGCCCGTGCACAGTCTCGGTTTCGACACTGCCGTCCGGCCGGTGCACCTCGATGTCCGCGCCGGTCCGGTCGACGAGCACCACCAGATGCGCGGGCGCTTCTTCCAGATGGCTCACGGTCGGCAGGAAGTACGGCAGCGCGGAGAAACGCGCGACCTGCGTCGGCGGCGGAGCCGCGAGCCGCCGGTCGAGCAGGACGTTGCCGTGCGCGGCGACGAGGGTGCGCCCGGCCCGGCCGACCGGCGGCGAGCTTTCTTCAACGGCGCGCAGGACGGCATCGACGCTCGGCCGGTCGGCGCCCTGGTCCTCGAGCGCGGCCTCGATCTCCTTGAGCCGCAACCGCAATTGCTTCGCCGCGTCCTCGGTGTCGTGCGATTCGTCGAAGTGCACCGAGACGAACGGTCCGTCGGTCAGCAGCGCGCGCAGTTCGTGTGTGTCCATTTCGGATTCTTCCTCCCAATTTTCGGGACAGCCTCACCGGGTCCGCGGCAGCTCGGGCGAGGCGGTGTCCAGCGGGACCGCGCCGGAACGGACGAGTCCCAGCTGGACAGTCTGTCGCCGGCCCGCCTTCTCCAGCGCCCAGTCGGTCGCGGTGCGCAGGCGGTTTCCCGGCAGCGACAGCAGGTGGTAGCCGCGGGTCACCAGCCGGGCGGGAAGGCCCGCCAGCGGGATGTGCAGCGGATTGGCCGCGCCCTGGCCGGACCCGAGATCGACCGCGAAGCCGAGGTCGTGGTGCCGGTACTTGCGCGCGCGGCCGACGCCGAGCGACGCGGCGACGTTGTTCCCGGCCAGTTTCCCTTGCCGCTGCGCGTGTTGCGCGGTCATCGGCGTGGTTTCGCCGGGACGGGTCAGGTCCGGCACCGCCGCCGCGTCGCCGCAGGCGAACACGTCGTCGCGGCCCGGCACGTTCAGTTCCGGCGTGACGACCAGCCGGCCCTTCACGGTTTCCAGGCCGAGGTCGGAGACCAGCGGATCGGGGCGGACGCCCACGCACCACACGAGCGTGTGCGTCGGGACGGCGTCGCCGGTGGTCAGCGTGACGCCTTCGACGTCCGCCTGCTCGACCGAGGTCTTCATCCGGACCTCGACGCCGCGCTCGCGCAGCACCCGGTCGGCGGTGGCGCCGAGCCGGGGGTCCAGTTCGGGCAGCACGCGTTCGGCGATGTCCAGCAGCAGCCAGCGAATCTGCTGCCCCTCGAGTTCGGGGTGGCGGCGCGCGAGGGCAGCGGTGAACTCCGGGCCCTGTGCGGCGACCTCCGTGCCGGTGTACCCCGCGCCGACGACGACGAACGTGCACCGGGCGTCGCGCTCGGCCTGGTCGTCGGTCGCGGCGGCCAGTTCGATCTGCCGGGTCACGTGGTCGCGCAGGTACAGCGCTTCGGGCAGGCCGCGGAAACCGTGCGCGCACTCGGCGACGCCGGGGATCGGCAGCAGCTTGTTGACGCTGCCCGCGGCGAGGATCAGCCGGTCGTAGTCCAGCTTCCGCTCGCGGTCCTCGGGGTCGGTGTAGGTCACGGTGCGGGCGTCG
The DNA here is from genome assembly GCF_029087445.1 of Amycolatopsis sp. La24. Classification (NCBI taxonomy): domain Bacteria; kingdom Bacillati; phylum Actinomycetota; class Actinomycetes; order Pseudonocardiales; family Pseudonocardiaceae; genus Amycolatopsis; species Amycolatopsis sp. La24. Next base: position 148,037 of record NZ_JARACH010000016.1, read on the forward strand.
AGGTCGACCGATCCGGCGGTGCCCAGCGCCAGCCGCACGCCGCGCAGAGTGTCCGGAATGGACACCGCGACGTGCCGGGGGTCGACGATCCCGCTGGCCACCTCCGGCAGCAACGGCAGGTACAGGAAATAGTCGGTGGGGTTCAGCACGACGATCTCGGCGCGGTCCCCGAGGGTGCGCAGCAGCTTGTGCGCCGCGTGGTACCCGGCGAACCCGCCGCCGACGATCACGACTCGCATGGGCGGCCTCCTTTCGCTCGACGGGTACCCGGAGCGCGGCCGCGCAATCGCGCCGGTTTCGCCCCGCCGCGTCCCGGGCACCCGGGTCCGGTACCCGATGGCGAGGAGGAGCGCATGAGCAGCACGATCACCGAAATCGTGGACGTGGACGTCCCGGTGTCGACCGCGTACAACCAGTGGACGCAGTTCGAATCGTTCCCCGAGTTCATGGAGGGCGTGGAGGAGATCCGCCAGCTCGACGCCACGCACACGCACTGGGTGACCCGGTTCGGCGGCGTCGGCAGGGAGTTCGACGCGACGATCACCGAGCAGCACCCGGACGAGCGGGTCGCGTGGCGCTCGGACTCCGGGCCGGACCACGCCGGGGTGATCACCTTCCACCGGCTGGGGGACACCAAGACGCGCGTCACCGCGCAGATGGAGCTCGACCCCGAGGGACTCGCCGAGAACGCCGCCGACAAGCTCGGCATCCTCGACCGGCGCGTGAAGGGCGACATGCTGCGGTTCAAGCAGTTCATCGAACAGCGCGGACGCGAAACGGGTGCGTGGCGCGGCGACGTGGAACGTCCGAGCTGACCGCGGGGTAGCGAACCCCGCACGAGATCCGTAGCGAAAGGAGAACAGCATGGCCCGCGTGGCAGTGCTCGTGGACGAAATGACCGAGGACGACGAATTCCGGGTGCCGTGCGAGCGGTTGCGCTCCGCCGGGCACGAACCGGTGGTGGTCGGCCTGGCGAAGGGCAAGAAGCTGACCGCCTTGCACGGCACCGAAATCACGACCGACCAGGCCGTGGACGACGTGGCCGCGGCGGACTTCGATGCGGTCGTGGTGCCCGGCGGGTACTCGCCGGACAAGATCCGCACCAGCGAGCCGATGGTCGCGCTGGTCCGGGAGACGGCCGCCGCGGGCAAGCCGGTCGCGGCCGTGTGCCACGGCCCGTGGCTGCTCGCCGAGTCCGGATTGGCGCGCGGCCGGACGGTGACCTCGTGGCCGTCGCTGCAGACCGACCTGCGGAACGCTGGTGCGGAATGGGTTGACCGCGAAGTGGTGACGGACGACGGCGTGATCACGTCGCGGAATCCGGACGACCTGCCCGCGTTCTGCGACGCGTTGCTGGAACGGCTGAAGTAAGACGAACTCAGCAGCGGTCCGTGAAGGACTCCTTGAGGGAATCAGGCCTGGATCCACCGGTGTGAATTGGTGTTGTGGGTCGTGTCCGGTCGGGCAGGTGCCCTCTGGCCTGGGATGATTGTTCTTGCGACAGAGCAATTGTCACCGAGGGAGAGGGCACCTGCTGGATGCGA
>NZ_JARACH010000017.1:0-147218 GCF_029087445.1 Amycolatopsis sp. La24
ACCCCGAAGTTTGATTGTGCTGACGGTTCGGGGGTGCTTGTCAAGGCGGGAAAGATGCCTTGACAAGCACCCCCGAACCGCAGATGAGCTTCGTATCGGGGTTGGGGGAGGGCTGGGCGCCTCGCTCGTTGGGTGCACCGGTGCGGTTTTTTGGGGTGGGTGCCTCGACCGTTGGGAGCACCGGCTGCGGTTTGGGCGGAGGTGGGGCTTGCGCCCCAATGTGGCATTGGGTGCGTCAGATGCACCCAATGTGGCGTTCGGTGCGTCAGATGCACCCAATGCCACATTGGGGGCGCATCCGGGGCCGGGGCTGGGCTGGGCGGGTCGCGAGGGGGAACCTTGAGACACTCCTCAAGAGGGTCCGTCTAGCTAGGAGATGCTCGTGAAGCGGTGGATCACGCTGGCGTGCGGTGTGGTGCTGGTGCTGGTCGGCGCGGTGTGGGTGCTGCAGGGCGTCGGGGTGCTGACCGGCAGTTTCATGACCGGCCAGAAGCTCTGGTTCCTGATCGGGCTGGTCGCGTTTCTCGTCGGCGTGGTTCTCGTCGCGGCCACCACGTTCCGGAAACGCGTGCGCTGATCACCGGGTGAAGATCTCGAACACCGGGTAGCCGGGGGCGATCTCCAGCAGCTTCTCTTCCGGCGCCTTCGCGTCCACGCCCTCGAAGAACGTGCCGACCTCGAATGCCCAGCGCTTGAGGTACGAGCGCAGGATGGCGGGCTTCTCCTCGTCGGACAGCTCGCGGTAGGTGAACGTCTCGGTGCGGCGGCCGACGGTCAGCTGGCCCTCGCCCGCGGCGCGCAGGTTCCGCACCCACTGGGTTTCGCCGCGTGCGGCCACCAGGTACTGCTTGCCCTCGAACGGCAGCAGGTTCACCGGCACCTCGCGCAGTTCGCCGGACTTGCGGCCGCGGACGCCCAGTACCCGGCTGCCCCAGACGCTGAGGCCGCGCTTGGTGAGCCAGCGGACGCAGCCGTTGAACGCCGCGGTCGCCTTGCCCGGTTCGAGGTAGCGGGTGCTGGTCATGGGGTCCTCCTCGGTTTGCGAGAGCGGTGCTCTCTGTTGTGAACAGTGAACACCCGCAGACCATCTCACGTCAAGAGCAGTGCTCTCGATTTTGCGCATCGCTCTCGTTCGAGGCACACTGATCGCATGACTGCCGCACCCCGGACCGCCCGCGAGCGGGTTCGTGCCGAGCTGACCCGTGAGATCAAGGACGAGGCCCGCCGTCAGCTGGCCGACGTCGGCGCGCACGGGCTTTCCCTGCGTGCGGTCTCCCGTGAGCTGGGGATGGTCTCGTCGGCGCTGTACCGGTACTTCCCGAGCCGCGATCACCTGCTCACCGCGCTGATCGTCGACGCGTACAACGCCGTCGGCGAGGCCGCCGAACAGGCCGACCCGCACACCGGCGACCCGCGCGAACGCTGGCGGGCCATCTGGCGCGCGACCCGCGACTGGGCCCGCGCGAACCCGCACGAATACGCGCTCATCTACGGGTCGCCGATCCCCGGTTACCAGGCTCCGCAGGACACCGTCGGCCCCGCCGGGCGAGTGGCCTTCGCGCTGGTCGCGGTGCTGCGCGACGCCCATCCGCACGAGCCGGCGGTCACCGCGCCGATGTCGGAGGAACTGCGCGCGCAGGCCGACCAGCTCAGCCGGACTCTGGACCTCGACGCGCCGGCCGAGGTCGTCATGCGCGCCATCGCCGCCTGGACCCAGCTGTTCGGCGCGCTCAATTTCGAGCTGTTCGGCCAGTACGTCGGCAGCGTCGACCCGGCGGACGCGTACTTCGAACACCTCGTCGGGCAGATGGCGGACTTCGTCGGTCTGTAGTCCGGGGTAAGTTCGCCGTGGCGCCAAAGCGAAAGGCAGGTTCGACGTGACGGGATGGGCCGGACGGGTCGGCAGGATCCGCGTGATCGGCACCGGGGTGATGGGACGCGGCATCGTCCAGCTCGCCGCGACCGGCGGGGTCACCGTGGAACTCGCGGACGTGCAGCCGGAAGCGGTCGCCGCGGCGATCGACCACGTCGGCGCGATGGTCGACCGGCTGGTCGCCAAGGAGAAGCTGAGCGAGGAGAAGGGCCGTGCGGCGAAGGAACGCCTCGTCCCGGTCGACGGCCCGCTTGCCCCCGCCGACGGGGTGGACCTGGTGATCGAAGCCGTCCGCGAAGACCTCGACACGAAGCAGACGCTCTTCGCCGGGCTCGAGAAGATCTGCGGCCCCGAAACGATCTTCGCGACCAACACCAGCTCGCTGTCGGTCACCCAAATCGCCGCCGGGCTCGCTGACCCGACGCGGATGATCGGCCTGCACTTCTTCAACCCGGTCCCGCTCATGCGCCTGGTCGAGGTCATCCCCGGCGCGCGCACCGCCGACTGGCTGCCCGGTGAAGCCCTCGAACTCGTCCGCGGCTGGGGCCACGAGCCGGTGCTGGCGAAGGACGCCCCCGGCTTCCTCGTCAACCACGCGGGCCGCGGCCTGAACACCGAGGCGCTGCAGATTCTTTCCGAATCCCTCGCCGCCCCCGCCGAGATCGACCGCATCGCACGCGACGTCCTCGGCCTCAAACTTGGCCCGTTCGAGCTGCTGGACCTCACCGGTTTGGACGTCTCGCACGCGGTGCTGGAAAGCATCTGGAGCGGCTTCCACTCCGAACCGCGCCTGCGCCCGTCGTGGCTCACCCGCCCGCGCGTCGCCGCCGGGCTCTTCGGCCGCAAAACCGGCGAAGGCTTCTACCGCTATGTCGACGGAAAACAAGAGGTCCCGCCGGAGCCCACCGCTCCGCCCGCCCCGACCATGCCGGTCTACGCCGCCGACGAACGCCTCGGCCGTCTCCTGTCCGCAGCGGGCGTCGACGTCGTCCCGGACGCCTATCCCGACACGGTTCTCCTGGTGACCCTGCGCGGAGAGTCCACTGTGGACGCTGCGCGGCAACTGGAACTGCCCGCCGCGCGCGTCGTCGGAATCGACGCCCTCGGCTACGAATCGCGCTTCACCATGTCCGTCCACCCCGGACTGGACCCGCACTACGGCCGCGCCGCCTGGGGTGCCCTGGCCGCTACCGGAACCCCGGTGACGGTCGTCCGCGACGGTGCCGCCCCCATCGCGCAACGCCTCCTGGCCTCGATCATCAACACGGCTTGCTACATCGCCGACCAGGGTCTCGCGGCCCCCGCCGACATCGACACCGCGGTGCGCCTTGGCCTGGGCTACCCCCGCGGCCCCCTGGCATGGGGCGATTTGGTCGGCCCGGAAAAGGTCCTGCGCATCCTGAACGGCCTCCTGCGCGGCACCGGGGATCCGCGCTACCGCCCGAGCAGCTGGCTGACCGAACGGGTGGCGCTGGGTCTGCCACTCGCCTCCACCGGCACCCGTCCGGCTGATCTGGCCTGAGTTTTTGTCGGTGGTGCGCAGTAGCTTTTCGGCATGACTGCCACCATCGATCTCACCCTGGACTGCACCAACGCACAACTCCTCGCGGGTTTCTGGAAAACGGCACTCAGCTATGTCGACGAACCTCCGCCGCCACAAGGGGACCAGGCCCCGGCTGGCGGCCCTGGATCAAAGCCGAGGCTGGACGCCTGGGGTCGGCGGGCGGGAGATTCTGGCGGAATTCGAGGGGCGCCATGTGGTGATGGCGGATCCGGAGGGGAGCGAGTTCTGCGTCGCGGCGGTCTCGGCTTAGGTTGTCGAGCTGCTTCGGCTTAGGTTGTGCCGCAACGAAATCTGCCGCAACGGGTCTTCCACATGCCACTATGCCGTCGCAGAATCCCTTCGCCGCCACGGAAACCGTCTCCGGAAAACCGTCAAGACCTGTGCTCGGGAGCCGCCCCGATCCAACGGCGGTAAGCGGCTTCATCGACGTTGCTCCCGCAGACGATCGTGACCACGTGCCGTCCAGCGAAGCGGTCGCGGTTTTCGAGGATCGCGGCCACGCCGAGCGCGGCTGAGGGTTCGACGACGAGTCCGGCGCGCTCGAACAGCAGCCGCATGCCAGTGATGATCGACGCCTCCTGAACCAGGACGGCGTCGTCGGCAACGAGAAGGAGGTCATTCAGCACCGCTGGAATAGGAAAGCGGCCCGCGACGCCGTCGGCGATGGTGTCGGTCGAGTCGGTTGAGACGACGCGCTGCTGGTGCCAGGAGCGCGTCATCGCCGGTGCGCCCAGTGGCTGGACGCAGATCACCTCGACCTCGGGCGCGCGCTCCTTGAGCACGTGCCCCACGCCGGTGGCCAGTGCCCCGCCGCCCAAAGCGATCAGTACGGCATCGAACGTGGGCAGGGTGTCCGCCAGTTCCAGGCCGATGGTTGCCGCGCCTTCGCAGGTCTCGAGGTCCAGGCTGTCTTCGACCAGCCGGATGCCGTCGCGCCGTGCGATGGCTGCTGCTCGTTCGCGTGCCGTTTCGATGTCGCCGTCCACCAGTTCCAGCCGGGCGTCCAGCGCGCGGATGCGCTCGAGCTTGGCGGCGGGTGCGAAGCGGGAGGCCACCACGGTCACGTCGAGTCCTCGGTCGCGGCCGGACCAGGCGAGGGCTTGGCCGAGGTTTCCCGCGCTCGCGCACACGACAGCGGAGGCGTGGTTGTCGGCGAGTGCGCTGGCGACGACTTCGGTGCCGCGCGCCTTGAAGCTCCGGACCGGGTTCGCCGTTTCGAGCTTGATGCTCACCGCGCAGCCGAGGTCGCGTTCCAGCGCTTCGCAACGGAACAGCGGAGAGTCGAGAAAAGCTGGATCGATCCGCTTGCGAGCAGCCCGGATCCGAGCAGTGTCGAGGCGCGTCATCGGCTGGCTCCTGCGTACTGGTCTAGAGCGGTGAGGACGGTGAGCGCGTCCCGCAGCGCTGCGACGTCGTGCGTCCGGATGAAATCGACGCTGTGGCTGGCGGCATAAAGCTCCGCGGCGAGGCTGGCCGGACCGATCTCCGACAGCTCGCGTCCGGTGATCGCGCGCAGGAACGACTTCCGGGACGGCGAAACCATGATCGGAACACCGAATCTGGTCCGGATCGCGCGGAGTGCCGCCAGGACAGCCAGCGACGGTTCCGGCGTGGCGCCGAGAAAGTAGCCGAGCCCGGGGTCGATGATCAGCCGTTCGCGGTCGATGCCCGCCGCTTCGAGCGCGGTCAGCCGCTGGTCGAAGAACTGCTCCAGCGCCGTCAGCACCGCCTGTGGATCGGTGCGCACCTTGGTCGCGGGCCCCCGCCGCTGCACCGAGTGCATGACGACGAGGCGGCATCCGGTACCAGCCAGCTCCGCGTACCGTTCAGGGTCCGGAAATCCCTGGATGTCATTGAGAAACGCGGCACCGCGAGCAGCGGCGAACAGGTGGGTCCGGGGTTGGAACGAGTCGACCGACACCGGGATGCCGTCGGTGACCAGGTGGTCCAGGACCAGGTCCAGCCGCCGGATCTCCTCGTCGGCGGTCACCGGCTCGGCACCCGGATGACTGGCAGCCGGACCGAGTTCGACGACGTCCGCACCCGCCGCCAGCAATCGGCGAGCGTGCGCGAGTGCGTTCGCCGGGGTCAGGAATCTGCCGCCGTCGGAGAACGAGTCCGCGCTGACGTTCACGATTCCCACCAGCCGCGGCCGGTGCCAGGACGCTTCCGAAAAAGCCAGAGCTTGAACCATCGCCGTGTCTCCCGGATCTCGATCCCACAAGAGCCCAGGCGTACGGCACGACGTCACGTGGACGAGGTCGCTCCCCGATGGTGATCCATCTTCACACGCCAGTCACGACCTGCGGACACAGTAACAAGAAACTCCGGTGCGGAGCTACCGCCGGCGAGGACACCGACGGCAGCCCCGAGCCGACTCACCACCGGTAATTCGTGGTCACTCCATACCGGTAAATCACATAACCGCCCTGGAAATCGCTTCGGGCCCCGCCGGTGATCGGGTATTCATCCGAGGTGGGCAACCCCAAATATCCCCACTCCCAGCCCAGCGCGGCCCACCGCTTGCGAATCTCCCCCTGCACCATATGCGCCCCGGTACGCGGGCTCCAGTAAATCGACCCGCCGCCGTTGAAGTGGTTGTACCGCGCGATCCCGTTAGGCGTACCGGTTTCATCGGTAGTCGGGTAACCGAGACCTCGCTCCCAGCCGAGAGCAGCCCACTTGTCCCGAATCGCCCCGCCGATCTGATGCGCCCCAGTGGACGGCGTCCAGTAGATCGACCCGCCCACCGTGAAGTGGTTGTACCGGCCGACCCGGTCTGGCGTCGCGGACTCGTCCGTGGTCGGGTAACCAAGACCCCGCTCCCAACCCAGCGAAGCCCACTTGTCCCGAATCGCCCCACCAATCTGGTGCGCACCGGTAGACGGCGTCCAGTAGATCGACCCACCCACTGTGAAGTGGTTGTACCGCCCCACTCCGTCCGGCGTCGCAGACTCATCCGTAGTCGGGTAGCCAAGCCCCCGCTCCCAACCCAACGAAGCCCACTTGTCCCGGATAGCCCCGCCGATCTGATGCGCACCGCCGGTAGGCGTCCAATAAATCGAGCCACTGGTGAAGTGGTTGTACCGCCCGACCCCGTCGGGAGTCCCGGACTCGTCGGTGGTCGGATACCCCACCCCGCGTTCCCAGCCGAGAGCGGCCCACTTGACCAGAATCTGTCCCTGTACCGAATGCGCCCCGGTGGACGGCGTCCAGAAAATAGCCGCGGCCTGGCTTCCCGGCGTGCCGATCAAATGGTTGTACCGGCCCACCCCGTCCGCGGTCCGGGTCTCGTCGGTCGTCGGCGGTCCGTACACCTGATGCCCGCCGATCGCGAGATACCGGGCCAGGATCTCCCCGCCGATCTCATGCACCCCGGTAGCCGCGGACCAGTACAACCGCCCATTCGCATACGGCCGATACCGCACCGGCCCGTCAACGACCTCAGGACCCGTCGGCGCGCCGATCGAACTCCGCAACTCCGGCTCAGCCGCATACCGCTGATCGATCGCCGTCAGGTAGTTGGCGGTCAGTGTCATATCACCAGCGCCGACAGTGATCGACCACGAAGAGGTAGCCGGACCGCCCTGCCAACCGGTGAACTTGGAGACCCCGTCGGTGCCAACCAACGCAGCAGTCACGTCAAAGGTCGCACCCTCAGTGACCATCGCACTGCTGACGCCGCCCTCGCTCGGGATGCTCAACGCGGCCGGCTGCGTGCCCACCAACGTCAACCGATGCTGGCGCGGGTAAGCGACATACGTCTTGCTCGCCTGCACCCCGGCGCTGTCCGTGACCGTCGCGGTGAATTCCATCCGCGAGTCCGTGTGATCGGTAAACGGAACCGTCAACGTCGGCCCCGTCGCACCGTCGCTGGGATGCACGTGGCAGGCGCCGAGATCCGGACAGTGCCGAATCAACGACGTCCACGTGACGGGAAGCTCGCCATCCTCTGCGTCAGTCGCCTTGGCGGACAACGAAACCTGCTCACCCACCGCAAAAGTCTTGTCCGGCGCGGACAAATCCAGCACCGGCGAGTGGTTGCCCGGGGCGACAGCGATCTTCACGGTCCCAACACCGCCAAGCGGATCCGAAACCGTCAACGTCGCGGTGAACGAAGCGCCATCCCCGTACTGATGGCTGGCCTGAACCCCGGTGCCGGTGCTGCCGTCGCCGAAGTCCCAGGAATAGGTGAGCGGATCGCCGTCAGCGTCGGTCGAATCGTTGGCGGCAAAGGAAACCGTGCGAGTATCCGGATCCGTCGAGGAAGTAGCCTTCGCCACCGGCAGAGCGTTGTTCGTCGAGTAGCTCAACCGCCGCAGTACGCCGGAGTTGAGGTCAGTGAAGACGATGTCCCCGTTGGGCGCAGCGGAAATCCGGGTAACCCCGCCGACATTCTGGAACGGCGCGGGACTCGTGGGCGCCTGCGTGAGCTTGCCCTGCGCGTCGTACCGCAGCGTCCAGATCTTCTGCCCCGCGTAGTCCCCGAAGAAGTACGCACCCTGGTAAGCGGCCGGATAAGTCGTGCCGCCATACACAATCCCGCCGGTGACACTGTTGCCCTGCGCCGGGCCGGTCCCGTGCTGGTAATCCCACAACGGCGGCGTGTTCACCGCCACGGCACAACGCGCGTCAGCCGAATAGCCCGGCGTCGGGTGGTTCCCCTCGTAGCAAGGCCAGGCGAGATTCGCGCCCGGCTGCACGACGTCCACCTCTTCCCACGTGTACCAGCCGACATCGCCGACCACCGGCAGCCCGCTCTTCGGGTCGAGACTGAACCGGAACGGGTTGCGGAATCCGCTCGCGAACACCTTGCTGCGAGCGGAATCCGGCGCGGCCGCGTTGTAGTACGGATTGCTCGGTACGCCCTTGCCGTCCGCGGTGAGGTGCAGAATCTTGCCGAACGGCGAATCGAGGTCTTGCGCGACGAAGGCGACCGGGTTGGTCTTGCCCGCGTCGCCGTTGTCTCCGACGGAGTACCAGAGCGTGCCGTCCGGCGCGGGGTAAACCGTGTCGAGGCCGTGGATGTAATACGGACTGCCGGGCAGGTCGAAAATCACCTTCTCGCCGGTCAGTCCGGACGGATGTCCCGCGCCGTCGAGCTGCACGGTGAACTTCGCGGCGCGCATCGTGTACTGACCGTTGCCGAGCGAGACCGAGCGGTTCAGGTACACCTGGTGCGAGGTGCTGTAGTCGGGCGCGAGCGCGATGCTCGTGAGGCCCATGTCGCCCTGCGTCTCGACCGGGAAGGTCGCGATCCGCGTCGGCGCGCCTCCGCCCGCGGCCGGGACCCAGTTGACGACGCCGGACTTGCCAAGCGCCAGCACGCTATCGTCGGGCAGCCAGGCGAAGTCGGTGAATTCGTACTGCCCGAGCCCGGTGGGCAGGTCCCGCAAAGCGAACCCCGGCGGCAGCGCCGGGGTATCGGCTGCTGCCGCCGGGGCTACGGCGGTGATCGCGGTGGGGACAGCGACGACCGCTAATGCGGCCACCACCAGGGAACGGAGCTTGCGCCAGGCCATTCGGGACCCCTTTCTCAGCGACCGGTAATCGCTCAGAAGGGGGACGAAGTTGCCTCTATCGGGTGATATTTATTCGACCGTGACGCGGTCGGTCAGGGCACGACCTGGACCACGTCGCCAATGTGCAGGGTGTTGAAGAACCGCAGCGACGACGTCGCCGACAGGTGGATGCAGCCGTGCGAGTACACCTTCAGGCTGCCGGTGTGGAAGGCGTCGCCCGGGTAGAAGAAGACCGAGTTCGGCATCGGCGCGTTGTCGAACTGCTTGCTCAGGTGCAGCTTTTCCTTGGACAGCACATGGAACGTGCCAGTCGGGGTCGCGTGCCCCTTGCGTCCGGGCAGCATCGAGACGGGGCCGTAGATCACCTTGCCGTCCTGCAGCAGCCAGGCGCGGTGCGCGGAAATGTCCACGCAGGCGCTGGTGCCCGAAGCGGCGGCGGCCGCGGCGCACGGGACGTCGGCGGTGCTCGGCTCCGGGTCGGCCTTCGGCTTGGGAGCGGGCTTCGGCGTCGGTTTCGGAGTCGGCTTCGCGCTGGTGCTCGCCGGGCTGCTGCTGGTCGCCGGGGCAGAACTGCTGGTCGGCGCACTGGAGGACGAGACGGGCACGCTCGCCGCCGCGGGCACCGCGCCGCCGCCGGCAGCCGATCCGGCCGTGCTGCCGGAGCACGCCACGAGCCCGAAAGCCGCGGCCAGCGCCGCCATCCCCACCAGAACCCTCTTCACGATCCGGTACCCCCGCGTTCGGTCGGGTCGCATTCGGCAGGACCCGTATCACCCGAATAGACGACCATCACCCCTTCGTGGTTGCTCGGCAATGGTCACGATCCGGCTTCTCCACCCCGGGGTTGAGCCGCGGATCCACCTGGCCCCAGCCCGTACGCCGACGAAACCCGCATCAATTCCGGCGAGGCTGGAAGCATGAACCTCGGCCCGCTCACCATCGTTCTCTATGCCGCGATCGCAGCGCTCGTCCTGTACCGGGTCGTCTACCGGCAGTGGCGCGGCACGCTCCTCAGCCGCAAGCGTCTGCTGACGCTGCCGTTCATCCTGACCGCGATCGGCGTGTTCTCCGCCGCCACCGCGTTGCAAAGCGCGACCGCGACGGAGTACGCGCTGCTGGCTGGCGACGTCGTGGTCCTCGGACTGCTTGGCGTCCTGCGAAGCTCCACTTCGGTCCTCAGTGCGCGCGAAGGCACGACGTTCGTGAAGGGCACTCCGCTCACTCTGGTGCTGTGGTTCGCGACCATCGGCGTACGCGTCGCCTTCTCCTTCATCGGAGCCGCGCTCGGTGTCAGCAACACCGTGACGTCCTCGACGATCATGCTCACGATCGGCGTCAGCATCGGCGTACAGAACGCCTTCACCTACTACCGCATTCAGAAGCGCGGTCTGCCGCTCTCGGAGCAGACGCCGACAAGCATCAGCGCTCGCCGCTAAGCCCCACCATGCGCGCGTACATCCTCGAAGGACTCAACACCGTCGCCGGATGCAGGAATCCCGGCAACGGCGGCAAGTCCCGCGCGAAAGGCACAAGATGCGCGTACAGCACCTCCGCCCCAGACGGCCGCACCGAAGGATCCTTCGCGAGCGTCGCAGCGAGAAGCGTATTCAACTCCCGAGGCACCCCGGGCACGACCGGCGCTGGTTCCTTCACCTGCTTGTCGAAGACCGCGTACGCCGTCGGCCCGGTGAAGACCGGACGGCCGGTGAGCATCTCGTGCAATACGCAGCCGAGCGCGTACAGGTCGCTTCGCGGCTCCGCGTGCCCACGCTGGATCTGCTCCGGAGCCATGTACGACGGCGTCCCCAACAGCTGCCCCGCGCGCGTGAAGCGAGCAGTGTCGGCTTCGCGCAACACAGCGAGCCCGAAGTCCATCACCTTCACACTGCCGTCCGGACAGAGCATCAGGTTGGCCGGCTTGAGGTCACGGTGACAGACCGCGCGAGCGTGCGCCGCCGCCAGGACCGCGGCCGCTTGCGCCGCGATCGCCGCCGCCCAGGACACCGGCAGCGGACCGTGTTCGGCGAGCAGATCGTCCAGCGTCACGCCTTCGACGAACTGCATGACCTGGAACAACCGGTCGTCATGGGCACCGAAGTCGTAGAGCGTGGGCGCGCCGGGATGGTCGAGCGTCGCGAGGATCCGCGCTTCCCGGGCGAAGCGTTCCTCCAGCTCTTCGTCGCCGCCAGGAAGCCGAAGCAGCTTGATCGCGACCTGCCTGCCGAGCCGCCGGTCGAGCCCGCGGTGCACTGAACCCATGCCGCCCCGCCCGAGCGGCAGATCGTCGACCTCGTAGCGGTCCGCGATCAGCATGGGCCCCCTCACAGCGCTCACCCGCCACCGGGCTTCAGCCGTCCTTCGGCGAGTGCGGCAAAGCCTAGCCGCACCAGGTCGCGGCCGATTTCCGCGGTTTGCCGCAGTGCCCGGTCGAAGTCGGCGAGCGCGCGGAAAGCGACGCCGTACGCACGCTGCGTTTCGAGCGGATGCCGCGGCACCTTCAGCCGCCGCGCGTCGATCCGGGTCGACGCGCTGTGCACCGGGAAGTCCGCGGCGCGCAGGCATCCGGCGAGGAACTGCGGGTCGAGCCGCTCCGGATCCACGCGATAACGGGAAAGCGCGGGCCCGAGCCGCACCGGCGCTCCACTGTGGACGATCACCGCGCCGGTGACCGACGCGACCACGTCCCCCTCCTGGGCGAGCACCGCCGCCGGATCCGGCGCGGCGTGCCCGGTCGGCGGGCCGCCGATGAGGACGTCGTCGGTGGTCAGCACGGGTTCGTCGCCGTCAGCGGTACGCGGCGGCGCGTGCGTGATCCGCAGCGCGCCCGCCTTCACCAGCTCGCCGACGGTCGTGTGCGCCGTTTCGCCGGACGCCGGTTCCAGCTTGGGCAGCTCAATCCCGATCTGCCCGAAAACCCGTTGCGCGGCAAGGAAAGCCTCGCCGGAATCGCTCTCACCGGGACGGCCGGACGGACTCAGGTCGACGTCGTCGTCGAGCACGTCGATGATGCGTTCGCCGGTGTCCGGATCGGCCAGGAAGTCCTGCCACACCTGCTCGACGTCGTCCGCGGTGGTGTCGGCGATCAGCACCGTCGCCGGCGCGCGCTGCTCCGGCTCCGGGCGCGTGAGCAGCCAGAGATCGGTGCCCGGCGCGAGCGTGCACACCGCGCGCAACGCGCCCGCCCGAAGCAGGTTGGCCCGGATGCGTTTCCCGCTCCGCCGCCCGGCCGCCGCTCCCGGCATCAGCACCGCGACCGCGCCACCGGGTTTCACGTGCGCGAGGCAGTGCTGCACCCACGCGAGCTCCGACTCGCCCCGCGGCGGCAACCCGTACTCCCAGCGCGCGTCGCCGACGAGTTCCTCGTGCCCCCAGCCGCGTTCGTTGAACGGCGGATCGCACAGCACGACGTCGGCTAGCCGGTCCGCGAAAGCGTCCGCGCGCAACGCGTCCGAGGCGTGCACCTCGGTGTCCGCGCCGTGCAGCCGCAGCCGGATGCCCGCGATCCGCGCGGTGTCCGGGTCGACGTCCTGTCCTCGCGCCCGGGTCGCCGCGGCGGCCAGCAACAGTGACCCGAACCCGCACGCCGGGTCGAGCACCGTGGCCCCCTTCGCGCCGGTCAGCCGCACCATCAGGTCGGCGTACGCAGTGGGCGTCGTGGAGAGCCGGCGGGCGTGTGCTTCGAAGAAACGGTCGCAGAGCTGCTCGAACGTCTCCGCCGCGCCTTCGCTCGCGGCGAGCTGCGAGATCAACGCCAGCAACCCCGGATCGTCCGGCCCCTCAGCGTCGTCCGCGAGGTACTCGCCGACCGCCGCCAACCGCGCGCCGAGATCGAGGTCGTCGCCGAGCGCACGCAGCCGTTGCCAAGCTTCGTCGATCGGCGCCAGCTCGAACGGACGACCGCGCCCGCGCAGCCACGCCTGCACCTCCGGAAGCGAAAACAACGGGCTGGACGCCGTGCCGCCCACCGGTTTGGGAAAATCGTCATGGCGCCGCCGCCAGTTGCTCACCGCCGCCCGGCGCACGCCCGCCAGGCGCGCGATGTCGGCCGCACTCACCGCCGCGTCGTCTGCCATATCGAGCACGATAGCCGACGACAGCGGTTTCCATCGTTTTGCTTGTTAACTCAGTCAACCAATGGTTTTATGGGGGCATGGCCACCGAGCAGACCCGGTTCATCCTGCGCTACTCCGCAGGCTCGGACCAAGGGCGACGACGCACCAACAACGAGGACTCCGTCTACGCCAGCGGGCGGATGCTCGTGGTGGCCGACGGGATCGGCGGCCAGCCGCACGGCGAGGTGGCCAGCTCGACCGCGGTCAGCGTGCTGGCCTCGATGGACGCGGAGCTGCGCACGCTCGACCTCACCGCGCACAACCTGTCGAACCTGCTCTCCGACGGCGTCCGCCGGGTCGCCGAGCAGCTCGCGCAGGTGGCCGAGGAAACCCCCGCGACGCACGGCATGGGCACCACGCTGACCACGCTGCTGTTCGACGGCACCCACTTCGCCGCGGCGCACGTCGGCGACTCTCGCGGCTACCTCCTGCGCGACGGCGAACTGCAGCGCATCACGCGCGACCACACCCTGGCACAGGCCCTGGTCGAAGACGGCACCATCAGCGCCGCCGACGCCGACCACCACCCGCGCGGCTCGATGCTGATGAAGGCGCTCCTGAGCACCGGCTCGGCCGAACCGGACGTCTGGGAATTCACCCCGCAAGCAGGCGACCGCTACCTGCTCTGCTCCGACGGCCTCACCGCGGGCGCCAGCGAACCGGCCATCCAGGACGTCCTCTCCGACGGCACCCCCGAGGAAATCGTCCCCCGCCTCATCACACTGGCCAACGAGGGCGGCGGCCCGGACAACATCACCATCGTGGTCGCCGACGTCGTGCCGGCCTGAGTCCGTCGCCGCAGGTCGGACCACCTGCGGAAGGCCGGAGGGCCATCCGGTATTCTTCCCCACGGAGGATTGGCCGAGCGGCCTAAGGCGCACGCTTGGAAAGCGTGTTGGGTTCACGCCCTCGCAGGTTCGAATCCTGTATCCTCCGCTGCAACACCACGAAGGTCCCGTCCGCACTGCGGCCGGGACCTTCGTCGTTCAGCGGGTGCGAGCGATCACCAAAGCCGCGCCGGCGGTCAGCGCCGCACACACCGCCGCCGCCACTCGGGTTTCCGTACTGAAGGCCGCGAAAGCCGCCTCGCGCAGTGCGTCGCCTGGCGGGAGCTTTGCCGCGGACTCCAAGGTTTTCCCGGAATCGGACGGCATCGCCGCGCGGTAGACGGCCGCGCCGAGGCTGCCCAGCAGGGCGATTCCCATCGCGCCGCCGAACTCCGCTGACGTCTCCGCCATCGCCGACGCCATCCCGGCTCGCTCCGGGGGCGCGGCGGACAGGATCACGTCCGTCACCACCGCCGCGACTCCGGCGATGCCGAGCGACACCACCGTGAGCGCCGCGATGAAGTACCCGATTCCGGGCGGCGGCAGCGTCAGCAGGACGAACCCCGCCGCGGCCACCAGCAGGCTGATCGTCATCACGCGCGGTTTGCCGATCCGGCCGGCCAAGGTGGCGGCCGCCCCGATCCCGACCGGCATCACGGCGAAGGTCGGCAGCGACCACAGCGCCGACTCCAGCGGGCTCATTCCCCGCACGACCTGGAGGTACTGCCAGGTGAACAGGTTGAACCCGACCAGCGCGAACGTCGCCAGCAGGTCGATCAGCAACGGCACCGCGAACGCACGCGACCGCACCAGCGCGAGGTCGATCAGCGGACGCGCAGCGGTGCGCTGGCGGCGTACGAAAGCCACGCCTACGGCGAGACCGGCGACGCAGCTCGCGATCGACAGCCAGTCGAAACCGTGCGCGGCGATTTGCTTGACGCCGTAAACGATTCCGAGCACGGAGACGATCGACAGCACCGCGCCGAGCAGGTCGAACCGACCCGTCGCGGGGGTGCGGTGTTCCGGCAGCAACAGCGGACCGAGCGCCAGCAGGAGAACCATCACCGGCACGTTGATCAGGAACACCGAACCCCAGAGGAAGTGCTGGAGCAGCAGGCCGCCGATGATCGGCCCCAGCACGGCGCCACCCGCGAACCCTGCCGTCCACAGTCCGACGGCGGTGGCGCGCTGCCGGTCGTCGTGGAACATGCCGCGGATCAACGCGAGCGTGGACGGCGCGAGCGTCGCACCGGCGATGCCAAGCAGCATCCGGGCGACGATGAGCGTGGTCGGCGTGGCGGCGAAGGCGGCGAGGACCGACGCGCCGCCGAACGCCGCCGCTCCGGCGAGCAGCAACCGGCGACGGCCGATCCGGTCGCCAAGCGTGCCCATCGTGATGAGCAGGCCGGCCAGCAGGAAGCCGTACGAGTCCATGATCCAGAGCAGCTGCGAACCGCTCGGCTCCAGATCGGCGGTCAGCGACGGCATGGCCACGAACATCACTGACATGTCCATCGACGCCAGCACACACGGCAGCAGCAGGACCGCCAGTCCGGCCCATTCCCGTGGACCGGCTTTCGCGGGGGTGGTTTCTTCGAGCATGCGTACAAAGTACGCATGCTCGCCGCCGCGCTTCAAAGTCTTTTATCCAGCACCTTTACCGCGCACCTGACCGACGGGCTAGACTTTCCGCACGCTCGGTCGACGTGTGACGAAAAGAGGTGCATCGAGTGAAGTGCGGGTCCTGCGGAAAGCCGCTCGCCGCTCCGGACCGGGGCCGCCCGCGGCAGTACTGCTCAAGGGCCTGCCAGGCGAAGGCGTACCGGGCGCGCAAGGCGGAGTCCGAGGACAACCACGGCCACATGACCGTCGACCGGATCGTCCGAGCGGGGATCGCGGTCGCGGACGCCGAGGGGCTCGAAGCCTTGTCGATGCGCCGGGTGGCGGCGGAACTCGGTGCCGGAACCATGGCGCTTTACCGACATGTCGCGTCCAAAGACGACCTGGTGGCGTTGATGGTCGAAGCGGCGCTCACTGAGGTCCCGCTGCCGGAAACCCCGCCGCGCGACTGGCGCGACGGGCTCGAGCGCGCCGCCTTCCTCGACTGGGACCTCTACCACCGGCACCCGTGGATCCTGGCGAAAGTGCTGGTGACGACCCGAACCCACGACAGCCCCGCCCTTTCCGCGGGCAGCGAGCACGCGTTCGCCTCCTTCGACGGCCTCGATCTCGACCCAGCCGACGCGTTCCGGTACATGTTCCTGTTCGCCTCGTACGTGCAAGGCGTGGCGCTCACCTACGTCAGCGACGTGGAGGCCGAACGCCGCGGCGCACCGGCGCACAACCCGAGCTTCGCCGACTACCCGCGGCTCGGCAGCGCGATGCGGTCGATGGCCGAGCCGTGGGACCTGGACGAACTGTTCGCGTCCGGGCTTTCCGGTGTCCTGGACGGGATCGCGGCCGATCTGGCGCGCCAGGGAATCCGCTGACGGCGCGCCGTCCCACCCCTCGGACGCTGGCAGACTTCGTTCATGGACCACAGCGCCGCGCAAGAGTTCGCCGACCACTGGGCAAAGGCTTGGAACGCCCACGATCTCGACGCCCTGATGACCCACTTCGCCGAGGACGTGACCTTCCGGTCCCCGGTCGCGGTCCAGGTGATCGGCGGCGACGGCGTGCTCCGCGGCAAAGCGGCGCTGCGCGCGTACTGGGCCGAAGGGCTCCGCCGGATTCCCGATCTCCGCTTCGAGGTCGTCGGCGTCTACGTCGGACTCGGCGCGCTCGTCATCAACTACCGCAACCAGAAGGGCGGACTGGTCAACGAGGTCCTGGTCTTCGACGGCCCGCTCGTCGTCGAGGGCTACGGCACTTACCTCGGCGACGACCCGAATCCGGCAGGCGCTCGCTGAACCGGGCGGCGGGCCGTCGCTGTCCGCAACCGCGGCAGGGGCTGGGATCGGCCGAACGGTCCTACCCGCTAGGCTTCGCCGCAGACTTCATCGCAGCCGTCCGGAGAGGTTTCCCGGTGTCACGAATACCGTTTTGACCTGGGCGTTGGCCGGCGCACCCATCCCGATAACCCGCAGGTCAGAAGGCTGAAACGCGGGTTTCGGGCCCCGCGTGCGCACCCGATGAGCCGACGCCCGACAGGCCCCGGACTGCCGACCGCGTCCGGGGCTTTGTCGATTCTCCCGTTCCCACTTACTTACCGAAGACACCTGATCACGCTAAGTTTGTATGTGGTCGTTTCAGCCCACGACGCACCGAGGAGCCCGCCCCCATGGCCGGAGTGGAAGAGATCCGCGCTGGTATCGCGCTCGCGAACGAGAAGGCGTCCGCGAGCATCGCCGCGCTGCAGCAGGCAGCGCAGGCACTCGAAGAAGCACAGCTGTCGCTGTCCCAAGCCACCCAGGGCAGCAGCCAGCACGAGGTGAACCAGGCGCACGGCCTGCTCGCCGAAGCGCTGCAAGGGATCACCGGCATGCAGAGCACCATCCAGGCCGGCATCTCGTCGGCCGACTCCTACTCGGCGCGGCTTTAACGCCGATGTCGGGGCTCGCCGAAATCCACCAGTTGCTCACCGCCGCGCGAGCGGGGGTCGGCGACGGACGGGCGCATGCCGAGCGGGCGCAAGCTCTGCTCGGCGACGCCCGGCGCGCACTCGTCGACGCGCAAGCCAAGGCAGATCCGTGGCTGCCGCAGCAGTTGGCGCAGGCCGACGAGGCACTCGAGCACCTCCTCACCCGTTTAGCCGCCGCCGACGAATTAGTGGGCGGCTACCAGTCACGCCTGTAGGGATGAGATGGCCAGCAAGTCAGCCGAGCAACGCAACCGTGTGCAAACCGCCCTCGACCGGGTCCGGCACCAGATCGGGCTCGTGCTCGGGGCCGCGGCGGGCGCGCGCGAAATGGCCGAGGCCGAGGTGGCGCGGCTGACGCTGGAACAGGAGATCGTCCGGGTCGGCATGGACCACGCCGATCCGGCGCAGCAGACGGAGTGGGCCAGGCATCCGGCGGCGCACGAGGTGTTCGCCGCGCTCGGCGGCACCCGCGCCGCCTTCTACACCGACTGGAGCGCCGGTCCCGGCGAACTGCGCGACCTCGTCGCCGCGCACGCGCCGGGCCCGGCCGGGCGGCCGCCGAGCGAATGGCTCGGCCGCGTCGGCACGAATCCCGGCGTCACCGCGCCCGGGCTGTGGCGGGTCGGTTCGGCCACCGCGGCCGGACGCGACATCTCGCGCACGTTCGACGTCGCCGTGCCGCTGCTGGACGAATCGCATCTGGCCATCACGTCCGCGCCGAAAACGCGGCCGGTGGTGGACGGGATCGTGCAGGGCCTGCTGATGCGCGTGCTGTCGGCGTTCGAGCCCGGCGCGGTGAAAATCCACCTGTGGGACGTCGGGCAGCTCACCGCGATCCTGCCGGACCTGTACCCGCTCAGCCGCACCAGCGCACTGTCGCTCTACGACCCGACGCGGCTGGAGGACCTGCTCGACGAGCTCGCCGGGCACATCCGCCGGATCCACGCCACCGGCATGCAGGCGGGCCACACCTCGTTGCGGGAGCTGCGAAAAGCCACCAACCAGCGGTTGGAGCCGTACCGGATCGCGGTGCTGTACGGCAACGGCGAAACCCTCGACGCAGAACGCGCGCGCGACCTCAAACGCGTGGCCAGCGGCGCGCTCGCGGCGGGGATCTGCCTGATCCTGGTGGACGTGCCCACCGCGGTGAGCGCGTCGATCGAAACGCTCAGCCTGCTGGACGAACGCCGCGCGGTCAGCAGCATGACCGGCAGCGACCTGGTCGTGGACCTGGATCCGTCGATGCCGTCCGGGCAGGTCATCCGCGCCGCGAACCGGATCGCCGAAGCACTGATCTCGAAGCAGGGCGGCCCACGATCGTTCGCCGATCTGATGCCCGCTGAGATCGGCCAGGAAAGCTCCGCGCGGGAACTGCGCGCGCCGATCGGGTTCCACGAGGGCGAAGCCGTCGAAGTCGTGATCGGCGACGCGAGCCCGCACGCGCTCATCGGCGGCCCGAGCGGTTCCGGGAAAACGAACTTCCTGTACGCGTTGCTGGGCAGTCTCGCCGCGCGCTACACGCCGGACGAACTGGCGTTGTACCTGCTGGACTTCAAGGAAGGTG
Source organism: Amycolatopsis sp. La24 (assembly GCF_029087445.1). Classification (NCBI taxonomy): domain Bacteria; kingdom Bacillati; phylum Actinomycetota; class Actinomycetes; order Pseudonocardiales; family Pseudonocardiaceae; genus Amycolatopsis; species Amycolatopsis sp. La24. Next base: position 19,043 of record NZ_JARACH010000017.1, read on the forward strand.
TCTCGTTCGCCGGTCTCGCTCCCGGTCGTAAGGACTCCAGCTGGCTGCCGCACGCGAAACTGGTGGGCGTCAACGTCAACACCGACCGCGAATTCGGGTTGGCGCTGCTGCGTTTCCTCGCCGACGAACTGCGCCGCCGTTCCGCCGCGGCCAAGGAACACGAGGTCACGAACCTGGCCGACCTGCGAGAACAGGATCCGGGCGGACACTGGCCGCGGATCGTCGCGGTGATCGACGAGTTCCAGTACCTCTTCGCCGGACGCGACCAGGTCACCGCACAGGCCACGCAATTGCTCGAAGACATCGCCCGGCGCGGACGCTCGCAAGGCATCCACCTGGTGCTGGCGAGCCAAGACGTCGCCGGGATCGAAGCGTTTTGGGGCAAACCCGCGGTCTTCGAGCAGTGCACGCTGCGCATCGCGATGCCGAAGGCGCGCCGGGTCCTCGCGGAAACGAACACCGCGGCCGTATCCGCACCCAAGTGGCACGCGGTGATCAACCACGATTCCGGTGTCGCACACGGAAACCAGCTCGCACACGTGCCGGATGCGAGCAGTCGCAACGTTTTCGTGAACCTGCAGCAAAAGCTGTGGGAACTCTACGCTGGCCGATTCACCCGGCCACGCCTGTTCGACGGTGCGCATTCGCCGGTGCTGGAACAGTTCCCGGCTTATATGGAACTCAAGCCGAGCCCCCAGCCGCGAGCGATCCTCGGCCAGTCGATCGACGTCACCGAAGCCGCGTGCGGTGTCGAACTCCCCCGGGTACCCGGCCGGAACATCGCCGTACTAGGCGGCGCGACCGCGGAAGCGTTGTCCATTATGGACTCCGCCGCTCGATCGCTTTCCCGGCAAATGGAACTCGGGCAGGTCGAGTTTCTGTTGCATTGCCCCATCGTGGCGAGTTCCCCGGCAGTGTTGGACTTGAAGAGCCGGCTGGAAGTCGAGGGGCACATCGCGACGCTCACCGAAGACCTTTCCACCGAGCTGGAATCGATCGTCGAATCACTTTCCACGACGACGCCGCGCATCCTGCTGCTGTACGGAGTGGACGCCGCGTTGCCTTCGTTGGAGGCAAAGGCCGTCGGACAGTTGAAGAGCGGCCTCGACCATCTGCGCACGCTGCTGAAAAACGGCCCCGCGCATGGCGTGCACACCATCGGCTGGTGGCGCAGTACCGCGCGGCTCAAGGACACCCTCGGCTTCGGCGGCACGGACGACATCGGCACCTGGGCCGCACTGGACGTCCAGGGCAATGACCTGTCACCGTTCGCCGCGGGCCAGGTCGTGCATTGGTCGCCCCGACCGGGCCGAGCGTTGTTCTTCGACCGCACCACGCACGGGGCCCCGGAAGTCATCATCCCGTTCCAGCGCCCAGAAACCGAGCCGACCGCGGGAGGCACGCCGTGACCGAGGGAACCACCAGCCCCGCAATGCGGTACAAGGAAATCGTAGGCCTGGCCCGCGGTTCAGCGGACAGCCTGCGCGCGTGGGAGCTGGCGCGTGCGGACGAAATCGAACGCCAACTGGCAGACGCGCACGCGGCGGTGGCTGCCGCGCAGGATCGGGAGGAGAAAACCCGAGAGCGCGCCAACCGGTGGTGGAAGATGGCGCTGCACAACGTTTCGAGGCTGAGTTTTGTGGAGGCGCTGGACGACCCGCAGCCGGTGACTACTGCTCGGCCGCAGTATTTGGACCGGTATTTGGAAGAGGTCAAGCCGAGTTATCAGGAACTGGTACAGGCGGTGCTGGGGCTTGGCTGGCGAGCGAAGCGTTAAGCCGCAAGGGGTTGGTGCCCTTGGCTGGTGAAAGGCCGGGGGTGTTCAGCTTCGACTGAAACCCAATCGGCCAGTCCGTTCTCCGGGCCAGAGTCGGGACGGCTCGGCTAGCTTCAAACGGCGTGGGAGGCGCGCCACTCACGGTCCGGATCACCAGGTCGACCCCGAAGTCAGGAGGTCGGCTTGGAACCGCGTGCAGCCGCCCCAGGAGGTGTCGCACGCGAGGCCGGGTCACTCTGACGGTGAAGACCTTCGCGGCAAAGCGCCGCCCCAGGATCTTCCCAGGATCTTCCCAAGATCGCCGAAGCTCTCAATCCACCCAGCAAAAAAAAGCCGTGAGGGGAACCCTGACGGAACCAGGACTCCCCTCACAGCCAACTACCTACGCCGTCCGGTGGAACCACCGGTCAAGCTGGTCCAGCACATCATTCGCGAAATCCGCGAACGGATTCCCCGCCGAAGGCCGGAACCGCACCACCTGTGGGTCATGGTCGCTAGCCTGGTCAGCGAACTCCGCATTCACATGCACCACGTCATAATCCACCCCACGCGGCGCGGCCGACGCCAGAATATGGTCCAGCACCTGCGACTGGCCCTCGTACACGTAGCTGTACCGCTCAGCCGGCGGCAGCGTCGAGATCAGGTCCTTCAACAACCCACCCGACGTCAGCTTCGCCAGCGCGGGCGAGAACTGGTAGTCGTTCAGGTCGCCAGCCACCACGACGTTCGCCCGCGGGTCCGCGTTCAGCAGTTGCGAGACGAATCCCTGCAGCACCGTCGCCTGCTTCTGCCGCTGCACCTCGGAGCTGCGCGTCGGCGGCTGGTAGCGGCCGTGTGTCGGCTGGTCGCCGCCCTTGGAGTTGAAGTGGTTGGCCAGCACGAAAACCGTGCGTCCGCGGAACACGAACTCGCCCGCCAGCGGCTTGCGGCTGTCCTCCCACGCGTCGTTGCCCGGGTCGACCCGGCCCGGCGACTGCGTCAGGTGCGCCTTGCCGTGGTCGGAAACCACGCCTACCGAAGACGTCGGGCTGCCGCCCGGGCGATCCACAAAGGACACACGCGACGGGTTGAGCAGGAAGCCGACGCGGATGTTGCCGCCCGGTTGTCCGCCGTCCTCGTCGTTCACCGGGTCGATCTGCCGCCACTGGTACTGCGGGCCGCCGGCGGCGACGATCGCGTCGGTGAACTTCTTCAGCGTCGCGTCGGCGTCGACGGTTCCGTCGTCCGTCGCGCCGCTGTTGTCCTGGATTTCTTCCAGGGTAACGATGTCCGGCGTCGCGAGGTTGTCGACGATGCCGTGCGCGAGCTGCGCGTACTTGGTGTCCGAATCGGACGGTGCGAGGTTCTCGACGTTGTACGTCGCCACCGCGAGCTCGCCCGGACGCTGCTTACGCGTGGTTTCCTTCTGCAGCTTGTTGTCCTTGGCCGCACCCAGCTTCGACGCGAACAGCGTGTACCCGCCGAAGTTGCTGTACTCCACCGGGCCGGAGGTTACGCCGGTGAGCACGTCGCCGGTGTTGACCTTCGGCGTCGCCTGCTGCGCGGACGGAATGATCGACTGGACCTTCAGCACGCCGGTGTTGATCTTGTCGTAGCCGAGGTAAACCGTGCCGCCGCGCGGAGTCGGGTTCTGCTGCGGCTTCGTGGTCACGTAAAGCTCGCCGTACTTGTTGCTCGGGCCGACCACGCGTGCGTCGGAAACCTGGACGATCTCGCTTTCGTGCGATTCCCAGAAGTCCAGCGCGTACTTCGACGGTTCGAGCGGCAACGGTTCGATGTTGCCGCCCGCGTTGGGAGCCAGCACATCCGGCACCTGGTCCGGCGTCAGCACGGTCGGGGCGGGCAGCGGGTTGCCCGAAGAGCCGACCGTCCACTGTGCACTCGTCAGCTCGGTGAGCGACTGGTAGTTCGAGGTCGCGGGCGCGTCCGGGTAGTACTCCTTGACCTTGCCCTGCGCGGTGACCGCGTCGCCGACCGCCACCGCCGGGGTCGTCGATCCGGTGAACACGAACAGGCCCTCGCTGGTGCGCGGGTCGCTGTCGGGATGCGGGTCGGTGATCCAGAATCCGCGCGCCGAGCCGAAGCTCCGCACCGCGGTGACGATGCCGGTGACGTCCTCGACCTGCTTGTCCTTGAACGGCGAGATCCGCGTCGTGCCCTGGATGTCGTGGATCTTCGCCGGAACACCCGGTTCGCCCGGCTGCGTACCGGTGGTCTCGCCCTTGGTGTTGGTGGGCGTCGGGTCGCCGACGGCGAAATCCGCGCTGTTGTCGTCGGTGTCGGCGAGGGTCGCCGCCCGCGCGACCGAGGTCGTGTTCGACGCCGCGGCGGCCGGGTTTCCTTCGCGGACAACGGCATCGCCGAAGCCGACGAGGTCCTTGACGCGGCTGTCCGCCAGGCAATCCGCGGCGGTCTTGCAGGTCAGCGGCGCGCTGTCGGACACGAGCGCGACCGTCCCCGCGGTCGCGGACATCGCGATGCCCCCGGTCGCGTCAGGCGTCGGCAGCGCGACCGTGCCGCCGTTCCCCTTCCCCTCCGCGACGAGGTAGCGGCCCTTCGGCGCGACGGACCCGGCGAGCGGCGTGACCTGCCACTTGCTCGACGCGCTCGCCGAAGCGGGCAGGTACTGGACGCTGTACCCGTCGAGCGCGACGGGCGCGCCGCCGTGGTTGGCCAGCTCGATGAAGTCGTTGGTCAGCGTGGCGCCGGAATTGCCGCCACCGCCGTAGACCTCGGCGATCAGGGCGTCCGCGCTTGGCGCTGCCGAAGCGGGCGCGGCCAGTCCGCCCAGCGCGAGAGCAGCTGCGGAGACGGCAACCGCGCCTCTGGTCAGTCTTGCCCCACCGGCGCTGCGGCCCCCGGCGGGACGACGGGATATGGTCACCCTGAGTCCCCTCTGCATGTCAACGGTCGAGGCATCGTCCCCCGAACAAGCGAAGCAGAGGAAGACGAAAGGGCAACGATTCGTAACGAGCTGGAGGGATTTCCTCCTTTGGACGGGTTGACGCAATGATCACGCTCGTACTCGGCGGAGACGTCAACCTGCAGGGCCGCGCGAAGCCGGAAACGGCGTTCGACCCGTTGACCTCGCTGCTCACCGGCGCCGACGTGCGGTTCGTGAATCTCGAAGGACCGCTGTCCGGCTCGACCGGCATGGACATCCCGCACAAACCGAACTGGCGGCACTCGCCGCCGGAGATGGTCGCCGCGCTGACCGCCGCCGAGATCGACGTCGTGTCCGTCGCCAACAACGTCACCTACCCGCCGGCCGCGGCGATGGCGAGCCTCGCCGTGCTGGACCGCGCCGGAATCGCGCATTGCGGCGCGGGCTCGAACCTCGCCGAGGCGCACGCGCCGGCGGTCCTCGAACGACCCGGCGGCCGGATCGCGTTCCTCGCCTACACGTCGCTGTGCTGGCCCGTCGGGCAGGAAGCGACGGAGGACTCGGCGGGTGTCGCCGCGGCGGGCGCTTACACGTCGTACCAACCGGATCCGCGCGTCCTGGACGTCCCCGGCCGCCCGCCGATCGTGCACACCACGCCGGTCCGCCGCGACCTGGAGCTGCTGCTCGCCGACATCCGCCGCGCCCGCGCCGAGGCCGACCACGTCGTGGTGTCGATGCACTGGGGCCTCCCCGGCGACGAGCTGGCCGAATACCAGGTGACCTACGCGCACGCGATCATCGACGCCGGTGCCGACCTGGTCGTCGGACACGGACCGCACATCGTGCAGCCGGTCGAGGTGTATCGCGGCCGCCCGATCCTCTACAGCCTCGGCAACCTCGTCTTCGACTGGCCCGCCATGCGCGACCGGCACCGCGACGGCCTGCTCGCCGGGTGCGTCGTCGGCGAGCAGATGCGGGTCGAATTAGTGCCGATCCGCCGCGACGAAGACAACGAATGCGTACCGTTGACGGGAGACGACGCCGACGCGGCACTGCAGCGGTTCGTGGAGCTGTCCGCTCGCCGCGGCACCAAGGTGACAGTCAGTGACGGCTTCGCGACAGTCGAAGGACTTCGCGGCTAGACCGCTGGTCCCGCCGTCACCCGGACGGCGCATCTGCCTTAAATGCAGCTCAAGCCCGGGGTCGACTGGTACCGGGCGGGAGTACCTTACCGATGAGCGCGGAAACTGTGGCCCAGACCACTTTCGGGCCGCCCCGCCGCTCACGGGTAGCACCTCGCGGGGGAGGCGACACGGTCACGTGGGGGTTGACCGTCGTCGAGTGCGCAGGTGTCACCACCCGGGAAAACAGCCGCGGGCGCGGGACTTTCCGCTTCGCCCGCGACCGCGGCTCCACGGATTTGCCCCGGGGAAGCCTCGCGAGTGGCGAGGCGCCGCCTTGACCGCGCGGGGGAGCGCGGGAGGGGGAGGAAGGCGGCCCGCCTCGCCACTCGCGAGCATTAACCGCTGACGAGGGCCGTCGCGACGCCGTCGACCGCCCGCGCGCAACTCTCGCCGTGGGTGAGCGGCAGGTAGTGGCCCGCCCCCGGCACGATCTGCAGCGCCCCGTCCTGGCACGCAGCCAAAAACCGCCGCTCGCCGAGGCGGAAGTGGTCGTGGCGGCCGTTCAGCAGCAGTACCCGCCCCGGGTACCGGGCGAGGTCGGCGAGCGGGTCCATCCCGGCGGCCGCCTCCATCACGTCCGGGATGACTTCGGAAGCGATTCCCGCGGCGACGACCGGCTCGGCGACTTCCGCGGGGAGAACCCGGCGGAGGAGCCACGCGCTGAAGGAAGCGCCGTCGTCCGCGGTCGTCGCCAGCCCGCGGCGCGCGAACCGGAATCCGCCGCGCAGCACCGAACTCGGCTGGAGCGAACATCCGGCCCCCACCAGGGAAACGACCCGATCCGGATGCCGGGCCGCGGTCGCGATCGAGACGTAGCCGCCGAGCGAATGGCCCACCAGAACCGCGCGGCCGCCGACCTCGTCGATGGCCTCGGCGACCGCGTCGACCGCGCCGTCGAGAGTGAACTTCTCCCCGCGCCGCGTGCCGTGCCCAGGCAGGTCCGGCGCGGCGACTCGACCGCGGGCCAGGCGTTTCTGCTGCTGCCAGCACGCCCCGGACAACCGGATGCCGTGCACGAAAACCACCGGGAGCACGTCGCTCATGTCTCCGCCTTCCACCCAGGAATGCAACGGACCGTTGCATTGCACCGGTCTACCAAATGCAACGCACCGTTGCAAACCTGGTTAGGATCGAGCCATGGACCGGACCGCCACCCGCCCGCGCAAGGCGGACGCCATCTTCTCCGCGACCCTCGCGCTGCTGGCCGAACGCGGGTACGACGCACTGACGATCGAAGCGGTCGCCGCGCGGGCCGGGGTGCACAAAACGACGATCTACCGCACGTGGGCGACCAAGGACGAGGTCCTCGCGGACGCACTCGTGCAGGCCCCGGAACTCGCCTTCGCGATTCCCGACACCGGTTCCCTGCGCGGCGATCTCCTCGAACTGGCAAAGCAGATCCACCGCCTGCTGTCCGATCCGGCGAACCGGCGCGTCATCACGGCCGTCGTCTCCGCGCTGCCGGACCGGCCCGCCACCGCCGAGGCCGCCGGACGGTTCTTCGCCGACCGCCTCGGCCGCGAGCAGGCCGTCTTCGACCGGGCTCACGACCGAGGCGAACTCGCCGACGCAGCGGATTCGGAGATGATCATGGATCTGCTGGGCGGAAACCTCTGGTTCCACACTCTGATCCGGGCGAAATCCGCCAACGCCGCCTACCTCGAGCGACTTGTCGACACCGTGCTCACCGGGGTGTCGTGAGCGGTCAGTACGGCCGGTCCCCGACGATCGCGACGCGCTCGGCGATCCGGACGTGCGGGTGGTAGTCGTTGACCGCGTAGTGCTGGGTCGCGCGGTTGTCCCAGAACGCCACCGAATCCGGCTCCCAGCGGAACCGCACCTGGAACTCCGGCGTGTGCGCCTGGAGGAACAGATACCGCAGCAGCCGGTCGCTTTCGGCGCGGTCGAGGCCGGTGATGTGCGTGGTGAACGCCTGGTTCACGAACAACGTCCGCCGTCCGGTCTCCGGATGGGTCCGCACCACCGGGTGCTCGACCGGCGGGTACGCGTCCTGCCACTGGGCCAGCAGGTCCGGGTCGGTGAACCGGTCGAAACCGGGGACGAAATCGTGCACCGCGGTGAGGCCGTCGATCCGCTCGCGGACGTCGGCGGGCAGGTTGTCGTAGGCGGCGGCCATGTCGGCCCACATCGTGTCGCCGCCGATCGGCGGGACCTCGACCAGCCGCAACACCGAACCGAGCGCCGGATTCGGCCGCCAGGTGACGTCGGTGTGCCAGATGTTTTCGTACCCGGGCATCCCGGCGGTGCGAGTGAACCGCACGACCTGGTCGGAATCTCCGCGCGCGATGAACGGGTTGGTCTCCAGTTCGCCCCAGTTCGCGGCGAACGCGCGCTGCTGCTGCGACGTGATGCGCTGGTCGCGGAAGAACAGCACCTTCCACTCCAGCAACGCGCGGTTCAGCTCGGCACGCAACCGCGGCGACACGGGTGCGCCGAGGTCCACTCCGGAGATTTCCGCGCCGATCACCCGTCCGAGCGGACGCAGGGTGAAAAGCTCGTAGGGACGTTCTTCGACTCCGTCCGGAAGGCGGCGCAGCACGCGCGGCCCTTCGAGGATCCCGTCGTCCGGGGTGACGGACGAGCGCAGGCGGGCAGGCAGGTCTACAGACATGGGGGTACTCCCGGAAGAATAGGTGAATTTCGGCTACAGCAGCGGAAAATCGCCTACGCGGGAGGAGAGCCGAGACGACCGCGACGCCTCAGGAGAGCGGCCACGCCCTCGCCGTCCGACCGCGCCGGGGCACGGCCGGCTTGCGGCACTACCCGGTTCTCTGGCATGACTCCAATTCTGGCCGGGTTCGGTTGCGTGGGTCAAGGATCTCCACGATGTGGAATCGTCGCACGCCCGGCCGAGTGACCCGGGCGGCCTCGATGGGGTTAGATCTCTGGAGAGGGTGACGGGCCGCGGTTCGCGCTCTCCCGGAAGCGGAGGTCCCGATGGCAGGTTCGACGAGCGAGCGGCTCAACGCCGCCGCGGACGCGCTCGATCGAGCGGCTGCCGACGCGGACCGTGCCGCGGGCCGGTTCGCCGAAGCCCGTCTCGAATCGACGCCGTGGGGCATTTCCGCGCCCGCGCGGGAAATCGCCGCCCGGTGGGAGGCCGCGCTCGCCGCGCGGGACGTCGACGCGCGCATGCTCGGCGACGCGACGTCCGACCTCGCCGGCCAGCTGCGGATGGCCGCCCGCGGCCACCACCACCGCCCGACGATCGCGACGGCGCTGCTGAGTTGATGCCGTTCCTCCACCCGGCGCTGGAAAACGCGGCCGCCGGACTGGCTTCCTTGAGTGCCGCGGCCGCCGCGATCGGCGCACCGGACCCGGTCGCCGCGCTGCGCCAGATCGACTGTTCCCCGCAGACGATCCGCGAATCCGCGCGCACGCTGTCGGGCGGACGCGACGTGCTGGTGATGGCCCGGCTGGAGTTCGAACGCGGGGCGCACAGCGCGGAACGCAAATGGGGCGGCGAACCGGCCGCGCAGTTCCGGGGCAGTGCGGACGAACTGGACGCGCACTACCGGCAGGCCGCCGAGGCTGCCGCACGGACAGCGTCAGTCGGCCTGGATCTGGCGGATTTGCTTGACCGGCTGGCAGATCAGACGGCGGCGCGAGTCATGCTGATCGCCGAAGGAGTGACCCCAGCGGCCGTCGCGCTGCTGGCGGGCGACCGATCCGCGGAGCCGGCGGTGCGGGAGGCATGCGGGACCATCGCGGAAGCGGTCGCGCGCGGCGTCGCAACCATAGGAGAGGCAACGACTTTCCTCGACGCTTTCGGCACACCGGTGTTGCAGGAAGAGAATTAACGGGTCGCGGTCACGAATCCGCCGCGCGTACGGTGCAGCGGCTCGCGTCCATATTGGACGGAAAGTTCCGCGACCGTAACGGTTTCCGGCCGCCAGCCGTGCTCGGCGAGCCACTTCGGAGCGTCCCCCGCGAGACCGCCGCGCCAAAGCGCCGTCACCTCGCTGCCGAATTGACGCGCCCGCTCCAGCAGCCCGTCCTGATCACCGTCCGGCCGGTGTTCGAACGAAACCCGGCTGCCCGGCGCGGACAACTCGGTGACCGCCGTGAGCATCCGCTCCGCCTCGTCCCGGCTGAGGTAGACGAGCAGCCCTTCAGCGAGCCAGACGGTCGGCTGATCCGGGTCGAATCCGTTGTTTTCAAGGCAGCGACCCAGTCGTCGCGCAGATCCACCGGAACCGTCGTGCGCTGGCACCGAGGCCGCGCGCCTTTTTCGGACAGCACGGTTTCCTTGAACGCGAGCACGTCGGGCAGATCGACCTCGAACACGCGCGCCCCGTCGGGCCAGTCGAGCCGGAACGCGCGAGCGTCGAGACCGGCCGCGAGAAGCACCGTCTGGGTCCCGCCGGAAACGAAGTCGTCGAAGAACCGGGTGCGGATCGCGACCTGGTGCGCGAAGACCATCCCCAGCTCGTGGTGACGTTCCCGGCCCTCGAAGATCGCGCGGCCGGCGTGGAAGAACGCGCCCGCGTAGGGATCGTCGAACAGCCGATCCGGCCGCCCGCTCTCCAACGCCCGAAGCCCAGCAACCCCAACCGCGGTCTTGCCGACCGGCGGAAGCTCCTCGCTCATGCGTCCACGCTACTGCGGCATCGCCGCTTTGACGGCCGCGACCAGCTCCCGCACCTTCTTCCGGTCGGAGGAGCTGTACGAACCCCGGCCGGAGTGCCCATAAGGAAAGGCGACCACCACGGCGGGGGTCCGGGGGTTGGACCCCCAGAAACGAAGCGAGCGGGCTATGTCGACGCTTCCTGTCGACATAGCCCGCTCACTTGAGAGCGGTGGCGGTGGGATTTGAACCCACGGACGGGATTAACCGTCACACGATTTCGAGTCGTGCTCCTTCGGCCGCTCGGACACGCCACCGCCGAGAACAATACCGGACCCTCTTCGCGGCTTGCGGCGGGGTCTACTCGGCCCCCAGCCGGCGGTCCGCGAAGTACGCCTCGAGCAGGGCAGCGCAGTCGCTTTCGAGCACTCCGCCGTGGACTTCCGGCCGGTGGTTGAGGCGGCGGTCGCGCACGACGTCCCACAGCGACGACACCGCGCCCGTCTTGGGTTCCCAAGCCCCGAACACCAACCGCTCGACGCGGGCGAGCACGAGCGCGCCGGCGCACATCGTGCAGGGCTCCAGCGTGACCGCGAGCGTGCAGCCCTCCAGCCGCCAGCCGTCGCCGAACTCGCGGGCCGCCGCGCGCAGCGCGAGGATCTCCGCGTGCGCGGTGGGGTCAGCCAGCTCGACCCGCGCGTTGCGAGCCGCGGCCAGGGGGCGCCCGTCGGGGTCGAAGACGACCGCGCCGATGGGCACGTCGGCACCGGGGGCGCGAGCCGCGTCCAGCGCGGCCCGCACGGCTTCGGTGTCGTCCGGCCGTCTCAGAGCTGGTCCAGCAGTTTCGAGAACTCGGCCTCGAACCCGCACCGCTGGGCGATCATCTGGAGCTGTTCGTCCGGGTAGAGGTCGACCTCCCCGACGATCACTTCCAGTTCGCCGCCGGGCAGGCCGAGGTCGGCCAGGATCTCGAGGTCGCCCTCGGGCCAGACGGCGTCGTCGTCCTCGTCGGGCGGGTCGACGCGCAGGACGTCGAGGACGTCCGCCGCGATGTCGTAGTCGAGCGCCGCGGCGGCGTCCGACAGCAGCAGCGACGGACCCCTCGGGCTCGGCCGGACGATCACGAAGAACTCGTCGTCGACGGCCAGCAGGCCGAACGCCGCTCCGGTCGACCGGAGCTTGCCCAGCTCGGTGATCGCCGCATCCAGCTCTGTGAGCGCCGAGGAATCGAGCGCACTGCACCGCCACCGACCGTCTTCACGGACCACAGCTATCGCGAAGCCCGTGACCGGCTCTTGCACCGCCATGCGCACACCGTATTCCGCCTCGCTGGCGAACGCACGCACGGTGCGCCCGAAGCGTGCGAGGTGCCACTATCGAGCCATGACCGGACCCACCGACCTCCCCACCCTGCCCGGCAACCGGCACGCCGGGCTGCTCGACGCCGCGCGGCAGCTCCAGGACCGGACTGTCGAGCTTCGCCGCGCTGTGCACCGGCATCCCGAACAGGGCTTGCAGCTGCCGCGCACCCAGGCGGCAATCCGCGCCGCGCTGGCCGACCTGCCGATCGAACTCACCGACGGCCGCTCCACGACGTCGCTCACCGGCGTCCTGCGCGGCGCCCGTCCCGGCCCGGCCGTGCTGCTGCGGGCGGACATGGACGCGCTGCCGCTCACCGAGGACACCGGCTTGGAGTTCTCGTCCGAGATCGACGGTTCGATGCACGCCTGCGGACACGACACGCACGTCGCGATGCTCGCCTCCGCGGCGCGGCTGCTGTCCGAGCGGGTCGACGACCTGGCGGGCTCGATCGTGTTCATGTTCCAGCCCGGCGAGGAGGGCATGCACGGCGCGCGGCACATGATCCACGAGGGAGTGCTGGACGCGGCGGGCACGCGCGTCACGCGCGCCTTCGGCCTGCACACGATCGCCAACAGCCCGAGCGGCGTCCTGCAGGTGCGCGGCGGTCCGATGATGGCGTCGGCCGACACGTTCAGCGTCGAGGTCACCGGCCGCGGCGGCCACGGCTCGGCCCCGCACGACGCGATCGACCCCGTCCCCGCCGCGGCGGCGATGGTCAGCGCGCTCCAGACGATGGTCACGCGCCGGATCAGCGTCTTCGACCCGGCGGTGGTCTCGGTGACCCGCATCCAGGCCGGGACGACGACGAACATCATCCCGGAGACGGCGGTGCTCGAGGGGACCATTCGCACCCTGTCGGAGTCGACGCGGTCCTTCATCCGCGAGGAACTGCCGAAGGTGTGCGAGGCGGTCGGAGCGGCACACGGCTGCCGCGTATCGGCCGGCGTGGACCCGGGCTACCCGACGACGGTCAACGACCCGGCAGTGGCGGCCGAGGTGTTGTCGCTGGGTGCGGACGTGCTGGGCGAGGACAACGTCGAGGAGCTGACCACGCCGATCATGGGCGCGGAAGACTTCTCGTATGTCCTGCAACGGATTCCGGGCGCGTTCGCGTTCATCGGCGCCCGCGAGCCGGGAGCGGACCCGGCGACCACCGAGGACAACCACTCGAACCGGGTGAAGTTCCACGAACCGGCGATGGCCGCCGGGGTGGCCATGTACACGGCGTTCGCATTGGACGCCCTGCGCTGAGGGTTTCGGCACGCCCCTTTCGCTGGGGGCGTGCCGACTCAGGCTGCTTGCGCGAGGAAGACGAACTCGCGTTCTGTCGGGGCTTGCCGGAACGTGTACGTGATGCGAAATGAGGCGAGCGGCAGCCGCACGTCGGTGACCTCGACTCGTTGCTCCGCCGACCTGACCCCGGCACCTCGCGGGTGCGCAGCGGCACGTCCCAGGTCCCACGCGCGGTAATCCGGTCGTCGGCCAGCGGTACCTAGCTTTGCCAGGCCAGACCGCCCTTCAGCGCCGATCTAGGACGCATATCCCAAAGATCAGGACGATCGTCCTGGCTACTCGTGTTACCCTCCGACTGTCGAGACATCATATATCAGATCGGATCTGCTCGTGGCGTTCGAGAAACAGCGACAGCGGCTCGCCGGCGTGGTGGCGATCCCGGTGACTCCCTTTACCGCGGCCGGGGACGTGGACGCCGAGACGTACGAGCGGCTAGTCGAACGGCTCGTGCTGAGCGGCATCGAGGTCGTCACCCCGAACGGCAACACCGGCGAGTTCTACGCGCTCGAAGAGCAAGAAACGCGACAGTGTCTCGAAGTCACCACGAAGGCCGCGCGCGAGGCGAGCGTCCTCGCAGGCGTCGGCCATGACGTGCGTACAGCCGTGAAGGCCGCGAAGCACGCGCGCGCATCCGGAGCGGACATGGTGATGATCCATCAGCCCGTGCACCCGTACGTATCGCGCGCGGGCTGGATCGACTACCACCGCGCTATCGCGAACGAAGTGCCCGAACTCGGGGTTGTCCTGTACGTGCGCAACCCCGCCATCGAGGGTGCGGACCTGGCACAGCTCGCCGACGTCGCGCCGAACGTAATCGGCGTGAAGTACGCGGTGCCGGATCCGGTGCGCTTCCGCACTGTCGCGCGCGACGCGGGGTACGAGCGCTTCGTGTGGATCGCCGGTCTCGCCGAACTGTCCGCCCCTGGGTACTTCGCAGTCGGCGCGACGGGCTTCACCTCCGGCTTGGTGAACGTCGCGCCGCAGATCTCGTTCGACCTGTTCCGCCGTCTCCGCAACCACGACTTCGACGGCGCGATGGAAATCTGGGACCGCATCCGCCCGTTCGAGGAGATGCGCGCCGCGCACGGGAACGCCAACAACGTCAGCGTGGTCAAGGACGCCCTCTCGCAGCTCAGCCTGTGCCGCCCCGACGTACGGCCGCCGAGCAGGCTGCTGACCGCGGGCGAACGGGACCAGCTGTTCGGAATCCTGTCCGCGTGGGGGCTTTCGTAACGTCTCAGGCGAGCGCAGGCGGGAGGTCGAAAACCGGGAAGACTTCCGAGCCGAAGGTGGTCACCTCCGCGACACGGCCGCCGTCGAGCCGCAGCGTCACCAGGCCGAAGGCCCGGAACTCGCCGACTGTGCGCGCGTACGTGGCGAGCGCGGGCAGACCGTTCGCGCGGGTCTCGACAACACGGAACTCGGCAGCGTCGCCACCACGCAACGCCGGTGCCCAGCCCGCGAGCACGGTGTCCCGCCCCGCGTACCAAGTCGGTTCCGACCCCATGTGCCCGCCAGCGCCGGGAGCGTGACTGCAACGCACGTCTTCGCGCAACAGTTCAGCGAAGGCCACTTCGTCGTGCTCTACGAGCGCTTTGACGTACTTCGCGACAACAGCGCGTTCCTCATCGCTCCCGGACGCAGACGCCCACTCCGTACGTCGCGTAGGCAGGTGCTCCTGCAACTCGGCCCGCGCGCGCAGCACATTGCTGTTCACCGACGCAGGCGTCGTACCGAGCGCTGAAGCCGTCTCACGCGCGGACCAGCCGAGTACGTCGCGAAGCACCAACGCAGCCCGCTGTCGCGGCGAAAGATGCTGAATGGCGGCGAGGAACGCCAACTCCACCGTCTCAAGCGCGACGACGACAGTGTCCGGCTGAAGCGCACTGTCGGGCGCAGGCTGCAGCCAGGGAACTGCGACGTCGGGACGCGGCGCGAGGTCGGAGTCGTGCGCAACTGGCAGATCGAGCATCGGCAGCTCGCGCGGGTGCGCTTCGAGATGGTCGAGACACGCGTTGGTCGCGATCCGGTACAGCCACGCCCGCAGGCTCGCACGGCCCGCGTACGTCGAACGGCCGCGCCACGCGCGCAGCATAGTCTCCTGGACCAGGTCTTCCGCCTCGTCGAACGAGCCCAGCATCCGGTAGCAGTGCACCCGCAGCTCGTGCCGGTACAGCTCGGTCTCGCTCGCGAAGTCCGTCATCTGTTCAACCATGTCCGATAAGACGGCGGATCCCCCGAAAACTCAGCAAAGCCCAGCTCAACCGGGGTGTGGCGGAAGTTACTCGCGCGTTAAGAACGCGTCAGCACGGCCGCCCGGACCGTCAGGGGCCCGTTTCCGGGACGTTCCGGTCGGGGGTCGGCGCAGTGTGCTGGCGATGTTCGCCGCGATCGACATCGACCGGAGGTAACCGTGACGCTCAGCGAGCTGCTCCCGAGTCTCGGCTGCGAGGCCGCCGACCATCTGGAATCGGGACTCTGGCCGCAAGGCACGAAGCTCGGCGAAGGCGGTGAACTGCTCTTCGCCGGCGCGCCCGTCAGCCACCTGGCCGCGCGCTTCGGTACGCCCGCCTACCTCCTCGACGAGGAACAGGTGCGCGAAACAGCCCGCGCGTACCGCCGTGCGCTGCCGGAGGCCGACGTCGCCTTCGCGAGCAAGGCGCTCTGTACGCGAGCAGTGTTGCGTTGGGTCGCCGAAGAAGGACTGTCGCTCGACACCTGCTCCGCTGGAGAGATCGCCGTCGCGCGCGCTGTCGGTTTTCCCGCGGAGCGCATTCTGTTGCACGGCAACGCGAAGACCCCGGAGGACCTGAAAGCCGCGCTGCAGTACGGCGTCGGTCGCATCGTCCTCGATTCTCTCGACGAAGTCGAACAGCTCGGCGCGCTCGCGCATGGCGCACAACGCGTCCTTATCCGCGTCACGCCCGGCGTCAGCGGCGACACGCACGCCGCGATCACGACCGGCACCGAAGGACAGAAGTTCGGCTTCTCGCTACGCCCCGACGTACGCGACAACGTCGACCGCGCTGTCGCAGCAGTGCTTTCACAGCCAAGCCTGCAACTAACCGGACTGCACTGCCACATCGGCTCGCAAGTGTCCCGTGTGGACCGTTACGAGGAAGCCGCGCGACGGATGGTCGAAGTGCTCGTCCGTATCCGCGACATGTACGGAATCACGTTGCGCGACTTGGATCTCGGCGGCGGCCACGCGGTGCCGTACGCCGACCGCGAAGCGTCCTTCGACCTCGACGGGTACGCACGCCGTCTCCGCGTCGCACTGAGCTACGAATGCTCGTCACACGACTTCCCCTTGCCGCGCCTGACAATCGAGCCCGGCCGCGCGATCGTCGGGCCGGCCGGAATCACCGTCTACCGCGTGTGCGCTGTGAAGCGCGGCGCGCGCACCTTCGTCGCTGTCGACGGCGGCATGAGCGACAACCCCCGCCCCGCGCTGTACGGCGCGCGCTACACCGCGCGTCTCGTCGGCCGTCGCACGAAGGCCGCGCGTACGCCGATGACGGTGGTCGGACGACACTGCGAGTCCGGCGACGTACTGGCGGCCGTCTGTCTGCCCGACGACATCCACGTCGGCGATCTGTTGGCCGTGCCGTGCACCGGCGCGTACCACCACTCGCTGGCGTCGAACTACAACGTCGTCGGCCGCCCACCGCTCGTCGGCGTCCGCGACGGGCACGCCACGCTCCTCGTACGCCGCGAAACCGAAGAAGACCTGCTTCGCCGCTGCTAGCTTTCGATGGTCTGACCGCCGCGGGCAACGGCGCCGCGCGTCAGACGTCGCCCGGCGAAGAAGTCACGGCAGGCACGTTGCACGGCGAACATCAACGGGAAGCCCACGAGTATCGCCACGACACCGATCACCGCGACGCCGCCGATGCCGAACACAGTGGTCTCACCGGCGTCAGGCTTCGCGTACGCGATCGCCGCGAGCACCAGTACCGCCAGGAAGAACACGCCGCCTACGAAGGGCAGTAAGCCGCGAAGCAGGAAATTGCGCACGCTCGACCACAGTGTCCGGCGAAACACCCACACGCACGCGAGCGCCGTCACCGTGAACTCGATCGCGATCGTGAGCCCGACCGCGTCGACCGAGTCCGCGAGCACATTCCGGCTCCACAACGCCAGCAGCACGTACAAGGCGAGCGACACCAGCCCGAACGCCCAAGTGGTTACCGACGGCGTCTGGTACTTCGGATGCACGCGGCCGAACACCTTGGGCAGCGCGCCGTGGCTGGCCATCGACAGCGTGGTGCGCGCGGCCGGCATGATCGTCGCTTGGCTCGTGGCCGCGCCGCTGGTCAGCACCGACACGATCAGCAGCACCCCCATGACCTTGCCGAATCCGGACGTCCCGAACACCGCGCCGCCCAGCCCAGCGAGCACGTCCTCGGCGTTCGCCTCGTTGGCCAGCCCGATCCCGTGCTCGCCGACGCCCGCGAAGGCCAGCGCAGCGACGGTCACCAGCAGGTAGTTGAGCACCAGCAGCACGGTCGACAGAATCGCCGCCCGGCCCGGCGCGTGCCGCGGATCAGCCGATTCCTCGTTCACCGAAAGCGAACTTTCCCAGCCCCAGTAGATGAAGACCGCGAGCAGCACCGCCGACACCGCCGTCCCGACGCTCACTCCGCTCGGCCACAGCCAGTCCCACCGCGGCGTGGTCGCTTGCGGGCCCGCAGTGCCGCTGTAGACGCGCGTGAGCGCTACGACGGAAAAGATCACCAGGACGGCGAGTTCGATGCCGAGGAGGATCCACTGCGCCCGCGCGGACACCTCGATGCCGCGGTAGCAGAGCCAGCAGAGCGCGAGCAGCCACGCAGCCCCGATCGCGGTCGTCACCGCGCGGTTGTTCGCGAGGTCGTCTAGACCAAACAGCAGCAGCGTGTACCGGCCGGTCAGCGCGGATTGACTGGACATCACCAGCAACTGCTCCACCAGGACGACCCAGCCGGTCATCCAGCCGACGCGACTGCCGAACGCGCGGGTGGCCCAGGTGAAGTTGGTGCCGCAATCGGGTTCGGCCGCATTCAGTTCCCGGAAGGCAAAAGCGACGAACAGCACCGGCACGAACGACAGGAGCACGAACGCGGCGGCTTTGAACCCCGTTCCGGCGAGCACGATGAACCCGAGCGTCGCGGCGATCGAGTAGGCCGGGGCGGTCGAAGACATCCCGATCACCGTCGAGGACACCATGCCCAGCGCGTTCGAACGGAGCCCCTTGGCCGGCACCACAGGCGCGGCGACGGCTTCGGTCATTGGAATATTCCTCCTCAAGATCGGCGGTTCGCGACCGTACCCGCTGTTTGCCGGAGCCAGAACGGGGCCCGCATGTCCGCCATCTGGAGAAGAAAACGGGAAAGGGTCTCCTGCTCTCCGGCTCCTGCCGATACGCTGCGCGTCTGACGAATCACATGCCGAAACACAGGGAGGGACGGCATGGGTGACGAAAACCGTACGAAAATCGAGGAACCGCGTGCTCCGAGAGCGCTAGACGGGACCGACCGGACGCTCATCACGCTGTTACAGGAAGACGGCAGGGCGTCCTTCACCGCACTGGCCAAGGCGGTAGGTCTTTCGGAGGGCGCGGTGCGGCAGCGAGTACAACGGCTGCTGCGAGAGGAAATGGTGCAGATAGTCGCCGTGACCTCACCAGAACACGTCGACCTGACCCGAAGGGCGATGGTCGGCATCACGGTGGACGGAGACGCCCGCGAAGTGGCCCAGCAACTGGCCAAGGTCGCCGACGTACACCAGGTGGCCCTCTGCTCAGGCCGCTTCGACCTGCTGGCAGAACTGCTCTGCCGCGACGACGACCACCTCCTGTCCGTACTCGGCGACGAGGTACGGCCCATCG
This sequence comes from Amycolatopsis sp. La24, assembly GCF_029087445.1. Taxonomy (NCBI): domain Bacteria; kingdom Bacillati; phylum Actinomycetota; class Actinomycetes; order Pseudonocardiales; family Pseudonocardiaceae; genus Amycolatopsis; species Amycolatopsis sp. La24. The sequence goes on from NZ_JARACH010000017.1 coordinate 38,000, forward strand.
CGGGCGTCGTCTCGACGGAGCTGTTCGTGTACCTGAAGCTCGCGAAACAGGACTATTCGTGGGGACGGCTCACCGCCTGATCCACGGTTTCGCGGCTGGGTGCTGGGCTGGGTTTCGCGGCTGGGTCCGCGGTCGGGTTTCGCGGCTGGGTGCTGGCTAGGTTCATGGGCTGGCGTGCTCAGGCTGAGTTCTCGGTGGGGTTCTCGGTCTGAGGTGCCGCTCACGCCTCCGGCGCGGCGGCGACTGGGCCAGACGCCGACTGGGCCCTTGAGCTGGGCTTTTGACCTTGACTCGCGGGTTGGCGTATCCGGATCGGGTTGCTCGGGCGATGCCCTTGGGCTCCTTGGAGCCCTTGGGCCAGCGCGGTCGCCCCCGTCGGACCGGTTCAGGCTGGCCCCTGGACTGGACCGGCTGCTCCTTGGACTGGGCCACCTCGGTTCCGCGGCACGCTCCCCGTTCGCGGCGCGTGTCCCGGCCTCGCTTGGCCGATTCCGAAACTGACCAAGGCGGAACATCCAGGCGTTGGACACCGGAGTCCCGGTGCCAGCATCAGCGCTGGCCCCAGTTTCGGAATCCCGGCACGAACGTCAGTCCCGGCAACGAGCTCCACCCGAACCATCCGCCCTGGCACCCGGCTACGGCCGAAACGCCAGTCCGGCACGGTTCCACTGCTGGCCCAGCAACGGCGCTGGCCAGCACGGGCTTCCCCGTTCCAGCAACGACGCTGCCCAACGGGCGAAGCGGGCCTGACCAGTTCCGGCAACGCAGCCGGTCCCGACAACGGTCCGGCTCGACCACCGGTTCCAGCACCCGTGCTGATCCCGGCAACGAACTCCAACCACGCCACCAGCACCTGGCAACGAGTTCCGAGCCACCGATCAGCATCCACGCCGAACCCGGCACAAGTCACCGGCATCCGGGCCAACCAGGCAACGGAACTCCGACCCAGCATCGCCGCTGGTCCAGGAGCCCCAGCCCAGGCAACGGTCCAGCGCTGCCGCTGCCCCGCACACCGACGTTCCCTGCCCCAGTCCCCGGCAAGGGAACGCTCGCCCGCGGCATGCCTCGTCCCGCTCACCGGCACAGCACCGCCCTCGGCGAAATTCCCGGATCCAGCACCCACCCTGAACGAATTCCGACCGTTCCGATACTACTTCAAAATGACTATTACCCCGTCCCCCGATTAGACCGACTGGCGGAAGCCGTCAGTTTCGCCAATACCCCCGAACGGCCGCACTGGCAGAATGTGCCCACCGCGCAATCGGAATAACGCGTCAGAGATTCCCGATCGTCACACCGCCGGCAAGCCGGTCGCGGATCCAGTCCCCGGCCAGCACCCTCCGCAATTGCCGAGCAGCCAATCGGCACCGCTTATCAGCCCAGCAGAAATTCCCGCGGCGCCAGCGCCCGGTCGACCACGCGGGCCTCGCCGATCTCGCCGTAGAAGCTGCGCTCCACCTTGCCCCGGTACGACGACGCGCCGACCAGCCAGCTGCCGCCCGGGTTCGCGAGGCCGATCGCCGGAGTCTTGGGGTTGCGCAGCAGCGGGCAGCCGTCGACGTAGAGTGTGCTGCGCCGTCCGTCGTTGACGACCGCGACGTGCCACCACTTCGCCAACGGCAGCTCGTGGCCCCAGTTGGTCGAAATCCCGTTCTGGTTCAACGGGAACACCGCCCACTGCAGTTCTGCACCGTCCGAGACGCTGAACGTCGCGGCCGATTCGTTGGGGTCGTCGCCGGACTTCCCGGCCGCGCCGCCGTTGCCGAGGCGCGCGAAGATGCCGCACCAGCCGTGGGTGCCGTCGCGGAAGTCTTCGGGCAGCCGGATGAACGCTTCGACGGTGTAGCCGCGTTGGAAGGTCAGGTTGTTCATCGGCGCACTGTCGACGGTCTGGAGGTACGCGCCGCGGCCAGGGTTGCGCGCGCCGTCGAAGCGAAGGCTCGCCCGCGACGGTTGGCGGGGCGAGAAATCCGCCGAGTAAGTCAACGCGTCAGGCCCGCTGCCCGGCACGGTCGCGCGGCGCAGATCGTTCCCGCGGCCGGTGAGGTCCTTGATCAGCGCGTTGTCCGGAACCGGAGCCCCCGCACGGCCGCCCTCGAACCGCCAGTACGCGACGGTACCCGGCACAAGCTGCGGTTTCACCGGACGGGCCGGCGGCACTGGAACGGGCGCGAAACCGGCGAACCGCTTGTCGAAGTCGATGTCGATGCTGAAGTAGTCGACGTCTGTGCTGCGCTCGGCCTCGATGCGCTCGAGTTCGGTGAGGTCGCGCCGATCGTCGAGCCACGGCGAGAAGGTGCGGACGTCGATCACCCCGCGGGCGACGTCGAACTGGTACAGCCGGATCATGCCGCTGCCGCCGTAGTAGCGGTCCTGGTAGTTCGTGAGGTGCAGGTGCACGTCGTGGCCGGCGGCGTTGCGCTTCACCATCCGGCTCGGCGGCCAGTAGTGACCGTTGAGGGTCAGGAAGATCTGGTCGCTTTCGTTGACGAACTCGTCCCAGACCTGCTTGCCGAAGTCCGACAGGAACGCCTTGCCCTGCTCGTCGGAGTTGACCAGCTCGTGGATCGTCAGGATCGCGGGCATCTTCGGGTGCTGCGCGAGAACCTGCTTAGCCCACGCGAACCCGCCCGATGACGGACGCCAGTCCATAGCAAGCACCAGCCATTCCCGGCCGGCGGCCCGGAACACGTGGTAGGTGTTGTAGCCGTCCTTTGAGGAGCCGCGGAACGTCGGCGAATTCCGCTGCCGCTGCGGCCCGAACGCGTCGAGGTAGGGCGTCCGCCCGCGCTGGTCGTCGGTGGAGCCGTCGATGTCGTGGTTGCCCGCGAGAGTGCTGTACGGAAACCGGAACCGGTCGAGCACCTGGAACGACCGGCTGATGCCAGCGAACTCCCGGGCCTGCCCGTTCTGCGTGAGATCGCCGAGGTGCGCGAGGAAGACAACGTTGTCGTCGTGCCCGTGGCGCAGCAGGTACGACAACGAGGCGTCCACCGGCGTCGAGTCGCCCCGGTCCTCGTCAAACAGGTACTGGGTGTCCGGCATGACCGCGATCGTGAACCGCGGGCTGTCACCGTCCGGCCGCCGAGCGACACTGGGATCAGCCGCGGCGATCCCGTTCAGGCCAGGAAGCGCGGACACCGCCGCACCAGCGCCGAGAATTCCGGCACCGCGCAGGAAGTTCCGCCGTGAAGAGTCAGTCACGAGCAGGAAGCTACGGGCCGGTCCCGACCGCTACGGCAACAATTGCCGACGGCTCGATGAACAGCTCCATGTCCCCGGCGTTTCTGTCCTGCGCAGGACAAACGGAAGGCTGCGCTGGTTCCGCTCAGTGACCGTCGCGTCGCCTTTGGTCGCCGACGAGCATGCCCGGCACCGCGAACCACAGCAGCCCGAACAGCAAGATCGCCATCCCGCCGACGAGCCCCATCGCAACCGGTCCGAAAGAGACCTTCGCGATCAGCGCGACAGTCACCGTGATCGCCGCGGCAAGACACCCGAACCCAACAAGCACGACCCGGTTGCCGACCCGCAGGATCTGCTCCCGCCGCCCAGTCCGGAACAGCATCCGGTGCCACGCCGCAGGCGCGATCAGCAACGCCGTCGCCGCGACAGTCAGCAACACCGCGAGCAGGTGCAGCGTCTTCTCGAACCCGCTGGCGTCGTGAAACCGACCCGTGAAGACCACCGACAACAGGAACCCGAACAGGATCTGCACGCCCGCCTGCGCGACCCGCAGCTCCTGCAGCAGCTCGCCGACGTTCCGCTGCAACATCTGGTTCCGCGTCTCGCCGGTGTGCTCGACGTCGTCGCCGACGTCCGCCGATCCCTCGACGTCCGCTGTCCCGGTGGCCTGCGCCGGACCGATCGCCTTCGCCAGTCCGCCGGGTTGCGCCGACTCGCTGGGTTGCGGCGATCCGGCGACCTGCGCCGATTCACCAGCCTGAGCGCGCCCGCTGGATTGCACCGGTCCGCCGCTGCCCGCCAGCCCGCCGCCGGTCGGTCCACCGCCGTCCGATCCACTGCCAGCCAGTCCACCGTCGCCTGATCCGCCGCCAGCCGACCCGCCGCTGCCAGCCTGCCCGCTGGCGTCCGCCGGTCGACCGCTCTCCGACGCCCCACTGGTCTCGGCCGGTCCGCTGGCACCCGCCGACTCGTGGTCGTCCGGGCGACGGCCGTCAAACCCCATGGCGCTGTTCGGGTCGTCAGGCATGTCAGGCTCCACCGGTGCTCGCCAAAGCACCGCCGGGCAAGTCCGACGCTGCCACGCTGCCAAGTACCCACCGCGTCAAGGCCCGAAAACTCACCACGCCAGCCGGACGACCTTCACGTCCACCGCAACGACCTCCCAACTCCACCGGCTCGCTAGCCGCTCTCGTACGCGGAGCGTGCCTCGAACCGCACCAGCGCGCCTCAGAGCCTCACCGCGACGAGCATCAGCACCAGGCTTGACCTCACCGCGGTGCATCCAGACAGCACTCCGCACCCGGCCTGGCCCACGCCTGACCTGCACTCGCCCGGTCCGGACAGAGTCTGAATCCGGCTGATCCCGACGCTGTCCCACCCGGCAACCCCACGCACCTCACGCCCGAGGAAAGCCGTCCCGAGATCCGGGCAACCTCCACACGTTCGAGTGGAGAACATGGCACGGCACGCGCCGACTGGTTAGAGAAGTTTCATGCGTTTCATCCCTAAACTCCTTTCCGCGGCCTTCGCCGCTGGTCTCTCCGTCACAAGCCTCTCGGCCACCTCCGCCGCAGCCACTCCAGCTACGGACTCTCCTCTGCACTTCACCGCTGCCCACGGCACATTCGCGGCGTACGTACCGGGCAGCCATGCCGTCACCTACCGTCCGGATCTCGTGCCCGTCGGCGCCAAGGCGCACGTCTCCGCCCTGTCCGCCGGTCGCGTCGGCACCACCACCGTGCTGGTGATCAGCGGCCTCCTGCCGCAGCACGAATACGGTGCACACGCGCACGTCAACTCTTGCGGCGCCACCGGTGACGCCGCGGGCGGACACTTCCAGTACGTGCCGGACCCGGTGAAGCCTTCGGTGGATCCGGCCTACGCCAACCCGCGCAACGAGATCTGGCTCGACTTCAGCACCAACCGCTCAGGCATCGGTCATGCAACCTCCGTTGTGGACTGGACATTCGACGGACGACGGGCGAAGTCCGTGGTGATCCACGAAACCCACACCCACACCAACCCCGGGCACGCCGGCACCGCGGGTGGACGGCTGGCCTGCCTCGACGTCGACTTCTGAAACAGGAGCTGCCCTCAGAACCCCCAGGACTTCTCCGGCACGATCCGGATCCGCACGGAGTAGTCGGCGTCGAAGGCAGCTGGATCGGCGAATCCGATGCCGGCGTAATGCCGCTGGTACTTCGCCAGGTAGCCAGGTGCTTCGGAGGCTTTGGCCTCGTCGACCTGCGCACGTCCGTTGACGACGATGATGCTCCCGCCGTGTTCGTCGCTGTTCAGGTGGAAACTCACCTCCGGATTGGCGGCGAGATGCCGGAGTTTGGCCGTGCCGGGCCGACTGAAGACCACGATGTCCTCGCCGTCGAGCACGAACCAGACCGGCCGCGGCGCGGGGCGTCCGCTGGGAGTCACCGTGGTGAGCCAGGCGACGGATTCACCTGCGCGTTCAATGAGTTTCGGGTCGTGGGTGTAGGTCATGGTCGGATACCTCCTCGGTAGGTTTCCCAGGTAACCACGAGCCACCGACAGTTCTGCCCCGCCGACCTTCGCGAGCCGTCTCAAGCCGCTTCCCGACACGGCTCAGTTTTGTTGCTGCACAAGGAAAAACCCCGATCCGAGGTCAATCTCGTTTCCCCGGATCGGGGGACTTCTCGCAAGTTCAGCGCGACGCGACAACCCGCGCGTACCGGGCGCCCGCCACAAGCAGGATCACACCGGCGCCGAGGAACGCGCCCACGCGAGCCAACCCGTCCAGCGTGGCAAGGTCGAATAACACGAGCTTCGCGACGGCAGCGGCCACCAGCACCAGCCCGGTAATCCGCAACGCGACCACCTTGATCCCGCGCAGGAGAAGGACGAACGCCACCACCGTCCAGGAAACCGTGACGAGCGTGTGGCCAACCAGGAATCCGCCACGACCAGGGGCTACGAGCATGGACGCGGTGAGCACCAGTCCGGCAGCGCCGTAGAGCGCGCACAATCCGGCAGGCAGCCAAGGCGCAAGACTGGCCGACTTCACCACGTTGAGCTGAATTGCCGCCCACGGCAAGGCAATCGCCGCAGCGAGCAGAAGGACAGCCGAGACCAGCGCGGTCAGGAGAAGATCTCGCGGATGCCAATTCGGGAGGATCAGCAGCGCCGGTGTCACGTCCGACCCGAGCGCGAACAGCCCGCCGATCACCGCGAAGACGAGAGAACCGCCTAGCGCGAAACGGTTTCGAGTGAACTTCGCCGCGAACGCGAGCACAACTGCCTCGCCAAGCAGGACAGCTCCGCCATCGAACTGCGTGACGGTCGCCTGCATCGCGGCGACAAGACCAGCGATCCCTGCGACAGTACCGGAATTCCCTCGAACGATGATCCAGGTCGCGATGAGCACGACCGCCGTTCCGCCCGCGAGAAGCACAGATTCCGGCCGGTGCAGCATCAGCGCGGCGACCAGGATCGGCAGCGGGGAAACAGCCAGGACGGACAGCGAGTAAGGCTCATTGTCGTTGCGCCGCAACGAGACCAGCGCTGCCGCCGCGCTGACCACGCCGGCGGCGATAACTGCCCACACCGGCAACGTGCGCAGTCCGGTACCGATCAACGCCGTTGTCAAGGGAGGAATGGCCGCAGTAAACGAAAGGGGCCACCATGACCGTCGAAGCTGGACAGGGACGGTCGCGATCTGGATCATGAGAAGGAACGTCACGAGTTCATCGGTGAAGCCCCGGGTGATCAGGGGCGCACACACTCCGCATCCTCCCACCACGGCAATCGCCAAGAGAGAGGAATCCCATTTGACCGCAAGCACAAGTCCGCCCACCGCGATCGCCAAGCCGACCGCGAGTCCGGCGGGAACCGGCAGGAAATCGTACAAGGAGGTGGCAGCGACAGTGTCGAGGTAGAGCGTCGCGATCCCAGTGGCGACAAGGGCGAATGCTCCCGTGCGCGCCGCCGGCTTGCGGTGCAGCCAAGCGCCCGCGCCGACCAGGATCCCACCGAACGCAGCGCCGACCGCCACTCGCGGCAACGGAGCGAGCCAGCCGCGCTGGATGGCCAAGATCAGCAGCAGAACGACCCCGAGCAACGTCACGGCACCGCCAACCCACGCCAGAAGGCGCGAACCCGCGCCTTCGCGGCCGAGTCGCTCACGAAGCGTCGGAGGCGGGATGTAGGGCGGCTGTCCGTATGGCAGCTGGCCATACGGCGGCTGTTGGGCGGTTGCCTGCGGGTGTCCTTGGGCGGACTGGTCGGCGGTGGGCTGTCCGTGGCCCGGGTGGGCGGCGGAGTGTCCGGCTCCGGCATCGCCAGCGGCGGGTTGCCCGGTCCCGGGGTGCGGCGTCGACGGGTGGGTCGCGCTGGACATCGGCTGGGCGGAATACGGGGCTGCGTAAGGGTTGTACGGGTAGTAGCCCGGGCGCGGGTAGTACGGCACCCCGTGCGCGGCCGAGTAGGCCGGGTACGCGTACGGGCCCTGCGCAGCTTGGTAGCCCGGGGCGGGCGAGTGGCCAGGGGCAGCGGGATAGCTGTGGCCAGGCGCAGGAGGTTGGCCAGGTCCGGCGGGGTGTCCCGACACGGCAGCATTGCCAGGTTCGGCAAACGGGCTCGACTCGGCAGGGCGACCTGACGCGGACGGCTCGCCCGGCGCGGCAGTCTGGTCCGACGCGGCGGCGGCCTGATGCGGTGTGGCGGCGGTCTGGTCCGGCGCAGTAGCGGTTTGGCGCGGCCCGGCGGGTTGGCCCGGCGCAGTGGCGACCTGATCCGGCGCAGTGGCGGTCTGGTCCGGTGCGGCGGAAGAGACTGCCTTGTCGGCATGGCCCGGCGCGGCCGCCTGGTCAGAGCCGACGGCTGCTGCGGCCGCCTGGTCGGAGCCGACGGCTGGCATGGCCGGGTAGCCGGAGCTGACAGGCTGAGTACTGCCAGGCGGGTAGTCCGCCGGTGACGCCTCCGCAGTCCGCGCTGCCGGCTCGGCGTCGCCGCCCGGTTGGCCCGTCGTCGGCTGGGAGTCCGCGGGCGCGTCCTGAGCGGGCGCCTCGTCGGGCTGGTCGGTGGCCGGCTCGGGCTGGGGGCGTACCGCGCGGAGTTCCGCGCCTACGTGGGTCAGGCGGCGGCCGAGGTCGTCCAGTTCGCCGGCCAGGCGGTGGAGCGTTGCAGCTTCCGTGGTCATACCGGACAGCCTGGGCGAAACGGCACGATGATCGGATCCGTAGCACTACTCAAAGGCTGGACACGAGATGGTCTCGCGGCCACCGACCTGCCCGGATGCGTGTGCCGTACGTCACGGGCGACAATGGAAGAGTGACTGCCACGTTGAGCGCGCCCACGTTGAAGATCGGCCCCTACCAGGTCGATCCTCCCGTCGTGCTCGCTCCGATGGCGGGGATCACCAACGTGGCGTTCCGGCAGCTCTGCCAGGAGTACGGCGCTGGCATCTACGTGTGCGAGATGATCACCGCCCGCGCGGTCGTCGAGCGGCACCCCGGCACGATGCACATGATGACCTTCGGCGAGAACGAAAAGCCGAGGTCCATGCAGCTGTACGGGGTCGACCCGAAGACGATGGCCGAGGCGGTCCGGATCATCGTCGGCGAGGGGCTCGCGGACCACGTGGATTCGAACTTCGGCTGTCCCGTCGCGAAGGTGACGCGGAAGGGCGGCGGCGCGGCGTTGCCGTTCAAGCGACGGCTGTTCGCGGACATCGTGCGCGAGTCGGCGAAGGCGGCGGCTGAGGGCGGTGTTCCGTTCACCGTGAAGTTCCGCGTCGGCATCGACGATGACCACCAGACCTTCCTCGACGCCGGGCGCATCGCCGAAGCCGAGGGTGCGGCTGCTGTCAGCTTGCACGCGCGCACGGCCGCGCAGCGCTACTCCGGTCAGGCCGACTGGTCGAAGATCGCGGCGCTGAAAGAGGCGGTCACCAGCATCCCGGTGCTGGGCAACGGCGACATCTTCAGCGCGGACGACGCACTCCGCATGGTCGCCGAGACCGGCTGCGACGGGGTGGTCGTCGGGCGCGGCTGCCTCGGCCGGCCGTGGCTGTTCGGCGAGCTGGAAGCCGCCTTCCAAGGTCGGGAGATTCCGGAGGGGCCGAACCTCGGAGAAGTCGCGCGCGTCCTGCGGCGGCACACGGAACTGCTGATCGAGCACGACGGCCCGGACAAGGCCATGCGCGACATCCGCAAGCACATGGCCTGGTACCTGATGGGCTTCCCGGTCGGCTCCGAACTCCGCCGCGGCTTCGCGATGGTGACGAGCTTGAACCAGCTCGACGACCTGATCGCGCAGCTGGACCACGACGCTCCGTTCCCGACCGCCGCGACCGGACCGCGCGGGCGGCAGGGCTCGCCGGGCAAGGTGACGCTCCCGCACGGCTGGCTCGACGACCCGGACGACGATTGCGTCCCCGAGGCCGAAGACATGCACTCCGGCGGCTGATCACGGCCGGGCCAGGGCGACGCCGAGCTTCATCGACATCTACCCGACGAGCGCTTGGAGCTCGATCACGGGTGTGCGCGCTCGGCGCGGAGTACTTCGTGCACGCAAACGGCAGCCAGCTGAGTCGAAAACTCACAGCTGACCTGCGCAGATAGCAACTGTCCCCAGGTTATCCACAACCCACTGTGGACAACCTGGGGACAACTTGGGTACAGCCGACTCAGGCGTTGATCTCCTGCGGCGCACCGCCGACAGTGATCTTGCGCGGCTGAGCCTTCTCGGCGACCGGAATGCGCAGCGTCAGCACGCCGTCGACGTAGTCCGCGGCGATCCGCGTGGTGTCGAGCGTGTCGCCGAGGAACAGCTGGCGCGAGAACTTGCCGCGCGGCCGCTCGGACACCTGGACCTGTGCGTCCTCGACCGCGACCGGCGTGCGCTCGGCGCGGACGGTGAGCACGTTGCGCTCGACGCTCACGTCGATGGAGTCGCGGGTGATCCCCGGGAGGTCGAACTGGATGACGTACTCGTCGCCGGCGCGGTAGGCGTCCATCGGGACGGAGCGCGGCGCGGTGCCCTGACCGCCGAAGAACTGCTGGGTCAGACGGTCGAACTGGGCGAACGGGTCGGTGCGGATCAGCATTGTCGAATCCCCTTTCGGACAACTGCGGCCAGCTGCTGGGGCGCTGACCAAGCCTTGCAAAGTTGCCAACGTGCGACTCAACTTATTTGTTCCCGTGTAGCTCACATCACAGAGCTGGCGCGAGACCGGCCAAAACTGTCGGTGCCGGTCCGTAGAGTGCGTCTCGTGATCGACCAGCTGACCATCCCGACCGACGCGGGATCCTTCGACGCCATCGCCGCCGGCCCTGAAGACGGCCGCCCGGTACTGCTGCTGCACGGCTTTCCCCAGGCCGCCGTGGAGTGGGAGCACCAGGTGGCGACACTCGGCGTGCTCGGCTACCGCGCGATCGCGCCGGATCAACGCGGGTATTCGCCGGACGTGCGGCCCGAGCGCCCGGAGGAATACGGCATCACGACGCTGGTGTCCGATGTCGTCGCCATGGCCGACACGCTCGGCTGGAGCAAGTTCGACCTGGTCGGCCACGACTGGGGCGGCGCGGTCGCTTGGTGGACGGCCGACGAGCACCCAGAGCGCCTGCGCAGCGTCACCGTGGTGTCCACGCCGCACCCGGGCGCGCTCGCCGAGGCGATGCGGACGGACGAGGATCAGCACCTGCGGTCGGCCTACATGACGGAATGGCGCCAGACGCCCGCGACCGAGCGCCGCATGCTGGCCGACAACGCCAAGGCGCTGCGCGACATCTTCGACCGGCGCATCCCGCCGAGCAAGATCGACGAGTACGTGCAGCGGCTGTCCGAGCCAGGCGCGCTCACCGCGGCGCTGAACTGGTATCGAGCAGGCCGTCCGGGCGGGAAGATCGGCAAGGTCTCGGTGCCGGCGATGTACGTGTGGTCCACAGAGGACGTCGCCTTCGGTTCCACCGCCGCGCTCGACACGGCGAATTGGTGCACCGGGCCGTACCGGTTCGAGATGCTGGAGGAGGTGTCGCACTGGGTAGCGGAGGAAGCGCCGGAGGCATTGACCTCGCTGATCGTCGAGCATCTCGGCAGCCGGTGACACCGGGTTTCGCCTGCGTCGCCGTTCGGTTGGGTGTCCGATGGGCGGGAGATTCGAGCGGTCCGTGAAGGCCTGACACTCGAATCGGGCGAAACGGCCACCCGGCTCGCGGTATCGGCCGGTTCGTGCGTGGTGTTCAGTATCCGGAGTGGACACCAGCACTGAAGCCGAAACCGAACGCGTCGTCTTCGTGACCGAGGACGGCGTGCCGACCGGGGAGACCGGGCCGAAGCTCGCCAGTCACCACGCGGAGACGCGGCTGCACCTCGCGTTCTCCTGCTACGTCCTGCGCCGTTCGGACAACGCCCTGCTGATCACCCAGCGAGCGCTGCACAAGAAGGTGTGGCCTGGCGTGTGGACCAACAGCGTGTGCGGTCACCCGGCACCCGCCGAAGCGCTGGAGAGCGCCGTACGCCGGCGGGCTTCGTACGAGCTCGGACTCTCCGAACTCGACGACCTCGAGTGCGTGCTGCCCACGTACCGCTACCGCACGCCGCCCTTCCAGGGGATCGTGGAGAACGAGTTCTGTCCGGTGTTCGCCGCCTGGACGGACGTCGATCCGCGGCCGAATCCGGAAGAAGTAGGCGGCTGGCGGTGGATTTCCTGGGCCGATTACACACAGTGGATCACGGATCCGACGACTGACGCGAGTTACTGGGCACGTGATCAATTCGCGCAGCTCAAGGACAAAAAGCCCTTCTCCGCGCTCTGAGCGAAGAACTGCGCTGCGTGACATCAGCGGAAGTCCGTCGTCCACTTGAGCGAAATTCACCTTCGAACGTACCGATGACTCAAGCCACCGCTCCTTTACGACGAAAACGATGGAGTGGCGGAGGTCAGAGTGTCGGCGGACGACGAGCTCGGAACGGGGGAGACCGCGCCCGACTTGCTCACGTTGCACGAGTCCATCGCGGACCTGTTCGCGACGCGCGGCGACTGGCGGCGGGCCTACCGGCACCTGCGCTCCGCGCTCGACATCGCGCGGGCGGGCAGCCTGCGCGACCCGCTCACCTCGAGCTACAACCGCCGGTACCTCGACCAGCGACTGCCTGAACTGCCCGCGGCGGTGGCCGTCGCCCTGGTCGACCTCGACCGGTTCAAGTCCGTGAACGATACGTACGGTCACCTTCTCGGCGACCGCGTCCTCTGCCGGGTCGCCGATCTCCTGCAAGAGGGACTGCCCGCCGATGCGTTCTGCGCACGGTACGGCGGCGAGGAATTCGCTCTTGTCCTGCCGGGAATCGATCACCGGGGCGCCGTCCGGGTCGCCGACGCCGCGCGCCGTCGGGTCGCCCGTCACCCCTGGTCAGAACTCCGGCCAGGCCTGCGGGTTACGATCAGCGTCGGCCTCGCACACGGCACCGAATCCGGGCCGCGTCAGCTCCATCGAGCCGACAATCTCCTTTACGCCGCGAAGCGGGCAGGACGCAACAAGGTCGCTTTCCACGACCGCGAGACCGCGCAGGTAATTACGCACTCTGAGTAACGCACGTCTGCGATTACTCCATTCACTGAACCCGATCTTCACCTGTTCGTCCGCTTCAGTGCGCCTTAGGGCGACGCATGGTGAAGAAATTCGCGGGAGGGTGTCGTCACGAACGGCGGGTATCCGTACGATAACGAAAAGCTCCCCCGGTACGACGAGTCCTGGGAGACCCGGCGAAGCCGCCGGGTGTTCAAAGGTAAGCCGCCCCAGCCTGGCGCCTGACGTGCGAGAGGAGACCGAGTGCCCGACGAGCGCAACACCCCCGGCACCGGTCGCCATTCCGACACCACGGCTCGCCCCCGCGGCGGACGTCGCCGTTCGATGGACACTCACGGCGGCATCAGCGTGTCCGACGTGGTCGCGCGGCACACCGGCGAACGACCCGCCTTCACCGAGGACCCCGGAACACGGCATGCGGAGCCGGTGAGCCGGCTCGCGGAACCGGGCACCCGCCGCGCAGAACCCGGCCGTCGCCGCGCGGACGCCGAGCGCCCTGAGCCGGGGCGTCGCCGAGCGGAGCCGGACGCCGGTTCTCCGGGGACGAACGGCCGCGCTGGGTTGCCCGCCGATCCGGGTCGACGGCGGGCGAATGGGCACGCCAACGGGGTCGGCAGCAGGCATGCTGGGCCGGGAGACGGCTCGGATCTGGGTGGCCTGGCGAATGGGCAGGTCAATGGGGTTGGCGGGCGGCACGGCGAACCTGCGGAAGGCGACGCTGCGCCAGCCGGTGGACGAGCGAACGGGCACGTCAACGGGGGCGGCAACCGCCACGGTGAGGCGGTTGGCGGAGAAACCGGCTCGATCGGCAGGCGGGCCAAGCGACACAGCGAGCCCGCGGACGACGCGCCGGTTGACGGACGCGCGAACGGGCACGCCAACGGAATCGGTGGGCGGCACGGTGAGCCTGCCGACGACGCCGCATCAGCTGGTGGATGGGCCAACGGGGTCGGGAGCCGGCATAGCGAACCGGCGGATGGCGACGTCGCATCAACTGGCGGGCGGAGGAACGGGCACGCCAACGGAGCAGGCAGTCGGCACGGCGAACCAGCGGACGGCGACATCCCATCAACTGGCGGGCGGGCGAACGGGCACGCCAACGGAGCAGGACCTGCGGATGGCGACGTCGCGCTAACTGGCGGATGGGCGAACGGACACGCCGGCGAAGTCGGCAGCAGGCACGGCGAGTCTGTCGGGAACGACGCTGATTCGGTCGGCAGGCGCGCGAACGGCCGAGGCAGCCGACGTGGCGGGGCGGCAGAAGACGATGCCGGATCGGCTGGCGGGAATGGGCGGGTCAATGGTCTCGGCGGTGTCGGCAATCGGCACAGCCGAGAGGTAGCTGACGGTCCCGAGCGCACCGGAGTTAGCGGACCGGCGGATGACGTACCCGCGCTGGGGAGCCCGAACGGGGGCGGTGACCGGCGCAGTGGCGACGCTGGTCTTTCTGGCGGACGTCGAGGCGGTTCGGACGTCGACAGCGGTGCCGGGCCTGCGCGAGTGGGTGGGCGGGCGCTTTTTGGCGGAGCGGTACCGGACGGCGTCGGCGACCCGGATGGTTCTGGCAGGCGGCGGGAGCAGGTCGAGTCGGGGGAAGGGCTTGGCGAAAGTGGCTACCCGGCACCTGGTGGTCGGCGGGCTCGACCAGTCGACGGCCGCGGGGAGACCCGGCATGCCGCGCCGGATTCTGAGCTTGGTGATTCTCGGACTGGTCGTCGCGGTGGCCAGGAGGCCGAGGACGTAGCTGGCCGTCGCGGGGGGCCCGGCGGGTCTCCGGCGATGGGGGCTGGTGGGCCTGAAGCTTCGGCGGTGGAATCGCACGGTTGGGCGGGCGAACCGCGGGTGCGTCGTGCGGTCGAGTTTGGGCAGGGGCCGGTAGGCGGGCAGCCTGGGAGTGCCGAGGGTGTCTCTCCGGAACTGGAGGCGCGGCCGCGGCGTCGGCGGGCGGACGGGCTTCCGCCTCGGCCTCGGCAAGGGGGCGGCGTTCCGGTTTCGCCGGAGCCGCCTGGGCCTCGGCGTCCGCACGGTGCGGAGAGCGCTCCTGGGCGGGCTGAAGCGGACGGGCTGCGCGGGCCGGACTCGCCTGGGCTGGAATTGGACGGGCCTGATTCCGCTGGGCCTGCAGCGCAGCGGAGGTCCGTCGAGCAAGGGCGGCGGATAACTGATTCGGCGGCGCTTCCGATCGAACCCGACGGGCAGCGAGCGCCGGGGCAGGACTCTGGCGGGCATCGGGTGCCTGGGCCGGAATCGGGCGGGCCGCGAAGGCCTGGTCCGCCGAGGCGACGGGCGGCTGGGCCTGAAGCCGCCGGACTGCCGATGGCTGGGCCTGAGGCGGCGCTGCCGATCGAGCCTGACGGGCCGCGCGCGACTGGGCAGGATTCCGGTGGGCACCGCGTGCCGGGGCCGAACACGCCTCGTCGACGGGTGGCGGGTCCTGGACCGGCTGGGCGGCGACCCGACCTCGACGGAGTGCCTGGCGGGGCGGAACCCGAGGACGAACTTGAGCGGACGCAGCTAAGTCCGGCGCTTGAGCCGGATCGGGTGCGGGGCAAGCAGGCTGAGCCTGGGCGCAACGGACAGGCTCCGCGGCGTGGGCGAGGTGGCGCGCCCGACGGGCCGGGGTTGGTTGCGGCTCAGGGGCTTGAGCAGACCCAGCTCAGCCCTGCGCTGGACGGTGACGACGCCGGTTCCGGACGTTCGCGTCGGCCGGAACGTCCGCGGCGCGGGCCTGCGCCGGATGGTGGTCGGAACGCAGCGCAGGGCCTTGAGCGGACTCAGCTCAGCCCCGCGCTGGACGGCGGCCGCGTCGCAGCGCTAGAGGGCGGCCGGAACGCAGCACAGGGCCCGGAACGAACTCAGCTCAACCCTGCGCTGGATGGTGCCCGCGGTGCGGCGCAAGGCCCGGAACGAACCCAGCTCAACCCGGCCCGCGACGGTCGCGGCGCAGGAGTACAAGGCCCTCAGCAAGAGGGCGTCCGAAACAAAACCCAAGACCCCGAACGAACCCAACTCAGCCCAGCCCTCGACGGTGACCTGGACAACGAACGTCCGCAGCGCGGCCGCCCCCGTCGCAGGCCCGGGCCGAATGGTCGGCCGCAGGGTGGTCCGGAGGCCGAGCGGACTCAGCTCAGCCCAGCCGTAGACGGAAAGCAGCCGCTCGCAGCGGATCGGACGCAGTTCACCCCGGTAAAGGGGATCGGGCTCGGCACCGTAGCGGCCGAGGACGCCGAGCAGACGCAGCTCAGTCCGGCGGCGAAACCCGCCGTTGATCCGGAGCGTACTCAGCTGAGTCAGGCCGTCGAGGGGCCGAATGGCAAGCGGCCTCGGCGGACCCCGGCTCGGCCGGCCGCGGCGGTTCGGGCGGAGATGGATCCGCTCACCATGACCGACGAGATGGAGGCGATCGACGAGGCGACTCAGTACCGTCGCAAGATCGATCACAGTCTCGCTCGGTTCTCCGCCGCGCATGATGACGCCGCCGCTGAGGAAGCGAAGCGTCGGGAGCGGCGGGAGCGGCTCACTACCCGGTCGATGGCTTTGTTCGAGCAGACTCGGACTGCGTTGCAGCGGGTGGTATTGCTCGACAAGGAAGAGGAAGAAGAGCAGCCTGCCGAAAAGCCGGAGCAGACTCGGCTGCAGGAGAAGAAACAGCGGCATACCGCGCGCAACGTCCGGATCGGGCGGATTGCGTTGATCGTGGTTGTCGCGCTCATCTTCATTGGCACGGGCGTCGCGTGGGGTGCGGTTACCTGGTTTGACGCCAAATTCGCTCAGGTGTCCGCGCTGGACGAAAACTCCTCAGACATCCAGAACGCCGACGCGCAGGCCAACGACGAGAACTTCCTCATGGTCGGCTCCGATTCCCGCGACGGCGCATCGTCTGAAGAAAATGTCGGGGACGCGTCCAATATCCCGGGCGCGCGGTCGGACACGGTGATGGTGGCGCACGTTCCCGCGGACCGGAAGCGGGTCGTGGTCGTTTCGTTCCCGCGAGACCTGGAAATCGACCGGCCGGATTGCAACCGGTGGGATCCGGCGAAATCGCAGACTACCGACGAGGTCGTGCGCGAGCAGAAGATCGCCAAGCTCAACACTGCCTACGCGGTCGGCGGCCCGCAATGCATGACGAAGGTGATCCAGAAAATCACCGGGCTGCGGATCAACCACTTCGTCGGCATCGATTTCAACGGGTTCAAGGAAATGGTCGACGCGGTGCACGGGGTGACCGTGCACAACGAGAAACCGATCGTCGACACCACGCTCGGCAAGGTGCTGCTCGAAACCGGCGACGTGACCATTACCGGCGACCAGGCACTGAGTTACGTGCGCGCCCGGCACGTCGTCGGCGACCCGACCTCCGACTACGGCCGGATCAAGCGGCAGCAGGCGTTCATCGGGGCGCTGCTGAAGAAGGTCATGTCTTCGGATGTCGTGCTGGATCCCGGGAAACTGTCCGGCTTCATCACCGCGTTCGCGCACGCCACGTTCGGTGACAACCTCGGCGTGCAGCAGATGATGACGCTCGCGCAATCGATGCGCGGGCTCGACCCGGCCAACATCAACTTCCTGACCGTGCCCACCGTCGGCCTGCCGAACAAGCGCGGCAACGAAGTTCTGGTCCAGGAAAAGACCAAGAGCCTCTTCGACGCGTTGCGCGACAACACTCCGCTGCCGGGCAACCAGCCCGCCGGAACCGCGGCCAGCGCGCCGCCCGCGAACGCCGGTTCCGGCAAAACCGCCAACACCGGCTGAGCACTCCGGATTCGTTAGACGGGGTTCATACGCGGTTCACCCAGCGATGCGGTATTCGGACAGTCCACGTCGTAGGGTGTGGTCATGCGTGAGGCCTACCATGTCGAACTCGATCAGCTCGCCGAAAACCTGGCCGCGATGTCGGTCCAGGTTGCCGACGCCATGGAGCGGGCCACCAAAGCACTGCTGGAGGTCGACCTCGGCCTCGCCGAGCAGGTGATCAGCGACGACGCGAAGGTCGACGACGCGCGCGCCGAATGCGAGGAGCAGGCGTACGCACTGCTGGCGCTGCAGGCCCCGGTCGCGACCGATCTGCGCACCGTGCTCGCCGCCATCCACGCGGCGGAAAGCCTGGAGCGCATGGGAGATCTCGCCCTGCACGTCGCCAAGGCCGCCCGCCGCCGCCACCCGGATCCGGTGCTGCCGGAGGCGGTCAAGCCCTACTTCGCCGAGATGGGCCGGGCCGCGGTGAAGCTCGCCCGCCAGGTCGAGGCGATCATCAAGACCAAGGACGTGTCCGCGGCCAAGGATCTCGAGGCCGAGGACGACCAGGTCGACGACCTGCACCGGCACCTGTTCACCGTGCTGATGGACCGCGAATGGCCGCACGGTGTCGCCTCAGCGGTCGACGTCACGCTGCTCGGCCGCTTCTACGAGCGCTACGCCGACCACGCGGTGTCCGTCGCCAAGCGGATGATTTTCGTGGTCACCGGCCGGATGCCCGGCTACGGCACCGACGACGAAGACCTGACCATCTGAAACAGCGCAGCGAAACCGCCGCCCGGCCGTACAAGCGGGGCGGCGGTTTTTTAGTGCGCGGAAAACAAAACGGCCGCCCTGGCCGGAAAACCAGGGCGGCCGTCCACAGTGGAATCAGCCGAAGCGGCCCGAGATGTAGTCCTCGGTGGCCTTCTCGTCCGGGTTGGAGAAGATCTTCTCCGTGTCGTTCAGCTCGATCAGCCGGCCGGGCTGGCCGACGCCGGCCAGGTTGAAGAACGCGGTCTGGTCCGAAACCCGCGCCGCCTGCTGCATGTTGTGCGTCACGATGACGATCGTGTAGTCCTTCTTCAGCTCGCCGATCAGGTCCTCGATCGCGAGCGTCGAGATCGGGTCCAGCGCCGAACAAGGCTCGTCCATCAGCAGCACGTCCGGCTGCACCGCGATCGCCCGCGCGATGCAGAGCCGCTGCTGCTGACCGCCGGAAAGGCCGCCGCCCGGCTTGTTCAGCCGGTCCTTGACCTCGTTCCACAGGTTCGCGCCGCGCAGCGCGCGCTCGGCGACCTCGTCGAGCTGCTTGCGGCTCTTCACCCCGCCGAGGCGGAGCCCGGCCACCACATTGTCCTTAATGGACATCGTGGGGAACGGGTTCGGCCGCTGGAACACCATGCCGATGGTGCGGCGCACCTGCACCGGGTCCACCGCCGACGCGTAGATGTCCTCCCCGTCCAGCAGCACCTGGCCGTCGACGCGCGCGCCGGGAATGACCTCGTGCATCCGGTTCAGCGTGCGCAGCACGGTCGACTTGCCACAACCCGACGGTCCGATGAACGCGGTCACGTTCCGCGGCGGAACGTTCAGCGTGACGCTGTCCACCGCGTGGAACTTGCCGTAGTAGATGTCCAGGTCTTTGACGTCGATTCGCTTGGCCATGACTCACTTCTTCTTCGGGGCGACGATGCGGGAAAGGACCGTGGCGAGCAGGTTGATCACGGCGATGATGAGCACCAGGGTCAGCGCGGCTCCCCAGATCCGGTCGAAGCCGACGCTGCCGGGGTCCATCGAGTTGGTGGCGCGTTCGTTGTTCATCACCAACGGAAGCGACGCCTGCTCCCCGCTGAAGATGTTCCAGTTGACGTAGGACGTGTACCCGACGAGCACCAGCAGCGGCGCGGTTTCGCCCATCACGCGGGCGAGCGCCATCATGATGCCGCCGAGAATGCCCGACAGCGCGGTCGGAAGCACGATCTTCATGATCGTCTTCCACTTCGGCACGCCCAGCGCGTAAGAGGCCTCGCGCAGGTCGTCCGGCACGATCCGCAGCATTTCCTCCGCGGAGCGCACGACCACCGGGATCATCAGCAGCACCAAGGCGAGCGACACCGCGAACCCGCTGCGCGGCAGGCCGAGCGTGGTGACCCACAGCGCGTAAATGAACAGCGCGGCCACAATGGACGGAACACCGGAGAGGATGTCCACCATGAACGTGGTGGCCTTGGCCAGCTTGCCGCGGCCGTACTCGACGAGGTAAATCGCGACCAGCAGGCCGATCGGCACCGAGATGACCGCGCACACCAGGCCCTGAAGCAGGGTGCCGATGATCGCGTGCAGCACGCCGCCGCCGACCTCGTCGCCGAGCACCGAACCGAAGTCCTGGCCCCACCAGTTGGTGTACGGGATCCGCTTGATCCCGTTGGCGATCACCGTGTACAGCACCCACACCAGCGGGATCACGGCGATCAGGAACGACAGCCACACCAGCACGGTGGCCACGCCGTTCTTGACCTTGCGGACCGCGCTCACCTGCTGGAAAGCCGGTGTCGTCGCGGGTCGTTCGAGGGTGGTCGACACGGTCACTCCCCCTTCTTGCCGACGATCGAGCGGGCGGCGAAGTTGACCAGGAACGTCAGCACGAACAGCACCAGGCCGGCCGCGATGTAGGCGCCGGCCGAGGTCGGGTTGTTGAACTCGCTGTAGTTCTGGGCGATCTTCGACGCGAACGTCGCGCCGCCGTCGAAGAGGCTCCAGTCGAAGTTGCGCCCCTGCGGAACCAGCAGAATCACTGCCAGCGCAATGGTTTCGCCGAGAGCACGGCCGAGACCGAGCATCGACGCGCCGACGAAACCGGCTTTGCCGAACGGCAGCACCGTGGTGCGAATGACCTCCCAGCGCGTGGCCCCGAGCGCGAGCGCGCCCTCGACCTGCGCGGTCGGCGTGCGCTCGAAAACCTCGCGGGTCAGCGACGTGATGATCGGCAGGATCATCACCGCCAGCACGATTCCGGCGGTGAAAATGGTGCCGCGCACGTTCGGGGCGATGTTGCCCGGCGCGAAAATCGGAATCCACGAGAAAGTGCTGTTGACCCACTCGGAAAACGGCTCGATCGCGGGCGCGAACACGAGAATGCCCCACAGGCCGAAAATGATCGACGGCACCGCGGCGAGCAGATCCACGACGTAGGCGAACGGCCGGGCCAGCTTCGCGGGCGCGTACTGGGTGAGGAACAGCGCGATGCCCAGCGAGATCGGCATCGCGATGATCAGCGCCACCAGCGAGGTGGCCACGGTGACCTCGGCGAGGTCGGCGATGCCGAACGCCATGTTCGCCGGGTCGTTCGTCGACCACCCGTGGTTGAACAGGAAGTTGACCTTGTCCGCCTTCAACGCCGGAATCGCCTGGACGACCAGGAAAATCCCGATCAAGGCGATCAGGGCGACGACGAAGATCCCGGCCCCGGTGGTCAGGTTCTGGAAGATGCGGTCACCGGCTCGCACCTTCGTCGGCTTCTTCCGCGCGGGCGGCGCTTCCGGCGCCGGCGCGGGTGGCTTGTCCGAAATCGGATCCTCCGGGAACGCTCGGGCGGACGACGAACGCCCACCGGGGTCGCCGGTGGGCGTTCGCGTCGAGGATTGGTCGCTCATCGACAGTCTCTAGTCAGCCTTCGTACCAGCTAGGCAGTCGCTCAGGAAATTTCCTTGACGGCCTTCAGCACCTTGTCCTGAAGGCTCTGCGGGATCGGCACGTAGCCCTTGGCCGACAGCGGCTGCTGGCCCTCGGTGGCGGCCACCGTCAGGAACGCCTTGACGGCCTTCGCGACGTCCGGGTTCGAGTACTTCGAGCACACGATCTCGTACGTGGTCAGCAGCAGCGGGTAGGCGCCCGGCACGTTGCTGGAGTAGATGCCGTTGAGGTCCATCGCCAGGTCGTTGGTGCCCGGGTGGAAGAACTTGGCGGCGTCCAGCGACTTGGCCACGTTCTGCGCGTTCAGCTCGACGCCGCCGGAGCCGCTGTCGATCTTGGCCGGGGTGACGCCGTCCTTGGCGAACGCGCTCTCCACGTAGGTGATCGAGCCGTCGGCGCCCTTGACGGTGCTCGCGACACCGTTCGAGCCCTGCGCACCGTTGCCGACGCCGCCGTTGAACTTCTTGCCCGCGCCCTGGGTCCAGACGTCCTTGGCAGCCGCGCCGAGGTACTTCTGGAAGTTGTCGGTGGTGCCCGACTCCTCCGAGCGGGAGACGACCTGGATCGGCTTGTCCGGCAGGTTCAGGCTCTCGTTGCCCTTGATCGCCTTGATGGCCGGGTCGTTCCAGTTCTTGATGCCACCGTTGAAGATCTTGGCGATGACCTGCGGGGTCAGCGTCAGGTTGTCCACGCCGGACAGGTGGTAGCCGACCGCGATCGGGCCGACGACCAGCGGGATGTTCAGCGCGGGCGAACCGCAGCGCTTGGTGGCGGCCGCGAGGTCGGCGTCCTTGATCGGCGAGTCCGAACCGCCGAAGTCGACCTGGTTGGCGTTGAACTGCTTGACGCCCGCGCCGGAGCCGGTGCCGTTGTAGTTCACCTTCTGGCCGTTGCACTTCTTGTTGTAGGCCTGGTTGAACACCTCGATGGCGTTCTTCTGGGCCGTCGAGCCCTCAGCGGAAAGCGGGCTCTTGCCCCCGCAGTCGACCTGGGCGGTTCCGGTGGCGGCGGGAGCGGCGGAGTTCGAGCCCGAGCCGCTGCTCGACGCCGAAGGGTCGGAGCCACAAGCGGCGAGGACGAGCGCGGCGCTCGCCACGATGCCGACGGCACCCAGGGGCCGCATGATCTTCACTGCATTTCCTCCACTCGGAGATGTGCCTTTTTGAATCCGGTCGGGATTGGCGGCGAGTGAGCCGCACCGGAACCGGACACTAGGCAGCCTCGATGGACGGGCGTCCTTGGTTGCATGAACGGGAGGTGAACAAGTCACCGTTTGTGAGCAGGACTACTACCCCGAACGGGTGCCGTGGCCTGGTCGTGACCTGCTAGTACGCAGAAAGTAACACGGGTCACCGCTCGCGTCGATTGTGATCACTCACCGTACTGAACGTCGGTCTCGAAACGCTGGAACCCCAGCTTGTTGTACACAGCCAATGCCGCGGCGTTGTCGCCCTCGACGTAGAGGATCACCCTCGGTAGTCCGCGGGAGCGCAGGTAGCGCAGTCCGGCCAAGGTCAGCGCCTTGCCGAGGCCACTACCCTGAGTAGCAGGATCGACGCCGACCACGTAGACCTCCCCGACCGGGTCTCCGTCGAACCGGCCGGGCATCGGGTCGTGCACCTTCGTCCAGTGGAAGCCGGCGACCTCGCCGTTCTCGTTCTCCGCGAGGAAGAAGCCCGCCGGGTCGAACCAGGCCTGGAGTTCCTCGGCACGCACCTCGGCGGCGGTCAGCGCGCCCTGTTCCGGATGCCAGTCGAACGCGCGCGCGTTGACCGCGACCATCGCGTCCTCGTCCTGCCCGGGAACGAAGGTGCGCAACCGGTAACCGTTGCGCAGCACCGGTTCCGGCCAGTCCGCATCGGCAACGTCGACGTGCAGAATCAGCAACTCGCGCTGCCTGCCGAGGCCGAGTTTCGCCGCGATCGCCGCCGCACCAGGGTGATCGCCGTGCGCCCACACGCGCAAACCCTTGTCGGCGCGCTCGACTACCGCCTGCGCGAGCGCGGTGCCGACGCCACGACGCCGGAAATCCGGGTGCACGAAAAGCTCCGCGACCTGATGGCCGTGGGAATCGCCTTCGGTGTCAAGGTGGACGTATCCCGCGGGCACGCCGTCGAAGCGGGCGAGGAGATGCAGCCCGCCTTCGAATTCGCGCGGCAACGGTCCGGCCGGGTCGACCTCGGGACGTCCGTCAGTCGCTTTGACCGCGAGCAGCACTTCGCGCACCGCGTCGTCGGGATCGGTCGTCCAGTCGCCAAGGTCGATAGCCACAAACCGACCTTACCGGCGAATGTCAGCGGGAGGTCAGCTCCGAAGCGTCGGCCGGAACCGCGACAACCGGCTTCGCACCCTTCGCCGGCCGCTCGAACTTGTAGCCGACGTTTCGCACGGTGCCGATCATCTGCTCGTGCTCGGGACCGAGCTTCGCGCGAAGCCGCCGTACGTGGACATCGACCGTGCGCGTGCCGCCGAAGAAGTCGTAACCCCACACTTCCTGCAGCAGCTGCGCGCGAGTGAACACGCGACCAGCGTGCTGGGCGAGGTACTTAAGGAGCTCGAACTCCTTGTACGTCAGCTCAAGCGTGCGACGACGCAGCTTCGCCGTGTACGTCGCTTCGTCAATGACAAGGTCGCCTACGCGCAGTTCGGCGTCTGCCTGCAGGCCGATGCCATCGCGAGTGGTGGCCAGCCGCAGTCGTGCGTCGACCTCCGCGGGACCAGCGGTGGGCAGCAGGATGTCGTCCGTGCGCCATTCGGCGTTGACCGCGACCAGACCGCCTTCGCCGACCACCGCGATGACCGGCGTGCCCGATTCGTCCTCCGCGCCCTTGAGCAGACGGCACAGGCTCTTCGCGGACGCGAGGTCGCTGCGCGCGTCGAGAAGGATGACGTCCCGGTGACCCGCGTCGAGAAGGGCCGTCACTTCCGGCTCGCGTACGCGTACGGTGTGCGGCAGCAGGTCCAGCGCAGGTAGTACGGAGGTAGCGTCGAGTTCCCCCGTCAGCACCAGCAGGTCCAAGCTCATGATCCGCACCGCCTTCAGATTCGTCGCCTCGAACGTGGCGTCGGTCGGTGCTAAGTGAGAATAGCGGGTGAACACCCCGGCACCTAGCTCGTGCTGGATCGATCACACCTGGTCTAACGGCCGGAGCGTGACCCGCACCACGACGAAATCCACCCGAACAGGAGAACCGAGGCGATGGCGAGCAGGCCCGTGACCCGGGACGACCGACCGGCCCCTAACCCCGGCGGCGGCCGCCGCGGCAGGCGCGTGCGGCGGTGGCTCATCGTGCTGGGAGTGCTGGTGCTCCTGCTGGTCGGTGCGGATTTCGGAGCGGCGGCCTTCGCCGAGCACACGATCTCGCAGAAGGCCCGCGCACAGCTCGGGCTGAGCGACGATCCGTCGGTCACCATCCACGGCTTCCCGTTCACCGTGCAGGCGCTCTCCGGTGACTACAGTCACATCACCGTTTCCGCGGACGGCGTGCCGGTCGGCAGCGAACTGCGCGACCTGCGCGTGAGCGCCGAACTCGAGGACGTCATCGCGCCGCTCTCGGACCTCACGTCCGGCAACACCAAGGCGGTGAAGATCGGCAAGCTCACCGGCGCGGTGACGATCAAGGCGTCCGACCTCGCCCGGGTCTCGCCGCTGAACAAGATCCAGAACCTGAAGATCGAGCAGTCGACCCAGGCGTACGTGAAGTACGGCGACACCGAGCAGGGCAAGCAGCCGGACCCGACGCCGACCAACGCCGACGGCGAACCGGCCGACGGCACCAGCGCGGGCGTGCGGATCTCCGGCGACGTGCAGGTGGCCGGGCAGAAGGTGGAGATCTTCTGCTTCGCGCTCATCCAGCTCAAGGAGAAGACGATCTCGATCGTGCCTTACCGGTTGCAGTTCGGGAATGACCAGAGCACCACGATCGTTCCGGAAGCTGTGCAGAAAGCTCTGCTGCCGAACTTCCGGGCCAGCATTTCGACGACCCGGCTGCCGCTGTCGGTCACCCCGACCGCGGTCCGCGTGGACAGCGGTTCGGTGACCATCAAGGGCGAAGCGCACGACGTGAACTTCGCCGACCTGTCCACCAACCACGGAGGCTGATCCCGGTGACCGGAGTGTGGGTGCTGCTGGCGACGCTGGTCGTCGCGACGGCCGCTGGCCTGGTCCTGCGCGCCCGCAACGGCCGGATCCGCGCGGCCAAACCGGCGGCGCAGACCCGGACGCTCCCCGCTCCGGTCTCCGAGGCCCTTGATCCGCAATCCGCCGTCACCCTGGTGCAGATCTCCACCACGTTCTGCACCCCGTGCCGGCACACGCGAGCGATTCTCTCGACGCTCGCGGAGAAGACCGACGGCCTGCACCACGTCGACCTGGACGTCACCGAACGTCCCGAGGTCGCGCAGGCATTGTCGGTGCTCAGCACGCCGACCACGCTCGCGCTGGACCCGGAAGGCCGGGAACTGCTGCGCGTGGGCGGCGTGCCCAAGGGCCCGGAGCTGCTGGAAGCGCTCCGCCCGCACCTCGCCGCCGCTACGCGCTGACCTCCGCCTGGCTGCCGCGCCGCGCTCCCGCATCGCTGAACCGACCCCAATGTGGCATTGGGTGCATCTGACGCACCCAATGTGGCGTTCGGCCCGTCCAGCGCAACCAATGCGGCGTTCGGTGCGTCCGGCGCACCCAATGCGGCGTTCGGTGCGTCCCACGCACCCAAAGCGGCGTTCGGCCCGTCCAGCGCAACCAATGCGGCGTTCGGTGCGTCCAGCGCACCCAATGCGGCGTTCGGTGCATCTGACGCACCCAATGCCACATTGGGGAAGCGCCCGACCTCGCGGTCCGCGGCGGTTGATTCTCAGGATCCGGACCTCGTCCCAAGGAATGAACATGGTTCCGGGAGCGAGCGAGCCTGGGTACCCTCCCCCTGTGGACGAGCTGCCCATCACCCTCCTGACGCAGCGCCGCGCGGTCGATTTCTGCCGCGTGCGCAGCAGCTTGTGTCTGCCGTTTTCCGGTCGGCGCTGAAGCACGTCTCGCGCCGTCTCGCAGCTCTGCCCGTCTTCGCCGCGTGCGCTCGCACGCCCTTCCCCTCGCACTGAGCAGGAGGAACCCATGTCCGCCGGACCGGCCGTAGACCCGCGAGGTCCCAGGTTCGCCGCGATCGTGACCACGGTGGTGCTCGCCGTCGTGCTGATCACGCAGTGGTGGCCGTTGCTCGCACTGCAGACCGTGGTCTTCGCGATCGGTGCGTTCGTCGGGCTCAAGCCCGCGCCGTACTCGGTGCTGTACCGGCTCGCGATCGCGCCGCGGCTCGGGCCGCCGACCGAACGCGAGGACGCCGCTCCGCTGCGGTTCGCGCAGGCGGTCGGGTTCGTGTTCGCGCTCGTCGGCACGATCGGCTTCGCGGCCGGAGTGACGCCGCTCGGCGTCGTCGCGACCGCGTTCGCGCTCTTCGCCGCGTTCCTCAACGCGGCGTTCAACTACTGCCTCGGGTGCCAGATGTACCTGCTGATCAAGCGTTTCAGCCCCGCGCGGGCGTCCTCGTAAACCCAACCAAGAAAGAGAGCCAGCTTCCATGAGCCGAGAAGACGTCCTGGTCACCACCCAGTGGGCCGAGGAAAACCTGGACACCCCGGGCGTGGTGTTCGCCGAGGTCGACGAGGACACGACCGCCTACGACAACGGGCACATCCGCGGCGCGGTGAAGCTCGACTGGCGCAACGACCTCCAGGACGGCGTCCGCCGCGACTTCGTCAACAAGGAGGGCTTCGAGAAGCTCCTGTCGGAGAAGGGCATCTCGAACGACGACCGCGTGATCCTCTACGGCGGCAACAACAACTGGTTCGCCGCCTACGCGTACTGGTACTTCAAGCTCTACGGCCACGAGAACGTGCAGCTGCTCGACGGCGGCCGCAAGAAGTGGGAGCTCGACGGCCGCGAGCTGAACTCCGACGAGGTCAAGCGCGAGGCCACCAACTACAAGGCCAAGGACCAGGACCTGTCGCTGCGCGCGTTCCGCGACGAGGTCGTCCAGTCGATCGGCTCCAAGAACTACATCGACGTGCGCTCGCCGGACGAGTTCTCCGGCAAGCTGCTCGCCCCGGCGCACCTGCCGCAGGAGCAGTCGCAGGTGCCGGGCCACATCCCGGGCGCGCTGAACGTGCCGTGGGCGAAGGTCGCCAACGAGGACGGCACCTTCAAGTCCGAGCAGGAGATCAAGGACCTCTACGCCGAGGCAGGCTACGACGAGGGCAAGCCGACCATCGCGTACTGCCGCATCGGCGAGCGTTCGTCGATCGCCTGGTTCGCCCTGCACGAGCTGCTCGGCCAGGAAGACGTGAAGAACTACGACGGTTCGTGGACGGAATACGGTTCGCTGGTCGGCGTTCCGGTCGAGTTGGGAGCTAAGTGATGGCAGACGGCTGCAGCGCACCGGCACAGGTCGCGACCCCGGCGGACTTCGACACCAACGGCCAGGTTGTCCTGGCGGGCAAGGTCACCGGCACCGAGGGACCGGTCGGCGGCGCGTTCGTCCGGCTGCTCGACGGCGGCGGCGACTTCGCCGGCGAGGTCGTGTCCTCGGCGGACGGCGACTTCCGGTTTTACGCGGCCGAGGGTTCCTGGACGGTGCGCGCACTGCACCGCACGGGCAACGGCGAGGCCAACGTCACCGCGGAAGGCCCTGGTCTGCACCAGCTGGCCATTTCGGTTGCCTGACAACGCTTTTCCGCAGGAGGGCCCCTCGGTTTCCGAGGGGCCCTTCCTCGTGTCCGGGACGCTTGACCTCAAGTCGGCTTGAGGACCCAAGCTCGCGGGCGTGTCCGAAACGAAAACCATTACGCGGAGCCCGCTGCTGGCCGCCGCCGTGTTCCTCGGCAGCTTCATGGCGTTGCTCGACGCGAGCGTGGTGAGTGTCGCGCTGCCGACCATTCAGCGCGAGCTGCACGCTGAATTCACTGACCTGCAATGGATTGTGGACGGGTACACCGTCGCGCTCGCCGCGTTGATGCTTACCGGCGGCACGCTCGGCGACCGGTACGGCCGCAAGCGGATCTACCTCGGCGGGCTCGCCGTGTTCACGCTCGCCTCGCTGGGCTGCGGCCTCGCCCCGACGCTCGCGCTTCTCATCGCCGCGCGCGTCGTGCAAGGCGCGGCGGCCGCGGCGGTCATCCCGGGCGGCATCGCACTTCTCGCGCACGCGTATCCAGAGCCGCGCGAACGGGCCCGGATGCTGGGGGCGTGGGGCGGAGTGGCCGGATGCGCGCTGGTCATCGGCCCGCTTATCGGCGGACCGATCACCGACGCGCTCGGCTGGCCCACGATCTTCCTGATCAACCTGCCGATCGGGATCGTCGCAGTGCTCGCCGGTCGCCGGGGTCTCGACGAATCGTTGGATCCGGCGCACGGCGCGCTGGATCTGCTCGGACAACTGCTCGGCGCGTTGTGGATCGGGGCGTTCACCTACGCCGTGATCGCGTCCGATGCAGTGGTCGCCATGGTCGGCGCGCTGGGACTGGTCGCGTTCATCGTCGTGGAACTGCGCGCCCCGCATCCGATGCTGCCGATCCGGCTGTTCGGCAAGTTCCGGTTCGCCGCTTCGATCTTCACCTCGTTCGTCCTCGGTTTCGCCTGCTACCCGCTGCCGGTGCTGATCGCCGTGTACCTGCAGCAGGCGTGGGGCAGCACCGCCTCGACCACCGGGGTGCAGATGCTGCCGTACGTCGTCGCCAACGCCGTTCTCGCGTTCTTCTCCGGACGGCTCGCCGGCCGGTTCACCGCGGAGCGCGTGCTGCCGATCGGTCTCGCCATCACCGCGGCGGGAAGTTTCACCTTCCTGCTGGTAGCCCCGACGAGTCCGTATTGGCTGCTCAGCGTCCCGCTGACGCTGTCCGGCGTCGGGCTCGGCCTGAGCATCACCCCGACCAACGTCGTCGGCCTCGCCGGGCTTCCGGTGCAGCGCACGGGCACCGCGGCCGGCACGGTGAACGCCGCGCGACAGGTCGGGATGGCGCTCGGCGTGGCCGCGCTCGGGGCGCTTCTCGATCACGGGAGCACGCTCACGACCGGGTTGTGGACCGCGATGGCGGTGGCTGGCTCGGCGCTGCTGGCGGTGACCGTCCTCACCGCCGCGACCCTGCGCAGCGCTAGATGAGCCGGGGCGGACTATTGTCCTCGCTGTGGAGACCTTGTTTACGACCCTGTTGATCATCGCGGGCATCGCCACCGTGTGGTTCGCGGTCTACGTCGTCTACCGGCTGTACGCCGACCAGCGCTGATCAGCATGACGAGTGGCGACGAAGCCATCGCAGCAGCCGAGGAGCGGGCCGCCAGCACGCGCGACCGCAACCTGCCGTTGTGGGACGACCTGCCGATCCCGAACGACACGGCGAACCTGCGCGAGGGCCCGAACCTGAACGACGCGTGCCTCGCTCTGCTGCCGCTCGTCGGCGTCTGGCGCGGCGAGGGCGAGATCGACTACCCGACGATCGACGGGCCGATCAAGTTCGCCCAGCAGCTGACCGTCTCCCACGACGGCCGCCCGTTCCTGTTCCACGAGGCTCGCTCGTGGCTGCTGAACGAGGACGGCAGCGTGCTGCGGCCGGCCGCCCGCGAAACCGGGTTCTGGCGGCCGCAGGAGGACGACACCATCGAGCTGCTGCTCACGCACAGCTCCGGCATCGTCGAGCTGTACTACGGCAAACCGCGCAGCCAGACGTCCTGGGAGCTCGGCACCGACGCGGTCATCCGCACCGCGACGGCCAAGGAGGTCACCGGTGCGCAGCGGCTGTATGGCCTGGTGAACGGCGACCTCGGGTACGTCGAGGAGCGCGCGATGGTCGGCCAGGAAATGCAGCCGCACGCCTCCGCGCTGCTGCGCCGCGTGGTGGGCTGAGGCTCCGGGAGACGCCGTGCGCTGGCGGCGGTACGGCGAACACGCCGCCCTGCTCGACTGCGCCTCGCTCGAGGAGATGAGCGCGGCCCGGGCGACCCTCACCGAAGCCGCGCTCGACGGCGTCGAGGAGATCGTGCCCGGGGCCCGCACCCTGCTCGTGGTCGCGTCCACGAGTGCCCTGGAAGCCGCGCGTTCCTTGCTGGCTTCGGCCGATCTGGACCATCCGCCTGCCGGGGACGGTCGCGAAGTCGTTTTGGACGTGCAGTACTCCGGCGAGGACCTCTCCCTGGTCGCTGAGGACGCGGGCCTCAGCGTGGACGAGGCCATCGCTCTCCACACCAGCGCGGTCTACACGGTCGCGTTCACGGGTTTCGCGCCCGGTTTCGGTTATCTCGCCGGGCTTCCCGCTGAACTCCAGCAGCCGCGGCTCAGCTCGCCACGCACCCGCGTCCCCGCCGGTTCGGTGGCTATCGCCGACGAGTACACCGGCGTCTATCCCCGGGAATCCCCTGGTGGCTGGCGGCTGATCGGGCACACCGAGGCGACGCTTTTCGATCCGTCCGCCGAGCAACCGGCGCTGTTCACGCCCGGTCTCCGGGTGCGGTTCCGGAGCGTGTGATGCGCGCGCTGGAGATCGTCTCGCCCGGTTCGCTGGCTTTGGTGCAAGACCTCGGCCGTCCCGGTTACGCACATCTGGGCGTCCCACCGTCGGGTGCTCTTGACGTCGCCGCGCTACGGCTCGGCAACCGGCTGGTCGGCAATCCCGAGGACGCCGCCGGGATCGAAACCCTGCTGGGCGGGCTCACCGTCCGGGCGACCGCTTCGTGCACCGCCGCGGTGACCGGACCGCCGGTCGAGGTGTCCGTGGACGGACGGGAAACCGGGTCGCACACGCCGATTCCGTTGCGGCCAGGCCAAGAACTGACGATCGGCCGACCTGCTACCGGTCTGCGCTGCTACCTGACGGTGTCCGGCGGCATCGCGGTGGCGCCGTTGTTGGGAAGTCGGTCGACTGATGTCCTATCTGGACTCGGCCCGTCGCCGTTGGAAGCTGGCACTACGGTCCCGCTCGGCCCTGTCACCGGTGTCCCGTCCGGTGCGGACGTGGTCGCCGCCTCGCCCGCGCCGCCCCACTTGACCGTGCGAGTTTTGCTTGGCCCGCGCGACGACTGGTTCGCCGAAGCGGCGAGCGCACTCAACGCACAGTGGACGGTTACCGAGGAATCCAACCGAGTGGGGGTCCGCCTGGACGGGCCGCCGCTACGTCGAGTGTCCACTTCGGAGCTGCCGAGCGAGGGCGTGCTGACCGGCGCGATTCAGGTCCCGCCGAACGGATTACCGCTGGTCTTCCTCGCCGATCACCCGACCACGGGCGGTTATCCGGTGATCGCGGTCGTGAGACGGGAGTCACTCGGAGCACTCGCTCAAGCACGCCCCGGAACCTCGGTGCGGTTCCAAGCGTCCTTGTGAGCGTGGAACGGGTAACGATCACCGGCGGCGCGGGTTTCCTGGAGCTGAACACCGGAGGACGGGCGGAGCTGCCGCAGTCGCTGCGCATCGCGCTCGCGACCGGTCAGGTGCGCCTCCCGCTGGCGGAAACCCTCCGCGAACTGCTGGCGTTGCTCGTCGACGGCCAGTACCGGGTCAGCGGCCCGCAACGCTTCGAGGCGGTGGATCTGATCCCGGCAAACGACTGGCCGGCCGACGACGATGCCCGGGTCACGTACTACCGCACGGCAATCCGCGCGGGACACCGACCGGTGGCGGTGGTTTTGTCCGGTACGCGGCCATTGCTGGTGGACGGGCACCACAAGATCAGCGCATATCGAGCGGAGGGGGTCACGCCGTCCGTGGTGCTGATCAGCGGGTCGTGAATGGCTGTGCCAGCTAGGCACCGGCACAGCCGCTCACCAGCGCTCTCAGTACTCGCTCTCGTAAGCCGCCACCAGCTCCCCGTGCAGCGCCGTCGAATCCGGCAACACCGTCCCGTTCAGCGTGTGCACCCGGGTCACCTTCCGCACCGACGACGTGAGGAACACGCCGTCCCCTCGCAGCAAGTCCTCCACCGACAGCGGCTCCACCTTCACCGACCAGCCCGCCTTCTCCGCGCCGCGGAACAACGCGTACTGCGTCGTTCCTGGCAGGATGCCAACAGTGGACGGCGGGGTGTAGAGCGTCCGCTCCTTCGCCAGGACGACCGTCGACGTCGGGCCTTCGAGCACCGAATCGTCGGTAGCGGTGAAGATCACATCTTGGGCTCCGCGACGGGTCGCCTCGCGCAGGGCGGCCATGTTCATCGCGTAGGAAACCGTTTTCGCGCCGAGCAAAAGCCACGGGGCGCGCTCGGCTAGTTCGGGGCCGAAACCGCGTTCCAGGGTCACTACCGAAACGCCTTCGGTGCGCGCCCGCAGGACCTTCTCCTCGACCTCCAGGCCCATCGCGAACGCTGTCGGCTTGCCTTCCGGATCGCCGTCGACACCCCGCGTGTACACGAGTTTCAGTGCGATCTCCGGGCCGCCCTGCCACGCGTCGACGACTGCCTGCGCGGCTCGGGCGAAGCCTTCGAGGTCCGGTGCAGGCAGGTCCAGCATCGCCGCGGAACGGGCGAGCCGGTCGAGGTGCGGACGCATTTCCCGCGGCTTTTTCACTGCCACGAGGATCGTTTCGAACACCCCGTCTCCGCGCAGCAGGCCGAGGTCGTCCACCCGGAGGTGAGCGGCTTCGGGGTCGGCCAGTGAACCGTCGAGGAAGGCGAGAACGCGCATCCCCTCAAGGTACTCACTTACCCTTAGGGCTATGCCGTACAGCTCGCCGCTGCTCGAAATCCCCCGCGCGGTCGCCGCGCCCGAGGGCCACCCGGAAGCCGGAGTTCCGTGGCACTGGGGCGATCCGTTCGCCGAGCAGCGCACCGCCGCCCGAGGAGTAGTCGTCATCGACCGCTCGCACCGAGAAATCCTCGCTGTCACCGGCGAGGAACGCTTGTCCTGGCTGCATTTGGTGATCTCGCAACACGTCACCGAACTCGCCGCGAACACCGGCACCGAAGCGCTCGTCCTCGACAGCCAGGGCCACGTCGACACCCATTTCGTGCTCGCGCACGCCGGCGAGACGGTGTACCTCGACAGCGACCCCGGCCCACTCGTCACGAGCGCGTTGCCCAAGGGCGGCAAGCAAACCCTGCGCGAGTACCTCGAAGCGATGAAATTCTGGTCCAAGGTCGAGATTCGCGACGTGACCGAAGAACTCGCCGTTCTTTCCGTGCTCGGCCCGGAGACCGACAGCGTGCTCGGCATCGAGCTCGGCACCGAGCCGTATTCGGTGGCCGCGTTGCCCGAAGGCGGTTTCGCCCGCCGGATGCCGTGGCCGACGCGAGCGGGCGCGGATCTCGTGGTGCCGCGCGCTCAGCTCACTCAATGGTGGCAACGGCTCACCGACGCGGGCGCGCGTCCTGCTGGCTCCTGGACGTTCGACGCGCTGCGCGTGGAATCGCGGCATCCGCGGCTCGGTGTCGACACCGACGAACGGACGATCCCGCACGAGGTCGGCTGGATCGGCTCGGCCGCGCACGTCGCGAAGGGCTGCTACCGCGGCCAGGAAACCGTCTCGAAGGTGCACAACGTCGGCCGCCCGCCGCGGTATCTCGCGCTGCTGCACCTCGACGGTTCGCCGGAGATCACGCCGGAGACCGGCGACCCGGTGAAGCTCGGCGAGCGCGTCGTCGGCCGGATCGGCACGGTCGCGCAGCACCACGAACTCGGGCCGATCGCGCTGGCGCTGGTCAAACGCTCGGTGCCGGGCGGGGCGGAGCTGCTGGCAGGCGACGAGGACCGAGTGGTCCAGGCCACTGTCGATCCGGACTCGGTGCCGGGCGAGCACGCGGCGCCCGGACGGGAAGCAGCGCAGAGACTGCGGGGCTGAAGTGAACTCGACGGTAGCGTCGTCGCCGAATGTGGAGCAGGATGTGCCCGTGATCGAAGTGCGTCCCGGCGGGCGGCGACGGATCGACCGCGTCCTCGGCCCGGGATATCTCACCGGATTAGGCGACTTGCCGCTCCCGGTGCTGCGCGAGCGGCGCGACGAGGCCGCGCAGGAAGAGACAGACCTGTCCTACCTGCGCCGGCTCCTGCACGCCCGCATCGACATCGTGCGCGCCGAACAGGAGCGTCGCTCGTCCGGCGGGGAAAGCATCGTCGACCGGCTCGCGTCCATCCTCGCCGACAACGCGCTCGGCCCGGCCGCCGGTTCCGGCAGGCACCAGCAGCTCGAACCGTCCCGCGCGGGCGAGCACCGCAGGCACGCGGAGGCGCTGATCGGCGACACCGGGCTCACCGACGTCGGCTCGCTGTCGGACGACAAGCTCGCCGCCGCGCTGGACACGTACGCGGCCGAGGAAGCCTCCGTGTCCTCCTTCCGCCGCCAGGTCCAGGGCGTGATGGACACGCTCAACGCCGAGATCGCCGGGCGCTACAGCAGCGGAGCGGCCACTGTGGACCAGTTGCTGGACAGCGAACTGGGGCGCGTCGAGGAATGACCGGCCAGCCGATTCTCGTCGAGGTCGTCCGGAACGGTTTCGTCGAGAGCGTTCACCACGGATGTCTCGTCGTCACCGCGCCCGACGGCACCGTCCGGTTCTCCGCGGGCGACGTGACCAGCCCGTTCTTCCCCCGGTCGGCGAACAAGCCACTGCAGGGCGTCGGGATGCTCCGCGCCGGTCTCGGCTACGACGGCGCGGACCTGGCGCTGGGCTGCGCCTCGCATTCCGGCGAAACCGGACATGTCGAGCGCGTCGCCGCGATGCTGTCCGGCGCCGGGCTCGATCCGGCGGCGCTGGCCTGCCCGGCCGAGCTGCCGATCGGCGAGGACGCCCGGCGCGCGGCCGACGAGCCGCGGAAGATCACCATGAACTGCTCCGGCAAGCACGCCGCGATGCTCGCCACCTGCGTCGCGAACGGCTGGCCGACCGAGGGCTACCAGCTGCCGGACCATCCGTTGCAGGTCCAGCTCGCGAAGACGGTCGAGGAGCTGACCGGCGAAGCCATCGCCGCGGTCGGCGTCGACGGCTGCAGCGCGCCGCTGTTCGCGTTCTCGCCGACCGGCCTCGCGCGGTCGTTCGGCCGGCTCGCGCAGGCCGAACCGGGTACCGACGAACGCCGAGTCGCGGACGCGATGCGTGCGCACCCGTGGCTGGTCGCGGGCACCGGGCGGGAGGACACCCGGCTGATGCAGGCCGTGCCTGGGCTGCTGTCGAAGAGCGGCGCGGAAGGTGTCCTGGCGTTCACGCTGGGCGACGGCACCGCGTGCGCGATCAAGATCGCGGACGGCAACAAGCGGGCGTTGGCGCCGCTGGCCATGGCCGTGCTCGCGCGCCTGGGCATCGAGACCCCGGACGAGCTGTCCGATCTGGCTCACCCGCCGGTGCTCGGCGGCGGCACACCTCAGGGCGAGCTGCGGGTCAGTTGGAGTGTTCCTTAGCCGCGAGGTCGCCCCAGAACTCGCGCAGCTGCGAAAACAGCTCGGCCAGCTCCTCGACGTTCCCGGTGCGCAGCGCGTCGAGGATGTCGTGGACCTCCTCCGCGGTGGAGTCGGCGTCGAGCAGCGAGTCGGCGAACAGTTGCACGAGACCGCCGTAGTCCAGTTCGACGACCGAGTCCGGGTCGAAGCTCTCCAGCCACTGCCGGGTCTGCGACAGCACCCGGCCGGGGCCGGAGTCGCCGAAGGTCGTCTCGATCAGCTCGCCCGCCTCGGACGCCCGGCGGAGCGCGGCGGACATCGGGGTGCGCCAGGACGCCTCCCGCACCGGGTCGTCCGGGCCGCTGCCGAGCACGAGCTTGCGTTCGTCCGGATCGACCAGCGAGAACCAGGGCAGCGGGACGGTCCAGGTGGTGGTGAGGGTGTGCGCGGCGGTGGCGGTGAGGTCGGTCATCGCGGCCTTGGTCTGCGCGCGGGCCTTGTCCGCGGTGACGCCGCCCGCGTCGAGGACCGCGATCCGCAACGCGGGCTCGGCGTCGGCGAGGAAGGTGCTCAACGCCGCGGCGGAGCGGGCGCGCAGTTCGAGCGGGCACGCGAACGGGCCCTCGGCGGTGTGGCCGGCGGGGACGTCGGCCGGGTCGAGCACGAGCACGTCGGTGACGAGGCTCGGCGCGGGCCGTCCGTCGCGCAGCTGCGCGGGCAGCAGCCGAACCGGCGCGGCCGCCTGTGACTTGAGCCACATCCGCTGTTCGCGTTCGCCGATCCCGATCCGGCTGAGCCCGCCTGCGGAAACGGCCTCGACCAGCTGTTGCGCGGGGGGATCGCCCAGCGCGCGCAGAGGTTCGTACACCCGCAGATAGGCCACGAAGGGTCGGAGCACCCGAGCATCGTGGCACGCCGACCAGCACCGATCGGCATCGACGTGCCGGTAACCGGCGTCCGGCGGACACTGTCGCGACGAGCACACCGTGCCACGTCGCATCCAACCCCCGGGACACGGTACGGTGTCAGCAGGAAAGAACTGTCGAGACGATGCGGGGCCGCCGATTCCCCCGGCCGCCCCGCCCCTGTGCGAGGGGGTCGAGCCATGGGGCGCGGCCGGGCTAAGGCCAAGCAGACGAAGGTGGCGCGCGAGCTCAAATACAGCTCCCACGAAACCGACTTCGATGCTTTGCAGCGCGAGCTGTCGAGTAGTTCCTCGGACAACCACGAGGACGACAAGCGGTACGAGGACCCGTACGACGACGGGTACGACGAGTACCGCCGTTGACGCAGGCACACGACACGCGAGGGCGGAATCGGACCAAGGTCCGAGACGCCCTCGTGCGTTGTGTGCTGCCCGTTTTCTCGGCACGCCGATGAGGTGAAGGAGTGGGACGGGTGAGCGACATCGCACGAGTAGGTGTGGTCGGGGCCGGGCTCATGGGCTCCGGCATCGCCGAGGTGCACGCCAGGTCCGGGTTGGACGTGCTGGTCACCGAGGTGAACCAGCCGGCCCTCGACGCGGGCAAGGCGCGCATCGAGAAGTCGCTGCAGCGCGGCGTCCGCAACGGCAAGCTGGCCGCCGAGGACGCCGAGGCGGCGCTCGGGCGGCTGCGCTTCACCACGGACATCGCCGAGTTCGCCGACCGCGATCTCGTCGTCGAGGCCATCCTGGAACAGGAGCAGGCCAAGGTCGACGTGTTCCGGGCACTGGACAAGATCGTCGAGCGCGAGGACGCGGTGTTCGCGTCCAACACGTCGTCGATCCCGATCATGAAGCTCGGCATGGCCACCGGCCGTCCGCAGCAGGTCGTCGGCATCCACTTCTTCAACCCGGTGCCGGTGCTGCCGCTGGTCGAACTGGTCCCGTCGCTGCTGACCAGCGAGGAGACCGCTCGCCGGGCCGAGGAGCACGCCACCGGCGCGCTGGGCAAGACGGTGATCCGGTCGCAGGACCGGGCCGGGTTCATCGTGAACTCGCTGCTCGTGCCGTATCTGCTGTCGGCGATCCGGATGATCGAATCGGGCTTCGCCTCGGCCGAGGACATCGACCGCGGCATGGAGCTGGGCACGGCGCACCCGATGGGTCCGCTGCGGCTGTCCGACCTGATCGGCCTCGACACCATCAAGGCCATTGCGGACTCGATGTACGCGGAGTTCAAGGAGCCGCTGTACTCGTCGCCGCCGCTGCTGCTGCGCATGGTCGACGCCGGGCTGCTCGGCAAGAAAACCGGCCGCGGGTTCTACTCGTACTCCTGACTTTAGTTGCGGGCCTGATCACCTTTTCCCCGCTGTGCGCGGCCGGGCGGATCGCTTGACTGTGCGGCATGACTTCGACGTTCGTCTTCGCCGCCGGTGCCAACGGCGTGTCCGCCGCGCCGCCGGAACTCGTGCTGCGCGGGTATCGCGGGGTGGGGGTGCCGCAGCCCGAACAGCAGTTCCGGCTGTCGTACCAGGCACCGCAGGATCTCGGCGCGTTCGCCACCGAACCGTCGGCGCTGGTCGGCCTGACCGTGGCCGACCAGGTCGCGACCACTGTGGACGTCGTCCGCCGGGCCGCGAAGCTGGGTCCGGTCGTGCTGGTCGGGTCGAGCATCGGTGGTGCGCTGGTCACGCTCGTCGCCGAAGAGGTTCCGGAGCTGGTGTCGGCGCTGGTCTACGACGCCGCGTTCTGCTGCGTCGAACTGCCGACGCCGGAGGAATACCTGGCCACGCCTGAAGCCGCGACGTCGCAGATCGGGGCGATGCTCGGGTTCATCGCAGCCGACCCGGCGGTGATCGGCGCGATGCGCTTCAACTGGCGGTCTTCCGCGGCGGAGGCATTGACGGCGGCGAAGGCAGCGCTCTGCGCGGACGCCACCGACGGTGAGTTCTACGCCCTGCTCAACGCGATGGCTCCGGACGACATCATCGGCCGCGGCGCCACCGACTCGCGCGGCACGCCGGAGCGGTGGGGGCGCGTTCCGCGGCTTTACGTCCGGCACCTCCAAGACCACCTGGTGCCGCTCGCCCTCCAGGACCGGATGATCACCGAGGCCGACGCGCGCACTCCCGGCAATCAGTTCGAGGTCCACGACATCGACACCTCGCACTTCCCGAACGCGGCCGGGATGGCTCAGCTCGTCGAGGTCTTGGACAAGGTCGGCCAGTCGCTCAGCTGAACGCCGCTCGTCGCGCGGCCCGGCGCAGCACGGTCAGGATCGCCGGGCCCAGCACGAGGATCGCGACCAGGTTCGTGAGCGCGCGGCCGGTGTCCCAGCCCAACGTGGACGTCAGCACGGTGAACACCAGGAACCGGTGCAGGTTCTCGCCGAGCGGTCCGCCCGGGACGAAGTCCAGCGCGGTGTGGCTCGCCAGGAAAGGCCAGGTGAACAGGCTCATCGCGAGGCCGTAGAAGTACGCGGCGACCACTCCGTAGAGCGCCAGCAGCGCGATCTCCCACCGGCCCTTCACCCGGCGCGGCAGCAGCCCCGCACCCAGCCCGACCAGCGACGACGCCAGCATCTGGAACGGCAGCCACGGCCCGACGCCGCCGGTGAGCAGCGCGGACGCGAACAGCGACGTCGAACCGAGGACGAATCCGAAGCCCGGCCCGAACACCCGCCCGGCCAGCACGAGCAGGAAGAAGACCAGCTCGATTCCGCCGGTGCCCGCGCCGAGCGGACGCAGCGCGGCGTTCACCGCGGACAGCACGCCGAGCAGCGCGAGCGCCTTCGCGTCGAGTCCGCCGCTGGACAGTTCCGCCAGCACGATCAGGATCAGCACCGGCAGCGTCACGAGGAAGACGAACGGCGCGTCAGTCACGTGCGCGGAGGTGCCGACGGTGCTGCGGGCCAGCAGCGGCCAGCAGAACATCGCCAGTCCGACCACGACGGCCGCCGTCAGCACCAGCGCCGTGCGGTGCCGGATGCGGACGGCTGGGCCCAGGAAATCGGTCACGCCAGCGCCTTCGCCACCGCGTCCACGGTCAGCCACGGCTCCGGCGCGAGGATCTTCGCCACCTGCGGCGCGAAGGCGGGCGAGGCCACGACGACGTCCGCGGTCGGGCCGTCCGCGACCACTTCGCCCTCGGCGAGGACCACGACGCGGTGTGCGGCGGAGGCGACGAACTCGACGTCGTGGGTGGCCAGCAGCACCGCGTGTCCCTCGGCGGCCAGGTCGGCGAGGATGGTCGCGAAGTGCCGTTTCGCCGGGTAGTCCAGGCCGCGGGTCGGCTCGTCCAGCAGCACGACCGGCGGGGCGGCGGCGAGCTGAACGGCCAGGACCAGGGCGAGTCGCTGGCCTTCGGAGAGGTCGCGCGGGTTGGTGTCGTCTTCGATGCCCGGAACGAGACGGTCGAGGAGCTTCCGGGCGGTGCCTGCGGTGACCTCCGATTCGACGTCGGCTTGGCGGCATTCCGCTCCGACCGAATCGAGATACAGCAGGTCAGACGGGGTTTGCGGGACCAGCCCGACGCGCGTGCGGGCGGCCCGCGAGCGGAGGGTCTTCGGGTCCGCGCCGAGGACGTCGACCGTGCCGTCGGAGCGGGGTCCGCTGCCCTGCAACGCCCACAGCAGCGAGGACTTGCCGGAGCCGTTCCGGCCCATCAGCGCGACGACCTCGCCGCGGTCCAGCCGCAGGTCAACGCCCCGCACCGCGTTCACGTTGCCGTACCGGACCCGCACGCCCCGCGCGGTGAGGACCGCTTCGCCCGAGCTTTGTGCCGCCGCAGCAGGGCGACGCTCGGCCAGGCGTTCCCTCAGCGGGCGGGCGAGCCGACGCGCGTCGCGAACCGACAGCGGCAGCGGCGACCAGCCCGCGAGCCGGCCCAGTTCGACGATCGGCGGCGCGACATCAGTATCGGCGAACACCTCCGCGGGCTGCCCGGAGACGACGGTGCCGTCGCCGGGTAGGTAGAGCAGGCGGTCGGCGTACTGCGCGACGCGTTCCATCCGGTGCTCGGCGACGACGACCGTCGTGCCCAGGTCGTGCACCAGACGCGTGATCGCGGCCAGGACTTCCTCGGCCGCGGTCGGGTCGAGCGCTGACGTCGGTTCGTCCAGCACCAGCACGCTCGGGTGCGCCGTGAGCACCGCGCCGATCGCGACGCGTTGCTGCTGCCCGCCGGAGAGCGTCCGAAGTGGACGGTCGCGGAGTTCAGCGATGCCCAGCAGATCAAGGGTTTCCTCGACGCGTTTGCGCATCACGTCCGGCGCGACAGCGAGCTGCTCCATCGCGTACGCGAGTTCTTCCTCGACGGTGTCGGTGACGAAACCGGCCAGCGGATCCTGTCCGACCACGCCGACGACCGACGCCAGTTCGCGCGGCGGATGCGTCGCGGTGTCGAGCCCGCCGACCTTGACCCGGCCGGCCAGCGTGCCGCCGGTGAAATGCGGGACCAAGCCGTTGACCGCACCGAGCAAGGTCGACTTGCCGACCCCGGTACGGCCGGCGACGAGGCAGAGTTCGCCCTCCTCGATCGTGAGGTCGACGTCCCGGAGCACCGGCCGGTCCGCCCCGTCGTACGTGACGCTGACGTGCGAAAACTCGATCATCGGGCGACCTCCGACACCAGCGCCGGACGCGGCGCGAACCAAGCGGGCAGCACACTGATCAGCACCGCGACGGCCGGCAGCAGCGGCAGCTCCGGCCAGGTCAGCGGGCTGGCCGGGGTGGTGAGCGAAACCGGGTCGGCGAGCAGCACGAGCACCGCGGTCGCGACGCCGCACAGCGCGACCAGCGTTTCCGGCAGCCGCCACGGATCGGGCCGGTAGGTCGTGCGGCGGATCTGCCGTCCGCCGAGGACGAATCCGGCAGCGGCCAGCACCAGACCGGCGATGAGCATCGGCACGCCAAGCCACGACGCGGACCCGTCGAGCACGCCGTAAACCCCGACCGCGACACCCACCAAACCGGCCAGCACGCAGGTCGCGATCAGCATCCGGACGCGCGGGGAGAGGTAGCCGCGCCGCCCGTAGCCGCGCGAATCCATGGCCGCCGCGAGTTGCAGCGACCGGTCCATGGCGTCAGCGAGCACCGGCACGAAAATCCCCTTCACGAACCGGAAGCCGCGCGTCTTCCCGGAGCGCAGCCGCCGCGCGCGACGCACCCGCTGCACGCTCTCGACCAGCTGCGGGGCCACCGACAGCGCGACGGTCACCGCCGTTCCCACCTCATACAGCGCCCCGGGTACCGCCTTGAGCAGGCGTTTCGGGTTCGCCAACGCGTTCG
Organism: Amycolatopsis sp. La24; assembly: GCF_029087445.1. NCBI lineage: Bacteria > Bacillati > Actinomycetota > Actinomycetes > Pseudonocardiales > Pseudonocardiaceae > Amycolatopsis > Amycolatopsis sp. La24. The sequence goes on from NZ_JARACH010000017.1 coordinate 79,725, forward strand.
CGGCGCCGACGCAGAGCACGATCGTCGCCAGCCGGAGCCCGTCGTAAAGCCCGCCGAGCAGCTCCTCGGCCGAGGTGGGGCCGAGGAGCTGAATGCCGGCCGCGACGCTCGGCAACGGGATGGTCGGCAGCGTGAACAGGATGTGGCCGCCGTCCTCGCCGCCGATCAGGATCCGGAACAGCACGCGCGATGCCAGGATCACCGCGGCGATCCAGGCGTACATCCGGAACGCCAGCGCCCACGGCGCGTCGCCGCGGCGGAGCACCACGACGAACCCGGCCACCGCGATCACCAGAGCGAGCAGCACCGGATTCGTAGTCCGGCTCGCGGCGACGGCGAGCGCGAGCGCCCACACCCACCACGCGCCGGGATGGAGCGCTCGCGGACTACTGCCCAGCACGCCTGCGGCGCACCGCGACGACCGTCCCGGCCACCACGAGCAGCACGACGACCACGATGCCGATCACCAGTCCCCACGAGAACCCGCTGTCCGAAGTGGACGCCGGAGCCTGCGCGGGCGCATTGGCCTTGCGCACCGGTTCGGTGCGCGGCGGCGGATACTCGGTGTAGGACTTGCCGATCGCGAACGACCAGCCCTCGAATGCTCCGGCGGGCGGCTTCCAGCTCTGCGCACCGACCTGCGCCGACTGCCATTTGCCGCCGTTGGTGGCGGTCCAGAAGCTCCACGACGCCTTCTCCGGCGGCATGCCGGTGCAGGTCTGATCCGCGGGCTTGCTCTCGATCTTGCACATCACGGCCAGGCCGTACTTGCCCGCGCCGGTGATTTCGAAGCCGGCGTTTTGCAGTGCGGTGACGCCGTTTTCCTGCTTGCCCGGCGCGCACCGGATGAGGGTTTCCCCGCCAAGCCCCTGGAAATCGACGATCACCGTGACGCCGTTGTCGTCCTGGCAGTAGCCGTCGGTGCCCTTGCCGGGCGTGGTGGCCGAGGCGGAAGAAGCACCGCCGAGACCGGTAGCGACGAGAAGAGCGCAGCCGGCGAGGACTCGCCCCCAGTGCCGCGCGTGCACGAACCGCATGTCAGATGTACCTCGCATCGATCGGACCACGACGGGCGATCCGGCTCGCGGTCCCTCGCGGGGCCGCTCACGGTTGCGGGCCAGCGCCGGATTCTCACCGGCTTCCCCCGTTCGTGGCGAAGAACTTGTCGACGTTAACGCACCGCAGGCCGCGCCGGAAGCGACCGCGGACACACCTACACTTCCGGGCGTGGGACAGGACCAGCTGCGCGTCGGCCTCGTAGGAACCGGACCGTGGGCCACCACGGTGCACGCCCCCGGGCTCGCGGACCATCCGGGGACCGTGCTCAGTGCGGTGTGGAGCCGAAGGCCGGAGGCCGCCACCGCGCTGGCGCAGGCCTACGACGCCGTGCCCACCAGCGATCTGGACGAGCTGTTCGAGCAGGTCGACGCGCTCGCGTTCGCCGTGCCGCCGACCGTGCAGGCCGAGCTGGCGACCCGGGCCGCGGAGGCGGGCAAGCACCTGATCCTGGAGAAACCGATCGCCCCCGACCTGGCCACGGCGCAGCGTCTCGCGGACGCCGTGACGTCCGCTGGCGTCGCTTCGCTGGTGATGCTGACGCTGCGGTTCGCGCAGCAAACGCGCGATTGGCTGGACGGCGTCACTGCCGCCGGCGGCTGGCGAGGCGGCAGCGTGCACTGGCTGTCGGGCGCACTGCTCAGCGGCAAATACGCGACCTCGGCCTGGCGACAGGATCCGGCCGGCGGCGCGCTCGCCGACATCGGCCCGCACGCGTTCGACCTGCTCGACGCCGCCCTCGGCCCGATCACCAACGTCCTCGCCGCACACCGCGGTCCCGAAGACCTGTGGCAACTGCTGCTCGAACACGAGGGCGGCATCACGAGCACCGCAACGCTCAGCCTGCGCCTGCCGGTCCAGCCGACGGTGGTCGAGTATTCGGTCTTCGGCGAACACGGCCTCCGCACGCTGGGCCGCACCGGCACGGCGAACGACGCGTACACCGCGCTGCTGGACGACTTCGCCGCGATGGTGTCGTGCGGAACGACCACGCATCCCTGCGATGTCCGCCGGGGCGTGCACCTGGCCCAGATCGTGGACCAGGCCCGCGCCGCGCTGAACCGTTAATTCGCTTGCCGGGTCTGAGACGATGAACGGGAAGTTCGTTTCGGACGAAGGAATGCCTATGTGCTCCGCCACGGCCCGCCCCGGCCGCCTGGCCTGAGCTGTTCGGCCTGCGCGCCCGGCGTGGGGTTGCCAGTTGTTGTGCTGCCCGCGCATTCCTTCTTCGCGAAAGGCTTCCACCAGAGATGTCCGCCCTTCAGGCATACGTCCGCGCGACCGCACCGATCGGCCGCGAAACCGAGCGAATCGGCCCGTTCCTGGCGACTTTCGCCAAGGACAGCTCTCATCCGATGGCGAACTACGCCATCCCCGACGACGGCGCGAACCCTTCGTCCGCCGAGATCGCTCTCCTGATTTCCGCTTACCGGCAACGAAATCTCCTGCCCCGGCTGGAGTTCTTCACCGACGCCGCTCCCCACGCCGAGGCAGCGCTCGTCGCCGCCGGATTCACGCTTGAACGACGCGTGCCGGTGATGACCTGCGACACCGAAGACCTCGTCGATTGTGTTGCGCCAGAACACATTCAGCTGCGCGAACCGTCGTCCGACGACGAGTTCCGCCGCCTGCGGTCCGTGCAGAACGTCGCTTTCGGCGAGTCGCCCGACGTGTCGGACGCCGATGTCGAACGCAACCGCGACTACCTGACCGTCCTGGCCGAACACGGCGAAACCGTTGTGGGCGGCGGAATCGCACTGGACATCGTCTCCGGCGCAACGGAAATCGTCGGCATCGCCGTAGCCGCAGAACACCGAGGCCAAGGCATCGCGGCGGCGATCACCGCGCACCTCACGCGCTTAACCCACGAACGCGGTGCACGGACAGCATTCCTCACGCCGGGCGATGTGGGGATCGGGACGGTGTACCGGCGCGCTGGGTACCAGGTCGCGGGTGAGTGCGTGCACCTGTCGCTGAGCTAGTCGTCGTACCGCCCGCCGCGGCCGCGTTTTACGTCGCTGCGGCGTTTCTTCGCGGCCAGACGGCGTTCCTTCGAGCCTCGCGACGGCTTGGTGGGACGTCGTTTGGCCGGCGGCGGCGCGGACGCCTTCGCCAGCACATCGGCGAGCCGCTCCCGGGCCGCGTCGCGGTTCATCAGCTGGGAGCGGTATTCGCTGGCCGCGATGGTGAGCACTCCGCCGACCAGGCGGGTGCCGAGGCGGGCCGTGATGCGTTCCTTCAGCGCGGGCGGGATCACGGCGGAGCCCGCGACGTCGAACGACAGCTCGACGCGCGAGTCCGTCGTGTTCACGCCTTGTCCGCCCGGTCCCGAGGATCGGGAGAAGCGCTCTCGCAGTTCGGCGCCCGGGATCACGAACCGGGCGCCGACGCGTACGTCCTCCGCCATGTCCTCAGTGTCTCAAGACGAGGCAAGCGGCTTTCAGAACCGCGGGTGGTCGCCGGACAGCACCGCGCGCGGGCCGTCCGGGTCTTCGGCGGGCTGGATGTCGCCGAGGATCCACGCGGGCACGTGCCGCGCGGTGAGCACCGCCAGCGCCCGGTCGACGTCCTCGGCGGACACGATCGCGACCATGCCGACGCCCATGTTGAACGTCTTCTCCAGCTCCGCGCGCTCGACCTTGCCGCGCTGCCCGATCAGCGCGAACACCGGAGCGGGCGTCCACGTGCCGCGTTCGAGCTTGGCGACGAGGCCGCGCGGCATCACGCGCGCGAGGTTGGCCTCGAGGCCGCCGCCGGTGATGTGCGCGAACGTGCGCACCTCGGTCTCGGCGACCAGCGCGAGGCAGTCCTTCGCGTAGATCTTGGTGGGCTCGAGCAGCTCCTCGCCGAGGGTGCGGCCGAACTCCTCGACGTGCCCGTCCAGCGGCATCCGCGCGATGTCCAGCAGCACGTGCCGGGCCAGCGAGTAGCCGTTGGAGTGCAGGCCGGACGAGCCCATCGCGATGACGACGTCACCGGGGCGGACCTTCTCCGGCGAGAGCAGCGCGGACGCCTCGACCGCGCCGACGCCGGTGGCCGACAGGTCGTAGTCGTGCTCGCCCATCAGCCCGGGGTGCTCGGCCGTCTCGCCGCCGAGCAGCGCGCAGCCCGCCTGGACACAGCCCTCGGCGATGCCGCCGACCAGCGCCGCGATCTTCTCCGGCACGACCTTGCCGACCGCGATGTAGTCCTGGAGGAACAGCGGCTCGGCCCCGGTGACGACCAGGTCGTCGACGACCATCGCGACCAGGTCGATGCCGACCGTGTCGTGCTTGTCGAGCGCCTGCGCGACCGCGATCTTGGTGCCGACGCCGTCGGTCGACGACGCGAGGATCGGCTCTTTCCACTTGTCGAGCTTGAGCGAGAAGAGCCCGGCGAAGCCGCCGACCCCGCCGCGCACCTCGGGCCTCGTCGCCCGCTCAGCGTGTGGCTTGAGCAGCTCGACGGCCTGGTCACCGGCGTCGATGCTGACCCCGGCGGCTGCGTACGTGGCGCTCGTGGACTCGCTCACGGAAGCGGACTCCCTACTGGACATGCTTGGTTCACGGACGCCGGACGGCGTCTTCGGCACCGTACCCGGCGGCGCTGACGGGAGTCGCCGCGCCACCGGCGGCGTCCATGCTCTCGAGCAGGTGCTTGCCGATGAGCGCGTCCTCGGGCAGCGGAATCGGGTACTCGCCGGAGAAGCAGGCCGTGCACAGCCGCGACTTCGGCTGCTCCGACGCCGCGACCAGGCCGTCCAGCGAAATGTAGCCGAGCGAATCGGCTCCGATCGAACGGCGGATGCCGTCGAGGTCGACGCCGTTGGCGACGAGTTCGGCCCGCGACGCGAAGTCGATGCCGTAGAAGCACGGCCAGCGCACCGGCGGCGACGCGATCCGCACGTGCACCTCGAGCGCGCCCGCCTCGCGCAGCATCCGCACGAGCGCGCGCTGGGTGTTGCCGCGGACGATCGAGTCGTCCACCACGACCAGGCGCTTGCCGCGGATGACGTCGCGCAGCGGGTTCAGCTTCAGCCGGATGCCGAGCTGCCGGATGGTTTGCGACGGCTGGATGAAGGTGCGCCCGACGTAGGCGTTCTTGACCAGACCGGTGCCGTACGGCAGGCCGGAGCCCTGCGCGTACCCGATCGCGGCCGGGGTGCCGGACTCCGGCACCGGCATCACGAGGTCGGCGTCGACCGGATGCTCGGCGGCCAGCTTGCGGCCGATCTCGACGCGCGTGGCGTGCACGCTGCGGCCGGCGATCGACGTGTCCGGACGGGCGAGGTAGACGTACTCGAAGACGCAGCCCTTGGGCTCCGGGTTCGCGAACCGCGACGAACGCAGCCCCTCGGCGTCGATGGCGATCAGCTCGCCCGGCTCGACCTCGCGCACGAACGACGCGCCGCAGATGTCGAGCGCGGCGGTCTCGCTCGCCACGACCCAGCCGCGCTCCAGCCGACCGAGCACCAGCGGGTGCACGCCGTGCGGGTCGCGGGCCGCGTACAGGGTGTTCTCGTCGGCGAAGACCAGGCAGAACGCGCCCTTGAGGGTCGGCAGCAGGTCCAGCGCGGCGGCCTCGATGCCCTTGTCCGCGGCGTTCGCGGCGAGCAGCCCGCAGACGAGGTCGGAGTCGCTGGAGGACCCGGTGAGCCCGGCGTGCGGCTTCAGCCCCGCGGCGACCGTGCGATCGCGCAGTTCGGCGGTGTTGACCAGGTTGCCGTTGTGCGCGAAGGACAGGCCGCTGCCGGTGTCGGTGGTGCGGAAGATCGGCTGGGCGTTCTCCCAGATCGTGGCCCCGGTCGTGGAGTACCGGCAGTGCCCGACGGCGATGTGCCCCTGTAGGGACTGCAGGACCTGCTCGTCGAAGACCTGGCTGACGAGCCCGAGGTCTTTGAAGACGACGATCTGCGAGCCGTCCGAGACGGAGATGCCCGCTGCCTCCTGCCCGCGGTGCTGCAGGGCGTAGAGGCCGTAGTAGGTGAGCTTGGCGACTTCTTCCCCGGGAGCCCAGACGCCGAAGACGCCGCACTCCTCACGGGGTTCCGGTTCGGGTTGATCTTCGGGTCGATCAGTACTGGCGGAGGGGTCGGAAACCACCGGGAAGCTCCCAGGAAGACGTGGGCGGGCCGAGTCCAAGTGTAAGGGGTGGATGAGGTGGGGGGCCGGTCCGCGGCGTGGTTCTGCCCACTACGGGGGAGGATTTCCGGAGCGGTGCTCTCAGTTCAGGCCACTGGTCTTGGGCTGGAGTGGGCGCTTCGCCCCTTCTCGACTCCGGCTTTCGAGCTCTGCCAGGTGGGCCAGCGCCGGAAGCGCCGCCGTCAGGGCCTCGACCTCGTCGTCGGCGAGTTCGTCGATCAACCGCGCGTACGCGTCGACGCCCGCCTGACGGCGCGTTTGGACGTACGCCTCGCCAGCCTTGGTCAGCGACACCAGCGTGACCCGCTTGTCGGACGCGTCGCGCCTCCGCTCGACCAGCCCGGACTCCTCCATCGCGCGGACCAGGACGGTCATCGCGGGCTGGGTGACGCCCTCGGCCACGGCCAGATCGGTGATCCGTCGCGGGCCGCACCGGTGCAGGGTGGCCAGGGTGGCGGCGGACGTGACGCTGAGGTCGCGCGGAAGGCGTCTCGCGGCCCTGGTGGCCAGCTCGTAGAGGGCCGACCCGATCGCAGCGCCGCGAGTCGCGTCTTGACGGCTCATGCGGGAAGCATAGACTATTTATATTAATCCTTTATGCATCCCCGCCGGCCGGACGCGTCCGGCCGAACACAGGAGGTTTCCGTGGCCAAGGGCTACTGGGTCAGCGTCTACCGCGTCATTTCCGACCCGGAGAGGCTGGCCGCTTACAACAAGCTGGCCGCCGCCGCGGTCCAGGCCGCGGGCGGTCGGGTCCTCTCCCGCGGCGGCAGCCGAGTCGTCGTCCACGAGTCCGGAATCCCGGAGCGCGTCGTGCTGATCGAGTTCGACAGCTTCGAAGAAGCCGTGGCGGCCTATGAGAGCGAGGCGTACCGGGAAGCGCTGGCAACCCTCGGCGACGCCGTCGAGCGCGACTTCCGGATCATCGAAGGCGTCTGACCGACCAGCACGGGCCAGAAATGAGCCAGGCCCCGCACGAAGTGGATTGGGCCACTTCGTACGGGGCCTGAAATCAGGGGCACCGATGGGGACAGCGCGGAGGGTGGATCAGCGGGCGGCCAGCCACTTCGAGCGGCCGCCTCGGCCCGGGACCCAGCAGCCGTTCGCGGAGGCTGCCGCGGCGGGGGCCGGCTGGCGCTCGGGGAGGGCCAGTACTTCGCCCAGCACCTGGCTTGCTTCGCCGCGCGAGCGCCACAGGGTGGACGCCGGGGCGAAGATGTTCTGCTCGCTGCCAGGGAGGCGCGTGGCCTCGACGTCGTCTTCGGCGTTCAGCCGGACGACGTCCACCACATTGTCGTGCACTCGCACTCCGACCACGGCCTGCACTTCGCCCGCTCCGTCCGTCGGGTGGACGAACTGGTAGCCGCGGGCGATGAGTCGCTGCAGGCCCTGCTCGATGTCGAAGGCGGAGCCCACGACGGCGGCCTCAGCCGAGGACATCGTCGAATTCGCCGTCCTTCGCGCCGGCGAGGAAGGCGGCCATCTCCGCGCGCGTGTAGACGAGCGCCGGGCCCTCCGGGAAACGGGAGTTCCGCATCGCGATCTCGCCCGAGGTCAGCGGGGCTACTTCGACGCAGTTGCCCACCGCACCGCTGTAGCTCGCCTTGCGCCACTGGGCGCCGGTCAGACGGTCGGCCGGAATACCGTTCTCGAACCGCTCAGCCATGATGCCACCTTCCGGGAAGGACGATGAAAAGCTCAGGAATCTGCATGTGCATCTGCCTGTGACTTCGACGCTAGCACGCGCGCATGCAGCGGTAAATGCACGTGCAGAATTTTCTGCAAATTTCTCACTGCGTGACGACACGGTTCAGTAGAAGTTCCCAGACAGGTGATTCGAGCACTACCCGAACGGGCTAATTATTACCCCGGGTCACGATATTGGCGGCCTGATAACGCACCGCGTTCGTGACTCGCCGCCGCCGGGTGCAGCGGGTGAATACGGAACACTTACCGTGACGGCCGGAGCAGCGATAGGAAGCGTGCGACCGGGTCAGTGGAAGGCAGTTTCCGGACTTATGCACGCTCGGTGAGGAGAATGGGGCGGGGGCGTTCTCTATTCGACTACCCCTGCCTCGGATGGGCGGGACGGAATTCTCGGCAGAGAGAATTTCGCCGAGGCGATCCCCCGGCGTGAGGAAGAGCAGGGTGCTTAGATCTCGGCCTTGCGCTTGGCGATGCGGGCCCGGCTGCGTTCCGGGGTCTCCGCGTCGACGGCCAGCAGGTCCAATGCGCGGCCGTACTTCTCGATCTCGTCGCGCTTGTCGAGGTAGTGCGCGCCGGTCAGGTACTCGACGTAGACGATGTTCGGCAGTTCCGCCTCGGCGAAGCGCAGCAGCGAGAACGCGTGCTCGGCCGACAAACCGCTTCGGCAGTACGGCAGGATCTGCACCGACACGTGCGGCAGCGTGGTGACCTCGAGCAGGTACTCCAGCTGCTGCCGGAACACCTTCGGTCCGCCGATCGGCCGGTACAGCACCGATTCGTCGAGCACCGCCCAGATGCGCGGCGCGTCCGGGCGGGCCAGCATCTTCTGCCGCCGCATGCGCAGGGCCACCAGCTGGTCGACGCGTTCGTCGGCCATTTCCGGGCGGCCGTGGCTGAAGATCGCTCGCGCGTAGGGCTCGATCTGCAGCAGGCCCGACACGAACAGCGGCTCCCAGATCTGGATCCGGGACGCCGCTTCCTCAAGGCCGACGAGATCGGTGAACCAGCCGGGCACCGTCTCCCCGAACTTGCGCCACCAGCCCGCTTCGTTCGACTGCTTGACCATGTCGAGGAACGCTTTGCGCTCCTCTTCGTCGGAGACGCCGTACATGGTGAGCAGGTCGGCGACGTCGCGTTCCTTGAAGCCGACGCGGCCGAGTTCCAGCCGCGAGATCTTGGATTCCGAATCGCGGATGTTGTAGCCCGCCTGCTGACGCGTGATCCCGGCTTCCTCGCGCAAGCGGCGAAGCTGCGAGCCGAGGATCATCCGGCGCGCTGTCGGGCCGAGGCTCTGCTCGCCGGCGGACACGCCTACCGCGTTCATGACCAGGGCCCTTCCATCGCCGCTCGTTCGTCACGGGAATCGAAATCCGACTACCCAAAGTACACGCAAGGCACTGCCCCGGACAGCGTGGCACAGGCCTCGGCTCAGGGGATTCTACGGAGTGTGTGCCTCAGAAGACACTCCTGAGAGAACAATTGCCGCGGAAAATCAGATTCGCACGACCGGGAGCCAGTGCGCGAGGTCCGCGCGGCTGCCCGAGGCCGTCACCCGGGCGGCGCCGAGCGCGTCGTCCCAGTCCAGGAGGCCGGTGGCCAGTTCGAGCCACGTCCGCGGGTCGGTCTCGACGACGTTGGGCGGCGTGCCGCGGGTGTGCCTCGGGCCCTCGATGCACTGCACCGCGGCGTACGGCGGCACCCGGACCTCGACCGTGTGCCCCGGCGCGTCCTGCGCGAGCGTCCGCAGGGTCGCGCGCACCGCGGCGGCGAGCTCGGCGCGGGCCGGATCCGGCCCGGAACCACGCAACCAGTCCGAAACGGCCAGCACCGCCGCTCGTAACTGAGCGGGATCGACCGAACGCGAAGAGGCCATGCGACAACAGTAGAGTGGCCGCGGACGGACTTTCAGGCACCCGGCACCGAGGGACGGCGATGGCGCAGCGGGACGAGGCAGATCGGATGGTTTCCCGGACCCCGGCGGGCAAACGCGCGCGCCGGAACGCGTACCCCCGCCGCGGGCCGCAGGGAAAACCCGAGATCACTCCCGAGATGCGGGCCAACGCGCGGACGAACCCGAACAGCTGGCTGTATGTCATCGACGAGGCCTTCGACGCCCGCGGTCCGGTGCCGTCGTGGGCGGTCGTCGGCGCGTATCCGGTGAACGGGACGGGAGAGGTCGTCGAGGACTTCCACCCCAACGACCGGTACCGGCCCTCGCCGAAGGCGCTCGGTTTTCCCGAGCCGCGCAACGAACTCGAGCGGCTGCTGCAAATGGTCCGGACCGAACACCGGCCCGCCGAGGACCTGCCGCGCGTCATCCTCGATTCGACGCTGCTGGTCTACGCCCTGTCCCCGGTGCAGCGCACGGTGATCGGCTTCCACAACGCCGACGGACGGGTCATGGTCCCGGCGTACACGTCGAAGTCGCTGGTGCCGCGCGAATGGCCGCACGCCCGCGCGGTGCTCGGCCGCGACATCGTCGGGCTGCTCGCCGGACATCCGCTCGCGGTCAACCCGCACGACCTGATCACCGCCGTCGTGCCGGCCGAGCACCTGATGAAGGCGCTGGCCGAAGAACGGCGCTGACCTGGGCAGACCACACTGCCGAGTGATCATGATTCGCCGAAACCCGCTCGCCCGGGCATCGTGACGCAGTAGGAGTACACGCGTCCGGTGAGGAGCCCTGGGTGAAGCGTCATCTGCTGCTGCGCTGGAGCGCGGTTCTCTTCGCCGGGATCACCGGCACGTCCCTGTGCGAAACGGCGCAGGCGGCACCGAGCTACGCCGGGGCCGCGGACAACTACGCCGGTTCGCAAATCGCGAAGCACGAAGGCGTTCTGGGAGCGCCGAACATCTCGTACACGACACAAGACCAGTACCTCGGCCACGACGTCAGCGGACACCAGGGCCCGGTCGACTGGCCCGCCGCGGCGGGAGCGGGCGCGAAGTTCGTGTACGTGAAAGCGACCGAGGGCACCGGGTTCGTCAGCGGGCAGTTCGCCCAGCAGTACAACGGTTCCTACCAAGCCGGCATCGTCCGCGGCGCCTACCACTTCGCGCGCCCGGACGTGTCCGACGGCGCCGCGCAGGCCAACTACTTCCTCGCGCACGGCGGCGGCTGGTCGGCCGACGGCAAGACGCTGCCCGGCGCACTCGACATGGAATACAACCCCTACGGCGAAACGTGTTACGGCAAGGACGCCAACGGGATGGTCGCGTGGGTCCGCGCGTTCTCCGACACCTATCGCGCCCGCACCGGACGGCTGCCGACGATCTATACGTCGACCAGCTGGTGGAAACGCTGCACCGGAAACAACCCTTCTTTCGGAGGGAATCCGCTCTGGATCGCGCGCTACAACTCCTTCATCGGCGAACTCCCCGCGGGCTGGGGACAGCACGCCATCTGGCAGTTCTCGAACAGCGGCGCCCTGCCCGGCGACCAGAACTGGCTCAACGGAACCCAGTCAGCCCTGCGCAATCTGGCATTCGGGTGAACGTTCGTGACGCGGTCACGAATTAGTCATCACCGCTCGATGAAAATCACCCACTCGCCCATTCATCTTCACGGAACTTGATGACAAACGACGATTCGTCCTCAAGAATCTCCCCCGTGGCGGCTACCTGCACATAGCCGCCCTCCGCGAGGGTATCTGTGAAGGGATCGACGATGTCCACTTCCCGAAGAGGGCGGCGCGGCGCGCTGCTTTCCGCTCTGACCGTCCCGGTTGTCGCGCTCCTGCTCGGCGCTTCGACCGAGGCGACCGCCGCCCCGGCGGCTTCCCCGCTTTCCGCGCGGGAGATCAACTCCGTCAACGCCGACATCCAGGCGAACAACCACACCATGGGGTCGCAGATCCGGCGCGTCGAGGGGGATCACTCCACTCCCGAGACGAAAGCCGCCGCACAGCAACCGCAACCCGCCGCCGCGTTGCCGAACCAGGTGGCGGCCACCGTCGCGGGCATGGACGTCGCCAGCTACCAGGGCAACGTCAACTGGGCCAACTGGTGGGGCCAGGGCAAGCGATTCGTCTGGACCAAGGCGACCGAGAGCACGAACTACACGAACCCGTACTTCGCCCAGCAGTACAACGGTTCCTACAACCAGGGCTTCATCCGCGGCGCCTACCACTTCGCCACCCCGAACACCTCGAGCGGAGCGGCACAGGCGACCTACTTCGTCGCGCACGGCGGCGGCTGGTCAGGGGACGGCAAGACGCTGCCCGGCGCGCTGGACATGGAGTACAACCCCTACGGCGCGACCTGTTACGGGCTGAGCAAGGCGTCGATGACGGCGTGGATCAAGGACTTCCACGACACCTATCACGCGAAAACGGGCCGCTGGCCGGTGATCTACACGTCGACGAACTGGTGGAACCAGTGCGTCAGCGGCGATTTCTCCAGCACTGCGCCGCTGTGGGTCGCGCGGTACGCGTCCTCGGCCGGAACGCTTCCGTACAACTGGGGCTACTACACCGTGTGGCAGTACACCTCGAGCCCGCTGGACCAGGACACGTTCAACGGCGCCTACGACCGGCTGCAGGCACTCGCCAACGGCTGACCTGAGGGCGCGCACGGACGCGGCTCCCGGTTCTCCCCTCCTCCTGCCGGGCGGGGCGGCCGGGAGCCGCTTTTGTGCGAGCTTTGCCCGCCTTGCACAATGCAGACCTGGGGCGGAGACGGAACCGCCTGGGCCGGCGGGGCGTCAGACCGCGGCGCGAGTCGGTGCAGCAGGAAGGCGGAACCGGACATGACTTACCCACCGCAGCCCGGACAGGGCGGGGACCCCTACGGCCAGGGCTGGCAGCAGCCCGGCTCGGGCGGGGTGCCGCAGCAGCCGGGGTGGGACCCCAACCAGGCCCAGCAGCCGGGCGGATACCCGAACCCCCAGCAGCAGCCCGCCTGGGACCCGAACGCCCAGCAGCAGGGTTGGGACCCGAACGCTCAGCAGCAGTACCCGGGGTACCAGCAGCAGCCCTACGGCGGCACCCAGCAGTTCCCGCAGCAGGGCTGGGACCAGGGGCAATACCCGGGCGGACCGGGCGGCGAGCCGCCGAAGAACAACAAGACCGGCCTGTGGATCGGCATCGCCGTCGCGGTCGTCGTGGTGGTCGCGCTCGGCATCACCGGGTTCGTCGCGCCGGGGTTCTTCCTCAGCAAGGACGACAAGGGCACCACACAGGCGCAGCCGCCCGCCCCGGCCCCGTCGCAGTCGTCGGAGGCTCCGCTGCCGAGCGACTCGTCGTCGCCGTCCACGGATTCGAGCGACGACCCCGATTCGGGCGGCGCGTCGGGCGAGGCGAAGCAGGTCATCGACGACTTCCTCGCGAAGCTCAACGCCAAGGACGCGGCGGGCGCGACCGCGATGGCCTGCCAGGGCACCGAGAGCATGTCGAAGCGCAGCATCGACGAGACCACCAGCGGCGACCCGCAGCTCACGCTGAGCAAGGTCACCGCGGGCAGCGCCACGACGAGCGCCCGGATCACCGGCAAGCTGTCGGGCAAGGACGCCAGCGGCACGATGGTCATCATGAACCGCAGTGGCGGCTACTGTGTGGGGCTGTACCTGATCCTCGCGTTCTGACCCGGTGCGCTCGCCGCTGCTGTGGACGTTGATCGCGTCCGTGGCACTGCTGTGCGGGGTCGGTGGCTGGTTGCTCGCCGACCCCGCGACAAGCCGTAGTGAAGCGTTGAAAACCGCCGGTCTCGCCGGTGGCGCGGTCGTGGCGTTGTACGCGTTGTGGCTCAACGATCGCCGCCGCCGCGTCGAGGAGGCGCGACAGGCGATCGAGCAGCAGCGGCACGACGTCGACCGCGAGCGGATCTCCGACGAGCGGTTCGCCAAGTCGGTCGAATTGCTGGGGCACGAGGCCGATCAGGTGCGGGTCGGCGCGTTGCACGCGCTGGCCGGGCTGGCGCGGACGCGGCCGGAGTATCGGCAGACCGTGCTGGACGTGCTGTGTTCTTATCTGCGGCGGCCGTTCATGCACGGCCGCTATGACAATGATGAAGTTACGCCCGAGCAGGAACGCGAGCTGCAGGTGCGGCTCACCGCGCAACGGCTGATCCGGGATCTGCTGCCACCGTCCGATGTGGACGGACCGGGTCCGGACCTCGATCTGACCGGCGCGGTCCTGGAGTATTTCGACCTTTCCCGCCGCCGGATCGGTGGCCTGCTGCTGCGGCACGCTTCGCTGTACAGCAGCACGAACCTCAGCGGCTCTGTCTTCACTGGGCAGGCTTATTTCACCGCGGCGGGCACGGGTCCCGGCCGCCTGGTGGGCGTTTTCCGTTGCCGCAACGCGACTTTTCTCGACCGGGCCTGGTTCTCCGGTACCGAATTCTCGGAACGGGCCAATTTCTCCCACACCACGTTCGCCGGTCCGACCACCTTCAAGGGCGCGACCTTCGCGAAGGAAGTCCTTTTCGACGGGGCGGCGTTCTCCGGTCCGGTGGAGGCAGCGCTGCCGGACGGCTGGAAGCTGGATCCGCAGAATGGCGGCTATGTCGCGGTGCCGATCTGAGTAGCATCAAGAAACCGTGGACGTCTACGAAGCGGTGCGTTCCCGGCGGTCTGTCCGCGGCTTTCTCGGCAAGCCGGTACCCGGCGAAGTCCTGACCCGAGTCCTCGCCACGGCCCTGCGCGCCCCTTCTGGGGGAAATCTGCAGCCGTGGCGGATTTACGTCCTGACCGGCGCGAAGCTGGCCGAGCTGAAATACCTGGTCGGGCAGCGCATCGCGGACGGCGACACCGGCGATCCGCCCCAGGTGCTGCCCTATCCGCAAGTGTTGCCCGAGCGGTACGCGCGGCGGATCGAGGAGCTGGGCGCGCTGCGCTACGGCGCGGTCGGGGTCGCGCGGGAGGATTACGCGGGCCGGGAGCGGGTCCGGGTCCGGAATTGGGACTGCTTCGGTGCTCCAGTCGCGCTTTTCTGCTACCTGAACGAGCAGATGCTTCCGCCGCAATGGCTGGACGCGGGGATGTTCCTGCAGACCGTGATGCTGCTGCTGCGCAAGGAAGGGCTCGACAGCTGCGCGCAGATCGCGTGGGGCCGGTACCACCGGAGCGTCACGGAGATCGCGGAGCCGCCGCCCGGATACGTCCTCGGCTGCGGCATGTCGATCGGGTACGCGGATCCCGACGAGCCCCGGCCGGCGATTCCGCGGGCAGAGCTGGCGGAGGTGGTCACCTTCCGCTCGTGAGTGCCGGCGCCGGTCCGCACCGGCACTCACGAGGGCTCAGTCGAACAGCGCCGGAAGGGTCTTCTCCCAGGTCTCGCGCAGTTCTTCAAGGGAGAACTCGGTGACGCCCTGGATCTCCAGCGTTCCGGAATCCGGGTCGACGACACCGGTCTTGCGCCACGGCAGGCCGCGCGCGGTGCACATTTCGGTGAACCGCAGCTCTTCCGTGCGCGGGACCGCCACCAGCACGCGGCCGGACGACTCGGAGAACAGCTGCACGAACGGGTCCTGGTCGCGGTCGAGGAACACCCGGGCCCCGCACTGTCCAATGAGGACAGTCTCGGTGAGCGCCTGTGCCAGACCGCCGTCGGCGAGGTCGTGCGCGGCGGAGATCATGCCGTCGCGCGAACCGGCGACCAGGACGTCGGCCAGCAGCTTTTCGCGGGCCAGGTCCACCCGGGGCGGAACGCCGCCGAGGTGCCCGTGCAGTTCGCGGGCCCAGGCCGAACCGTCCAGCTCGTCGTGGGTGTCGCCGAGCAGCAGCAGCGTCTCGCCCGCTTCCGCGCCGATGCCGGTGGGGATGCGGCGGGTGACGTCGTCGATCACGCCGAGCACCGCGATCACCGGGGTCGGCAGGATCGCCGTGTCGCCGGTCTGGTTGAAGAAGCTGACGTTGCCGCCGGTGACCGGGATGCCCAGCTCGACGCACGCGTCGGCGAGACCGTGCACGGCCTGCTCGAACTGCCACATCACGCCCGGGTCGGTCGGGGCGCCGAAGTTGAGGCAGTCGGACACCGCGACCGGGGTCGCGCCGCCGGTGGCGACGTTCCGGTACGCCTCGGCCAGCGCGAGCTGCGCGCCGCGGTACGGGTCGAGGTAGACGAACTTCGCGTTGCAGTCGGTGGCCACCGAGACGCCGCGGTTGCTCTCCTCGTCGATCCGGATCATGCCGGAGTCGGACGGCTGGGACAGCACCGAATTGCCGCGCACGTAGCGGTCGTACTGCGCGGTCACCCATTCCTTCGACGCCTGGTTCGGCGACGCGATGAGCTTCAGGAAGTCCGCGCGCAGTTCCTCGGGCGTCGACGGGCGCGGGAGCTTCGCGGAGGTGTCGGCGACGAGGCCGTCCTGGAACGCCGGGCGCTCGATCGGGCGGTCGTACACCGGGCCCTGGTGCGCGACGGTGTGCGCGGGCACGTCGACCACGATCTCGTCGTTCCAGGTGATGACGAGGTGCTCGCCGTCGGTGACCTCGCCGATGTCGGTGGCGATGACGTCCCACTTGGCGCAGACCGCCATGAACGCCTCGACGTTCTCCGGCGCGACGACCGCGCACATGCGCTCCTGCGATTCGCTGGAGAGCACCTCGGCGGGCGTCATCCCGGTGGCGCGCAACGGAACCCGGTCGAGGTAGATGTGCATGCCGCCGTCACCGGCCGCGGCCAGCTCGGACGTCGCGCACGACAGCCCGGCCCCGCCGAGGTCCTGGATGCCGACGACCAGCTTCTCGCGGAACAGGTCGAGACAGCACTCGATGAGCACCTTCTCGGTGAACGGGTCGCCAACCTGCACGCTGGGCAGCTTCCGCCGGCCGGACGCGGATTCGTCGCCGGAGAAGGTGTCGCTGGCGAGCACGGACACGCCGCCGATGCCGTCGAGACCGGTGCGCGCGCCGAACAGGATGATCTTGTTGCCCGAACCGGAGGCGAACGCCAGGTGCAGGTCCTCGGTGCGCATCGCCCCGACGCACAGCGCGTTGACCAGCGGGTTCCCCGCGTAGGAGGGGTCGAAGACCAGCTCGCCGCCGATGTTCGGCAGGCCGAGGCAGTTGCCGTAGCCGCCGACGCCCGCGACCACGCCGGGGAGCACGCGCTTGGTGTCCGGCGCGTCGGCCGGGCCGAAGCGCAGCGCGTCCTGCACCGCGAGCGGCCGCGCGCCCATCGCCATGATGTCGCGCACGATGCCGCCGACGCCGGTGGCCGCGCCCTGGTACGGCTCCACATAGGACGGATGGTTGTGGCTTTCCACCTTGAAGGTGACCGCCCAGCCGTCGCCGATGTCGACCACGCCCGCGTTCTCGCCGATGCCGGCCAGCATCTTGGCCTTCATCTCGTCGGTGGCGGTTTCGCCGAAGTAGCGCAGATGCTTCTTCGAGGACTTGTAGGAGCAGTGCTCGCTCCACATCACCGAGTACATCGCGAGCTCGGCGTCGGTGGGCCGGCGGCCGAGGATTTCCCGGATCCGCGCGTACTCGTCTTCGGCGAGGCCGAGTTCGACGTACGGCTGGCTCGTTTCCGGGGTCGCCGCGGCCACTGCGGTGGTGTCAACTGTGCTGGTCACGGTATCCGTGTCAGGGTTCGCCACGGCCTTAAGACTACGTGTCGGCCGGGTCACACCCACAGCCGCCCGGCCTGCTCGCGCGGGGCATAAATGAGTCGCGCCGGAGCCTCCCGGCGGCTTAGCGTCAATGATCGTGCTTTCCGCCACGTACCGCTTCCCCGACATCCGGCTCCCGGAACGTCCGACGCCGGTCCGGTATCTGCTGGCGGTCCTGCGCGCACGGCCGGGGCTCGTCCTCGCCGCGATCGTCACCGGGGCCGGCTGGTCGCTGCCGAGCGCCCTGCTGCCGCTGGTGATCGGCCGGGGCGTCGGGGCGATCGCCGACGGCGACTCGTCCGCGCTGTGGCGCTGGGCGCTGCTCGCGGGCGTGCTCGGCGTGACGCAGGCGCTGCTCGGCACCGGGCTGCACTTCGCGTCGTACGGCATGTGGATCCACGGGGCGGGCTCCACCCAGCGCCTGGTCACCGACCACACGACCCGGCTCGGCGCGTCCCTGCGCGACGCCACCACCACCGGCAACGTCGTCGCGGTCACGTCGTCGGACATGAACTGGGTCGGCAACGCGTTCGAGGTCATCGGCCGCACGTTCGGTTCGATCGTGGCGTTCGTGGTCATCGGGATCGCGATGCTCGGCACCTCGCCGGTGCTGGGCACGGTCGCGCTGGTCGGCGTCCCGCTCGCGGTGCTCGGCATCGGTCCGCTGCTCGCGCCGCTGCAGAAGCGGAAAACCGCGCAGCGGGAGAACCTGAGCGAGGTGAACGCACTCGGCGCGGACATCGTGTCCGGGCTGCGGATCCTGCGCGGCGTCGGCGGCGAACGGCGATTCCTCGCCCGGTTCCGCGACGCGAGCCAGCTGGTGCGGCGCTCCGGCGTCGAGGTCGGGCGCAGCGAATCCTGGCTGGCAGGCGCGGAGGTCCTGCTGCCGGGGCTGGTCACGGTGGCGATCACCTGGCTGGGCGCGCGGCTCGCGCTCGACGGCACGATCAGCGTCGGCGAACTGGTGGCGTTCTACGGTCTCTCGGCGTTCCTGGTAGTGCCGGTCGCCACGGCGACCGAACAGGTCAGCTCGCTCAGCTCGGGCCTGGTCGCGGCGCGCAAGGTGTGCGGGCTGCTGGCCCTGCGGCCGAAGCTCGCCGAGCCGGTGTCGCCGCTGCCGCTGCCGGACGGTCCGCTGGAGCTGGTGGACACCGCCAGCGGCATCCGGATCGCGCCGGGCAAGCTGACCGTGGTCGATCTTGGTGCCGAGGCGGAGGCGATCGCCGCGCGGATGAGCCGGTTCGCCGACGCGGACGAGGGCGAACAGGTGCTGGTCAGCGGGGTGCCCGCGGATCGCGTCGCGCTCGCCGAACTGCGCAGGCGCGTGGTGTACGCGCACAACCAGGACCTGTGGTTTTCCGGGGTGCTGCGCGATCAGCTGACCCCGGAGCACCCGCGCGGGGTCGACATCTTCGCGGCGCTGCACGCGGCGGACGCCGAGGACATCATCGAGGCCCTGCCGCGTGGCGTTGACGAGCTGATCGGCGAACGCGGCCGCGAGGTGTCCGGCGGGCAACGACAGCGGCTGAGCCTGGCCCGCGCGCTGGCGATCGACCCTGACGTGCTGCTGCTCGACGAGCCGACGTCGGCGGTCGACGCGCACACCGAAGCCCGGATCACCCAGCGCGCCAAGGAATTGCGGACCGGCAGGACCACGGTGGTGTTCAGCCAGAGTCCACTGTGGAGGAACGTGGCCGACGAGGTCGTGCACGGAAAGGCAGTGACGGTATGACGACGCGGCTCCCGCTGGCGTCGAAACGCGAAGTGCGGCGCTGGGCGAAACGCGTGGCGGTCGAGCACCGGCGCGAGTTTTCCGTGATGCTCGGGCTGTTCTGCCTGGCCACCGTGGTCGGGCTGGCCGGGCCGCAACTGCTCGGCAGGCTCGTGGACGGCGTCGTCGAGCACGGCACGACGCTGCGGGTCGATCTGCTGGCCGTCGCGTTCGTGGCGGTGCTCGTGCTGCAGGCGTGGGCGAGGAAGGCGGCGCGGCTGCGCGGCCGGATGTTCGGCGAACGGGTGCTCGCGCAGACCCGCGAACGGTTCGTCACGAACGCGCTCGGCCTTCCGCTGGGCACCGTCGAGGCGGCCGGCACCGGCGACCTGCTCAGCCGGGCGACCAGCGACATCAACCGGCTGGACGTCGCGGTGCGGTTCGCCGCGCCGGAAATCCTGATCGCCGCGGTGACGGTGCTGTTCACCACCATCGCGATGATCGTGACGTCGCCGCTGCTCGCGCTGGCCCTGCTGGTGGCGATCCCGATCCTGGTGCCGGTGAACATCTGGTACCAGCGGAAGATCCCGAGCGCGTTCGCGTGGATGCTCGACCGCTGGGGCGACCTGCAATCGACCACCCACGAGACCGTGGAGGGCGCGCGGACCTCGGAGGCGCTCAGCCTCACCGAACGGCGGGTCCGCGCCGGGTACCACGCACTCGACCAGGCGACGCTCGGCGAACGCCGGATGCGGGCGCTGCAGATGCGCTGGCTGCCGTCGCTCGAAATCAGCTACGTGCTGCCGATCGCGGCGCTCCTGCTGCTGGGCTTGTTCGCCTACAGCCAGGGCTGGGCCGGGCTCGGCACGATCACGACGATGCTGGCGTACGCGCAGGCGATGACCGCTCCGCTCAGCGAGGCGCTGTTCTGGCTGGAGGATTTGCAGGTCGCGATAGCCGCGACGCGCCGGATCATCGGCGTGCAGCCAGCCGAATCGGCGGACAAGGTCGCCGACGTGCCGCGCGGGCGCGACATCGAGGTGCGCGAAGTCCGGTTCGGCTACACCTCAGACCGCGAGGTGCTGCACGGCATCAGCCTGAGCGTTCCGCGAGGGGAACGGCTGGCGATCGTCGGACCGTCCGGTGCGGGCAAGTCGACGCTGGGCAGGCTGCTGGCCGGGATCTCGGCCCCGACGGCGGGTTCGATCCGGGTCGGCGGCACCGAGGTGTCGACGCTCGCGGACGACGTGCTGCGCGGCGAGGTGCTGCTGCTGACGCAGGAACACCACACGTTTTCCGGGACGCTGCGGGAAAACCTGGCCCTGCCTGCCCGGCGCGGCGGCGAGGACTGGACCGACGAGGAACTGCTGGACGCGCTCGCATCCGCCGGCGCCGAGGAGTGGGCGGCCGGACTGCCGGACGGGCTGGACACCAAGCTCGGCTCGGGCGCGTACGCGGTTCCGGCCGGTCTCGCGCAGCAACTGGCGCTGGCCAGGGTCGTCCTGGCCGACCCGCACACGCTGGTACTGGACGAGGCGACGTCGCTGCTGGACACCGGTTCGGCGCGCGAGCTGGAACGGTCGCTGAACGCGGTGCTCGAAGGCCGCACGGTGATCGCGATCGCGCACCGGCTGCACACGGCCGCGGCGGCGGACCGGGTCGCGGTGGTCGAGGGCGGCACCATCACCGAACTCGGCCCGCACCAGGACCTGATCGCGGCGGGCGGCCCGTACTCGCGACTGGTCGCGGCGGCAAGCTGAAGCGCGATTCCCGGTCGACAAATCCGAAGCGGTGAAAACTGTGGCGGAACTTTGGGGGAATCAGATTTCCCCAAATACACTACGCGCATCTAAGGGGGGAGCGGGTAGTGACTGACAAAAAGGGTGGCCGGCGGGCCTTCCTCGGAATCTCGGCATTTCTGGCAGCCGTGGTCATCGCGGCGATCGCGGTACCGCTCGCGCTCAACAGGGGCACGGTGTCCGGTCACGCGATCGCGGTGTCCCAGCCAGGTCCGTGGCAGCTGGGAGCGGACCGGGTCCCGCCGTACGACATCGGCATCGATTCCTGGGTCGTGGGCGACGATCTGGTGCTGGTGAACGACACCTATGCGGTCGCGTACGCACGGAGCGACGGAAAGGAACGTTGGCGGATCCCCTCCCCCGCCGGCCATTTCTGCGGGGCGAGCACCTCTGTCGTCGACAATCACATCGCCGTCGGTTATGGGGATCTCTGTTCGAGCGCGGCTGTACTGGATGTCAACGCGGGAAAGCTGCTGTGGCAGCGGGCGATGCCCATCACCTCGTCGGGGAGCCCGTCGCAGGCGAAACTCGACGAGCACGCAGTGCTGGAGATCGTCGGCGGTTCGGTCGTGGTCGTGCACTACCAGCAACTGCTCGGGCTGGACGCGGCCACCGGCGCCGTCCGCTGGTCCGAGGTCACGCCACCGACCGACGAGAAGGTGTACTCGAACTGCATCCCGTCGGACGGGCTGCCGCGGAGCGCGGACTTCGTGCTGCTGTCCCACTGCAGCGCCAAGGACGCCGGCGACAGCTTGTACGTCGCCGTTGCCGTCGATCCCGCGACCGGGAAAACCAAGCAGCACAACGAGTTCGTGAAGAGCAAGTCCTACCTCACGATGGCGTGGGTGAGCGCGTCGCCGCTGGTCGCCTACGTCAGCGACGCATCGAAAGGGATGTACGCAACTCTCGACGACTCGCTCGAACCGGTTTCCACCATCGATGCCGGAGACGCGTTGAACGGCTTCATGGGCGACGACGGATTCGGCTACAGCCTGAGCGGGGCCTCCAATGGCACGTCACATCGACGTTCGCGAGCACTCGTCACGGGCACCACGATGATCGCGCTGACCAGCCCGCAGAAGCCCAACCGCCTCGCCGCGTTCGACCTCCGCACCGGCGCCAAACGCTGGGAAGTCCCGGCACCCGGCGGCGGCATTGTCGCGGCGCCGCTCGCGGTGGACAACGGGCAGGTGATCGCCGTGGTCTCCGCCGGCCAGGACGGTCCTGATCAGCACATCGTCAAGTTCTCCCTGGACACCGGAGCTGTGACACCCGTGCGCACGGTCTCGCTCACGGGTCCCGGCAATCGCAGCTTGGCACCGTGGTTCTGCCGCTTGTTCTGGGCAGACGGGGTCGTTTACGGAGTCCGCGCGATCTACACCGCGCAGTCCACGGCACTGGTCTTCCGGCTCGGCTGAGCACGGCCGTCCCGGCCCGAGCCCCGAGACCGGAATGTCCGCCAGGCGTCCGGCGTTGGCCTCAAGCGGATCCTGATCTTCCTAGCCTGGGGGTGACGCCGGATGGCGGTCATGACGGTGGACGAACGAGAGAAGTTCCTCGCGGAGCAGCGAGTGGGCGTGCTGTCGATCGGCCGGGAAGGCGCGGCCCCGCTCGCCGTGCCGGTTTGGTACGACTACGAGCCCGGCGGCGAACTGCTGATCTGGATGGACCGCGGGTCGGCGAAGGACCGGGCGATCGAGGCGGCGGGCAAGCTGAGCCTCACGGTGCAGCAGGAAACCCAGCCGTACAAGTACGTGACGGTGTCCGGTCCGGTCGTGGACCGGTCCTCGGCTCCGACGGAGGAGCAGGCGCTCGCCATCGCCTCGCGGTACGCGCCCGAGGCTGAGGCGCGGAAGTTCGTCGAGGGCTCGCTGACGGAGAACTCGGTGCTGGTGCGGGTGCGCACCGAGCGCTGGCTCTCCAGCGACCACAGCAAGTAACGCGAAAGGGGCCCCGGGAAGTTTCCCGGGGCCCCTTTTCGGTGCTTGGCTCAGGCCTTCACGAGCGCGTCGACCGCGCTGTAGAACATGCCGAGACCGTCGTCGGACGGACCGGTGAGCGCGTCGATCGCGTGCTCCGGGTGCGGCATGAGACCGACCACGCGGCCGTTCTCGCTGGTGACGCCCGCGATGTCGTTGCGGGAGCCGTTCGGGTTGCCGCCGACGTAGCGGAACGCGACCCGGCCCTCCGCCTCCAGCATGTCCACAGTGGACTGGTCGGCGACGTAGCAGCCGTCGTTGTTCTTGAGCGGGATCAGGATCTCCGCGCCCGCCTCGTAGCGCGTGGTCCACGCGGTGGCGTTGTTGTCCACGCGCAGCCACTGGTCGCGGCACACGAAGTGCAGGCCGACGTTGCGGATCATCGCGCCGGGAAGCAGGCCGGCCTCGCACAGGATCTGGAAGCCGTTGCAGATGCCGAGCACCGGCATGCCCTTGTGCGCGGCGTCGATGACCGAGGACATCACCGGCGCGTAGCGGGCGATCACGCCGGCGCGCAGGTAGTCGCCGTAGGAGAAGCCGCCGGGGACGACAACCGCGTCGACGCCCTTGAGGTCGTCGTCGGCGTGCCAGAGCGAAACCGCCTCGGCGTCGGCGTAGCGGACCGCGCGGGCGGCGTCGCCGTCGTCGAGCGTGCCGGGGAAGGTGATGACGCCGATGCGGGCGCTCACGCCTCCACCCGCCGGATGGTCCACTGCTCGATCACCGGGTTGGCGAGGAAGCCCTCGGCCATCTTGGCCAGCGTCTCGTCATCGACGTCGTCGTCGACCTCGAGTTCGAAGTGCCGCCCCTGGCGCACGTCGGCGACCCCGGAGAAGCCGAGCCGCGGCAGCGCACGCGCCACCGCCTGGCCCTGCGGGTCGAGGATCTCGGGTTTGGGCATGACGTCGACAACGACTCGAGCCACGGCTGGCTGCTCCTTATTTCTGCAGGTCGTGGGTGCACTGGAAGCGTACTTCACTGGCCTGCTCGGCAGACAGACCGGTATCGAGGGGGAGACGTGAACCACCCGCCGCAAGGAACGCCGGAGCAACTGGCCCCAGTCGGTCGCCAACTCAAAGCTGGTGTGCGCGCGACACCAAATCGGGTGGCGAACCGGCTCCGCTGGCCAGCCTGTCGACGGATCCGAAGCCGCGGCCCCCGGTGAAGAACGGCACGGACGCCGCGACACCAAGGTGGACGACGTGACCGGAGAGGGCCGGGTGGAGACCGACGACGACGCGGCGGACGGCGCGTGCGTCACCGTCTTCGATGCCACTTCTGACTGATCGGTTTTCCGGCGACTTGCGCGTAGCGTGACCTGCGCCATGATGTGTCGTTGACAGGGTGTCAACACCACCGGGAGGCAGCGTGCCAGAGCAGGACTCCTTCGACTACGTGATCGTCGGCGCGGGCAGCGCGGGCTGCGTGCTGGCGAACCGGCTGAGCGAGGACCCGTCCGCGCGGGTGCTGCTGCTCGAGGCCGGCGGCGAGGACACCGCGGACGAGGTCCGGATCCCGGCGGCGTTCGCGTCGCTGTTCAAGACGAAGTGGGACTGGAACTACGAGACCGTCGAGCAGAAGCACACCGGCAAGAAGGAGTACTGGCCGCGCGGCCGGATGCTCGGCGGCTGCTCGTCGATCAACGCGATGATCTACATCCGCGGCAACCGCGCCGACTACGACGGCTGGCGCGATGCGCACGGAGCCACCGGCTGGGGCTGGGACGACGTGCTGCCGTACTTCAAGCGCGCCGAGGGCAACCAGCGCCTCGGCGGCCCGCTGCACGGCACGGACGGCCCGCTGCACGTCGAGGACCGGCGGTTCACCCACGAGCTGTCGCACGCGTGGGTGGACAGCGCGGTCGCGTGGGGGCTCAAGCACACCGACGACTTCAACGGCGAGTCGCAGGAGGGGGCCGGGCTCTACCAGGTCACCTGCAAGCGCGGCCGCCGCTGGTCCACCGCGGACGCTTACCTGCGGCCCGCGTTGTCGCGGCCGAACCTGACCGTGCGGACGAACGCGCAGGTCACGCGGGTGGTTTTCGAGGGCACCCGAGCGGTCGGGGTGTCCTATCTCGACAAGGGCGTGCCGACGACGGTCCGGGCGGACGCCGAAGTGCTGCTGTCCGGCGGGGCGATCAACTCGCCGCAGTTGCTGATGCTGTCCGGCGTCGGTCCGGCCGAACATCTGCGCGAACTGGGCATCGACGTGGTCGCCGCGCTGCCCGGCGTCGGCGACAACCTGCACGACCACCCGGCGGTCGGCGTGATCTGGTCGACGAAGGGCACGACCGACATCGCGGACTCCGCGACACCCGCCGGACTGGTGCGCTACCAGCTGACCAAACGCGGCCCGCTCGCGTCGAACATCGGCGAGGCGGGCGCGTTCTACTCGACCCGTGACGGGCTGGCCGCGCCGGACATGCAGATCCACGTGGCCCCGACGTTGTTCTACGACAACGGAATGCGCGAGCCCATGTGTCCGGGCTTCACGTCGGCGGCCACGCTGGTCGACGTCGCGAGCCGCGGGCGGCTGCGGCTGAAGTCGGCGAATCCGTTGTGGAAGCCGGAAATCGACCCGGCTTACTACGCGGAGTCGATCGATCTGGAATCGGTGAAGTCCGCTTTGCGGTCCCTGATCGAGATCGGACGGTCGGGTCCGCTGGCGAAGTTCCTGGACCGGCCGTTCCTGCCGGCGACGCATGAGCTGTCGGACGAGGCGTTGACCGAGCACGTCCGGCAGAACACGCAGACGCTGTACCACCCGGTCGGCACGTGCGCGATGGGCAGCGGCGAGCACGCGGTGGTCGACCCGGATCTCAAGGTGCGCGGGGTTACGGGGCTGCGGGTGGTAGACGCTTCGGTGATGCCCGTGGTGCCGCGCGGGAACACGAACGCACCGACGATCATGGTGGCGGAAAAGGCGGCTGATCTGATTCGGGCTCGATGACCGCTCTGTCAACCTGGCGGGATCTCCTTGCCGCCTGGGCGATTCCGGACACCGTGCACCCTCCGGAATCGCCGTGGGTCCTGCCGCGCGAGGTGTTCCTGCGGCGAGCCGATCAGCAGATCGCCGCACCGATCGGGGCGACCTATCAGCTGGCCGCCGAAGCGTTGCAGGAGCCAGGCACGGTGCTCGACATCGGCGCGGCGGCCGGGGCGGCGAGCCTGCCCCTGGTCGGCCGGTCGAACGTCACCGCGGTGACGGCGTTGGACACCGACGACGAGCTGCTCGCGGCGTTCGCCGAGCGGGCCGCAGGGGTGGAGCATCGGCTGTTGTCCGGCCGGTGGCCCGATCTTGCCGACGAAGCCGGTGTGGCGGACGTTGTCGTGTGCGGGAACGTGGTTTACAACGTCCCCGACCTGGCTCCGTTCGCCGCGGCACTCACCGCGGCGGCGAGGCGGCGGGTGGTGGTCGAGACGGCCGCGCGGCATCCGTTGACTGAGCTTAATCCCTTGTGGCAACGGTTTCACGGCATCGAGCGACCGGCTGGACCGACGGCCGGGGACTGTCTCGCGGCGCTCGCGGAAGTGGGGATCGAGCCGGAAGTCGTGGAATGGCGGCGGCCGCCGGAGCCTGAGTACGCGGAGTTCGCGTCCACAGTGGACGTCGTACGGCGGCGGTTGTGCTTGCCTGCCGACGCTGCCGGCGAGGTCGAGCGAGCCCTGCTGGAGATGGGGATAGATCCGGAGATGCCACCAGATCTCGGGTCGTCCGGCCGGGACCTGGT
Source organism: Amycolatopsis sp. La24 (assembly GCF_029087445.1). Taxonomy (NCBI): domain Bacteria; kingdom Bacillati; phylum Actinomycetota; class Actinomycetes; order Pseudonocardiales; family Pseudonocardiaceae; genus Amycolatopsis; species Amycolatopsis sp. La24. The sequence continues at coordinate 106,382 of NZ_JARACH010000017.1, forward strand.
GACGCTGGTTTGGCCCGGTTCCGCCTAACCGACCCGTTCGAGTTCGGGAACCCGCGCGAACTGCACCGCGAACAGTTGCCAGGCAAGGAAACCCAAGCCGAGAAGGACATAGGCGTCGCCGACTAAGTGCTGCCACGGTTCCCACGCGAGTTCCCGCATCCCGCTGGAGGGCACGAAAGTGTGCGGCGCGGCGATGAAAACCGACGCGCCCGCGGCCAACGCGGCGGCGGCCCGAAGCGTGCGGACGCGGGCGGCCAGGATGAGCGTCGCGGGCACCACCCAAACCCAGTGGTGCGACCAGGAAATCGGGGACAGGACGAGCACCGCCGCCGCGTTGACGACGAAGCCGAGCGAACTGTCGACGCGCCGCATGACAAGTACGGCGGCGACCAGGACGAACGCGGACAACGCCAGCCACAGCAGGTCGTGGGCCGGCGGCAGCAGGGCGAGGCGGTTGAGGGCGCCTTGGATGGTCTGGTTGGTCGCGTAGGGCGAGCCGCTGAAGCCGTCGGCACCGGTGAGGCCGCCGCCAAAGAAGTACTCGACGGACGCGCGCGGGGCGATCAGGAAGCCGAGCAAGGTCGCTCCGGCACCGGTGAGCAGTGCGTTGCGGGCGGCGCGGAAATCCTTGGCGAGCAGGAAGAAAAGGAGGAAACCAGCGGGCGTCACCTTGATCGCGGCGGCCAGGCCGACGAGGATTCCGCGCGGCCAGCGTGGGTTGGGCGCCAGGCAATCCACGGCGACCAGGGCCATCAGGACGAGGTTGATCTGTCCAAAGCCGATGGTGGAGCGCACGGGCTCGAAGGCAAGCGCCGCAACGGTGAGCGCGGACGCGGCGACGGCCGTGGATTGGCGGTTCCAGTCGCGCCACAGGCGGCGGACCGTGGTGTACAGGACGACCCAGAGCGACGCGGCGGAGAGGACGTCGAGCAGAACCGACGCGATCGAGAGCGGCGGGAGCGCCAGGGCCGAGAAGAGCATCGCGGCGAACGGCGGGTAGATGAACGGCAGCATCGACCCGGCTGTGGTGGTCGGGAGCGGGCCGTAAAGGTCGCCGCCTTGCACGGCCGCGTCCGCACCGAAGCGGTAGACCTGCAGGTCAACCGGGTTGACGCTGCTGATGACGGCCGCGATGCCCGCGACGACGGCTACCGCGCCGAGTGCGGACAACCAGGCGAGGATCCGCCCGGACTTTCCTTGAAACCACATACGGGCGGCGATTGTAGCTGCCTGCTCGACAGGCGGGCGGGCTGTTCCGGATGACTGTTTTCCCGGAATTGTCGGACCCCGTCGTTACAGTCGGGCCCATGAGCACTTCCCTCTACTACACCGCGAGCCGAGCGACCGCGCTCACCGCTTCCGAGACCGCCGCTGTCGAAGGCGTCGTCACCACACGCCAGTCGTCTTTCCCTTACCCGGACGAGGAATCCCTCTTCCTGTATGAGGAAGGCGAGCCGGACGCGATCGTGGCCGGGTCCACCAAGATGCCGCTCGATCTCGACCGGGTCATGCCGATCCTCGAACACGTGCTGGGCTCGGTGACCGAGTTGCGCCGCACCCTTCCGGACGCGCAGTGGCACGTACACCTCGACGATTTCGACATCCCGTGGGACGAGAGCGAGGGGTACTTCCTGCCCGCGTAAACGTCTAGCCGACTCGCCGCAGGGCTTCGCGGGTGAGGTCGGCCAGGGTCGGATAGCCGTCCACAGCCATGATCAAGTCAGCTTCAGCGAGCAAGGTACGCAGCACATGGACAACGCCGTCCTCACCAGCCAACGACAACCCCCAGGCGTACGGGCGGCCGACGCCTACCGCCGTCGCGCCCAAGGCCAGCGCCTTGACCACGTCGGCTCCGGAACGCACGCCGGAGTCGAACAGCACCGGCGTGCCGCCGGAGGCATCGACCACTTCGGCAAGGCAGTCCAGTGCCGGGAGACCGCCGTTGGCCTGCCGTCCGCCGTGGTTGGAGCAGTAGATCCCGTCGACCCCGCCGTCGATGGCGCGGCGGGCGTCGTCGGGATGCTGGATGCCTTTCACCAGCAGCGGAAGCTTGGTCAGCGAGCGCAGCCAGGGCAGGTCTTCCCAGGTCAACGGGTTGCCGAAAAGCTGGGCCCACAGTCCGACGGCGGCCGCCGGGTCGTCCTCCGGAGCCTTGCCGAGCCGTTTCCGGAACACCGGGTCGGTGAAGTAGTTGGCCAGGCAATGCCCGCGCAGCTGCGGGAAGTTCGCCGTCGACAGGTCACGCGGCCGCCAGCCGGTCACCCAGGTGTCGAGCGTGACCACGATGCCGCGGAAGCCCGCCGCCTCGGCGCGTTGCACGAGCGAGGCGGCGACGTCACGGTCAGTCGGCGTGTACAGCTGGAAGAAGCCCGGGGTGTCGCCCAGTTCCGGGACGAGCGTTTCCATCGGGTCGACGCTCAGTGTCGAAGCGACCATCGGCACGCCCGTTCGGGCGCTGGCCCGCGCGGTCGCGAGGTCGCCGTGGCCGTCCTGCGCGCACAGGCCGATCACGCCGACCGGCGCGAGGAACAGCGGCGACGGCAGCTTCATCCCGTACAGGTCCACCGACAGGTCGCGTTCCTTCGCGCCCACGAACATCCGCGGGACCAGGCCCCAGCGCTCGAATGCCTCGACGTTCCCGCGCTGGGTCCGCTCGTCGCCGGCCCCACCGGCCACATAGGACAGTACGGACGGCGGAAGCGCCTGAGCCGCACGCGTTTCCAGTTCCGCGTACGACATCGGCAGGTCCGGAACGCGGCCGGACAATCCGGCGAAGTAGATCTCGTGCTGGAAATCGCCGAAGCCGGGCAACAGTGCTCCTTAACGCTTGCCGTGCAGGACGGTCACCAGCTTGGCGACCAGCGCGTCCGTGGATTCCTTGCGGGAGAAGGACGTGAGCGTGAGCGGCGCGGTGAACCGCTGCCGGGCCACTGCCTTCGGGCGGGCGAACTCGCGCAGCCCTTCCGGGCCGTGGATCCGGCCGAACCCCGAATCGCCGACGCCGCCGAAGGGCAGCGACGCGATGCCGGCGAACGACAGCGGCGCGTTCACCGCGGTCATCCCCGCGCGCAGCCGCGACGCCAGCTCAGCCCCGCGCGCCCGCGAGAACACCGTGGAACCGAGGCCGTACTTGGTCGCGTTGGCCTTCTCCACCGCTTCGTCCATGTCGCGGACCCTGGCGATGGTGACCGTCGGGCCGAACGTCTCCTCGCGCACCGCCTCGGAGTCCTCCGGAACGTCGACCAGCACGGTCGGCTGCACGTAGCGGTCGCCGACGCTCTCCACGCCGCCGACCAGCGCCTTCCCGCCGCGCTTCAGCGCGTCCTCGATGTGACCGCGGATCACCGAGAGCTGCGAGGGCATGGTGATCGGCCCGTACTGCGCGTCCTCGTCCGAGCCGGCGCGCACGTTCTTCGCCTTCTCCACCACCTTGGCGACGAACTCGTCGGCCACGCGTTCGTGCACGTAGACGCGCTCGACACCGATGCACGTCTGACCGGAGTTGGAGAACGCGCCCCACACGGTGGCGTCAGCCGCCGCTTCGAGATCCGCATCCGTGTCGACCAGCAGCGCGTCCTTGCCGCCTGCCTCGATCACCACCGGGGTCAGCGTGTTCGCGGCAGCGGCCATGATCTTCTTCCCGGTGGCCGCGGAGCCGGTGAACGCGATCTTGTCCACGCCGGAGCCGACCAGCGCGGCCCCTGTCTCGCCGAAGCCGGTCACCAGCTGCAGCACCGGCTGCTCCGGCACGATCTCAGCGAACGCGTCCACCAGCCACTTACCCACACCGGGGGTGTACTCGCTCGGCTTGAAAACCACCGCGTTGCCCGCGGCCAACGCGTACGCGATCGAGCCGAGCGGGGTGAACACCGGGTAGTTCCAGGGCCCGATCACGCCGACGACGCCGAGCGGGAGGTACTCGACGGTCGCGGCCTGGTTGGCCATCAGGAGGCCGGACGAGCGGCGGTGCTTGCCGAGCACCTTGCGGGCGTTCTTCGCCGCCCACGCGATGTGCTCGATCGCCAGCACGCTCTCGAGCTGGGCGTCCGCGATCGGCTTGCCGGTCTCGTCGCGCACGACCTGGCACAACTGCGGCAGCCGCCGGGTGAGCACGCCCTTCCAGCGCTGCAGCCGCTCCGCGCGCCCGGCGAAGCCGAGACCGTCCCACCAGCGCGCAGCCGCCCTCGCCCGCTCGACAGCGGCGCTGACCTGCTCGGCCGTGTGCACCGGGTAGGTGCCGACGACCTCGTCGGTGGCCGGGCTGAGCGAATCGAACGTCTCGCCGACGGGCGTCGGCTTCGGCTGGACCGCGGTCATCGGCGTCTCCCCGTCTCGGTGAACCCCCAGGCTACGAGGTTGCTGACACTCTGCCAACAGTTGCCCGGGCTTCCCGCCAGCATGGCATCCCGGAACTGGCGCGGAAAGTCCTCCGACCGGGAGTCCTCGCTGGACGCCCTCGCGGACCAGGCCACGAGCGTAGGGTTGAACCGACCGATCTTGGTAAGGAGAAAACCTGATGCGGATCGTCCATTTCGGACATTCCTGCGTACTGCTCGAGACCGCCGCGGAGCGGATTCTGCTCGATCCTGGCACGTTCTCCACCGGCTTCGAGAACGAGCGCGAACTGTCCGCGGTGCTGATCACCCACCAGCACTTCGACCACCTCGACGTCGAACGGCTGCCCGGCCTGCTCAAGGCGAACCCGGGCGCGAAGCTGATCGTCGACCCGGGCTCGGCCGAGGCCGTCGAGAAGCTGCACCTGGAGTTCGAGGTCGCCAAGCCCGGCGACGCGTTCGAGATCGGCGGCACCTCGGTGTCGGTCACCGGCGGCGAGCACGCGGTGATCCACGCCGACATCCCGGTGATCCCGAACATCGGCTACCTGGTCGACCACGGCGCGTTCTACCACCCGGGCGACTCGCTCTTCGTACCCGAGCAGAAGGTCGACGTGCTCGGTCTGCCCACCGGGGCGCCGTGGCTGAAGGCCGGCGAAGCGGTGGACTTCCTGCGTGCGGTCGCGCCGCGCCGTTCGGTGCCGATCCACGAGGCGGTGCTGGCCAACGCGGCGGCGAACATGCACTACGGGCTGTTCCAAAACCTCGCCCCGGAAGGCACCGAGGTGAAGGCGCTGGAACGAGGCGTCGCGACGGAAGTCTAGGTCGACGCGGGAGCGGTGTGGCGCAGGGAGCCGTAGGTGCTCCCGAAGGCCCGGTTTTCGAGGGCCACGTCCACCGCGTCCAGCAACGCCTGCCGCAAGCCGGGGCGGCTGAGGTCAGCGGCGTCAATGCCAAGCCGCACCAGCCCGCCTCGGCGCGCGGCCCGCGCGGAGGCGAGTACGAGCGCGAAGCAGCGGACAGTCTCCGTACGGTGCGACTGACTCGTGAAGTCCTGCACCCGCGCGCGCCGGGTCTCGCCGGTCACCAGGTCCCGTACAGCGTTCTGGTCGGCGCACAGCGTGAAGCCGTGCTCCCGCAACGCCTGCACAGTGCCCGCCGACGCCAGCCAACGCGGCGGCGCGAAGCCTTCAACAGTCACGCCGGTCGCGTCGAGGGCAGCCTTCGCAGCGATGAGCCGGAGCCGCGCTTCGTGCGCGGGGAGCACGGCGAACTCGGCCTTACGCCCCAGGTGCACGGCGCGATGCGTCGGCGGGATGCGGTGGTCGTAGCCGTTAAGCAGCACCGAGTCACCCGCCGCGGCGCGCGTACGGACCCAAGCCGTCACGGGCCCGTCCTCGGTGCGCGCGACATGCAGGATCGACAGCGGGACATGCCGACGTTCGAGTTCGGCCGCCAGATGCGCACAACGGTGCAGCGTGCGCGTGGTGACCCCGGACAGCGAGACCAGCAGGCGAGCATCCACGCCACCATTGCGCCGCAGCCGTGTGGCGACCGCCTGACCGCTCCGTGAACTGCGAGTGAGACTTACACGGCGGACAGTCACCGCTGGGTTTATGCGCCTTTGCGGCAGTGCCAGATGAGCATCGACGCTACGCCCTTCGCCGCCGCGGCCAACGCGTCCGGCACCAGGCCGTTCAACGACCACGGCCAGAGATCCCACGGCCCACCACCAGGTACCTGGCGCGGTTCGGTTAGTGCGGGCGTCGGCTCCGCACAGCTCACCGGCGCGAGACCAGCGGCGAAGAATGCACGCAAGTAATCACCGACGCGATGATGACTCGTCCGCACCCGAGCCGGATCGCCGTCGGCCGTGCGCACGGACGGGATCGACCCGCGCTGGACCTGCTCGGGATGCACGTCGGAAAGGACGAGATGCCCGCCCGGAGCGAGGACGCGAGCGAACTCCGCTATCACCGGTGCCAGGTCCGGTACGTGCGACAACGCGAGACCGCAGAGCACGACGTCCTGCGAACCGTCGCCGACCGGAAGTCCATGCAGGTCAGCCACGAAAGTCGAGTCGGCCTTGGCATGGCTGAGCATCTCCGGAGAACCGTCGACGGCGACCACGTGGTGACCGCGTTCGACCAACAGCCGGGTGAGCCGCCCCGTGCCGCAGGCAGCATCAAGCGCCCGACCCGGCGGAATGGCGTCAAGGATCGCCGCGACGTGGGGCTCGTCAGCGAACGCAGCGTTCTCGCCGGAGTCATACGCGGCAGCCCAGCGAGCGTAACCATCTCGAGGCGCGAGCTGGGTTACCTCGACGCCGTCGGCCAGGTCCTCGTCAGCCAGCAGCGCGCGAATCTCGGCCAGCCGCGCTTCGACAAACTCGCGATCGTGCTCGCCGGTGAACGCGCGGAGCAACGCCGCTCCTTCGATCCCGATGAGGTAAGCGAGAGGATGCTCGTAACTCACGCCCGCGGACGCTAACCGGGCAAATGCCGCAGTGCCACCGATTTTCGCGCTAGCCTGCGCGCCATGGCCCTGTGGCGACGAAAACCTGATGTTCCAGCAACCCCCTGGGAAGGCAGCGAACTACGCGCCGAACCAGGCACCCTCCTAGGAAAAACGCGACCCGCAATCCTCCTGTCCGCAGGTTCCGTACAGGCGTCTGTCCTACCCAGGGAACTACGAGATTTCGGCCGCGGCCGCGTCGAAATCGTGGAGTCTTTAGGTCCCGGCCCACTGGCCTTCCTGTTCCGCGCGTCGGCGGCGGCACCGACTTCCCTTGCCGAAGAACAGGTCCGCGACCTGCCGAAAGACGCCGTAGTGCTAGCCCTCCCGAACACCCCGCCCGCCGCGGTACTGACCGGCGCCGAACGGGACAGTTTCCTCGACTGGGCTCAGCGACTCACGGATTGACCGGTTTGGCCGCCTCCACGAGCCGCCGCACCGCGACCGCGACCCGCCCCCGCAGGTCGGGATCGATGAGGGATCCGTTCTCGACGGCTTGGCGGGGAATCGGAATCCGAGCACAAGCGTCGTCGACGATGCGAGTGCCCGCGTAGGTGAGGGTTTTGCGGAGAGAGTCATGCGCGTCCGCACCCCCAGTCGGCGCGGCGACCGAAGACGCGTTGATCCACGCGACCGGTTTGCCGTACATCTCCCCGCCGCCGATCGTCCAGTCGAGCAGATTCTTGAAGGAACCCGGCAGGCCACCGGCGTACTCCGGGGTGCAAAACAGGACACCGTCCGCCGCCCCGATCGCCTCCCGCAACGCGACAACCTCGCCAGGCAACGGATCCCGGTCAAAATCCGGATTGAAATGCGGCAGCCCAGAGAGACCACCGTACACAGTGGACGCCGTAAACCCAGCCGCGGTAGCGATGACAGCCGCATTGACCGAACCGGCCCGCAGGCTGCCGCTGATGAGCAGAAGCACGGAGCCCAGTGTGCCAGGACGGCGGCGTCCGCGGGGTTGGCTTTTCGGGGCGCGCCTGACTTTCACCCACTGCTACCGCGCGAACGCAACCGTTACCCGGCACCGGTCGGTGTGGGTGATGAACGATTAATGACGAATCGGCTCACCCTTGCGGAGTGCGGACTCCGGAGGGCTCGAAGCCGACAAGTCCGCGCCGACGATGGCAGGGCTTGACAAAAGTCAGCCCAATGCGCCTCCGCGCCGACCCGGACCTGGCCGCGACCAGCCCAGACCGGAATGGGCGGTCCGCAGGCCAGGGCTCCGCGTCCGCCACAAACGCGCCGCAAACCAACCCGCGCCAAAACCGGCGGACCGCCGAGAGCCAGCGCAGCTCAGGCTCCGCCCCATCTCCCAACCGGCAGCAATCGGCCTGGGCCGGGAAGCGGCTCGCCGAGGTCAGCAGCCAGCTGTCGCGTGGCCGGGCGTCCTCACTCCCACACCACCCCTCCTCGTTGTCCCTGTGCCAACCCGGCCGCCGCGGCTGCGGATCGGGTTGCCGGGTCCAGTGGGTTCGGGCCGATCGCCGCGACCGAGGCCTCGTCTGGTTCCAAGACCGCTACCTTCGCGCCTGCTGAGCGCAGGTCCGCCAGTACCTGGTCGAACGGCCGCTCCGTCGGGAACGGCTCCGCCGCGCCCATCGGGACGACCACTGTCACCTGGGCGAAACCTGTTGCATAGTCGGCATTCGAGGCAGAGCGGACGCCACCGTCGACGTACCAGCCGCCGTTGATCGGTACTGCTGGCCAGATTCCGGGCACTGCGCAGCTTGCCGCCACCGCGGCGACCAGCGAGACGCCGGACGAGCGGTCGAACACCGCTGGTTCGCCGGTTCCCGCTTCCACCGCAACGATTTTCACCGCGCGCTCGGGCCACTCGTGGGACGGCAGGCGGGATTCGATCACCGCGCGGCGTCGTGGTTCCGGGACGGTTTCCGCGGCCAGCGCATACTTTCCCATCGCCCGGCGGGTTTCCGCCGCGGTGCCGCCGTCGGCCAGCACCGCGGCGAATTCCTCGCCGAACTTTTCCGGGTCGAACTCGGCCGCGATCTCCGCCGCTTGCAAGGCCGGATCGGTTTGCCGCGCGTACAACTGCGGCAGCGGCAATCCGCTGCCCAGCTGTGCCGCCACCGCCGCGCCTGCTGACGTGCCGATCAGCACGTCGGCATCGGTTACGTCCTGGCCCGCTTCCGCCAGCCCGGTCAGCAATCCGGTCGCCCACGCGATCCCGGCGACGCCACCGCCGCCCAACACCAAAGCTCGGCTCATGCCGCTCCTTTCACCGGCACCCACTCTGCCCTACGGCACCGACAATTTCCGCAGCGCCGACTCCAGCAGGGCGTCCGTCTCGGGTTTCGGCAGGGCCAGCTCCAGCAGCGTTTCCGCCACCTCGCGGTATTTCGCCACCCGCGCCGGACTCGAGCTGCTGGCGCTTTCCCGCAGCAACCGCTCGTGGACGATCGAGGGCAGGTCCGCGAAATCGAAAATCGTGAACGCCCTGCCCAGATCGGGACGGCGGTCCGCCGGGACCACTCGCACCTCGGCCTTGCCTTCCGCCAACTGCTCGCGCAGATGCCACAGCTGCTCCGCCATCGCGTCCGCGTCGCCGATCCTCTTGTGCAGCGCCCTTTCCCCCAGCACCAGCACACACCGCGCGCCCGAATCGAGCACCGCGCGCCGCGACAGTCTCTCGGCTACGCGCGCGTCCACTTCGTCCGCGACAACGCCCGCAGTGCTCGACAACAGCGCTCGTGCGTACCCGCTCGTCTGCAACAGCGGCGGCACCACTTCCGGCTCCCAGCCGAACACTGCCTCCGCCGTGCGTTCCCACTCCAGGTACGGCTCTTCTCCGCCGCCGTCTATCCAGTCCTGCTCTCGCGCTCCTCGCGCCATCTCCACTATTCGCCTGCGATCCGGCCCGATCACCCTGCAGTGCGCCAGTACCGCTCCGATGTCCTCCGGCTTCGGCAGCCGCAGTCCTCTTTCCCAGTTCGTCACGAAACCAGGCGTCATCCCCAGCAACCGGGCCAACTCTCTTACACCCAGTCTTCTTCTCTCCCGCGCCGCGCGTAACTCCAGGCCCAATGCCCTCGCGCGCGGTGTTGCGTACGGTGTGGTCATGGTTGCAGTGTGTCAGGGGGTGCCGACAGTTTTCGGGGTTCTCTCCCTGGGCCCTCTGCTGCTTCCTCGGCCTACAGCCAGTCCTCCAGCGACAACCCCGTCAGCCTCTCGTACGCCTCCACGTACCTTCCCCTCGTCGCCTCCACCACTTCACTCGGCAACGGCGGCGGCTGTACGTTCGACGCCCTCTCCCAACCCGACTCCGGCCCCGTCAGCCAATTGCGCACGTACTGCTTGTCGAACGACGGCTGCACCCTTCCCGGCTCGTACCCCTCCGCCGGCCAGTACCGCGACGAATCCGGCGTCAGCACTTCGTCCGCCAGCACCAGCGCGCCCGTCTCGTCCACTCCGAACTCGAACTTCGTGTCCGCCAGCAGGATTCCGCGCTTCGCCGCCACTTCCGCGCCACGGCGGTACACGGCGAGCGTCGCTTCGCGTAGCTCCTCCGCGCGCTTCGCGCCGATAGTCGCGACCACTGCGTCGAACGAAACGTTCTCGTCGTGCTCGCCGAACGCCGCCTTCGTCGCGGGCGTGAAGATCGGCGACGGCAGCTTCGATGCCTCCACGAGCCCTTCAGGCAGCTCTACGCCGCACACTGCGCCCGTACGCTGATAGTCCGAGTAGCCGGACCCCGTGAGGTACCCGCGCGCGACAGCTTCGACCGGAAGCATGTCGAGACGGCGTACGAGCAGCGCGCGCCCGCGTACCTCGGCGGGGATGCGCGGGTCGTCGTACGCGACAAGGTGGTTCGGGATCAGGTCCGACAGCTGCTCGAACCAGAACACGCTCATCGCCGTGAGCACGCGGCCCTTGTCGGGGATGGGCGTGTCCAGGATGAAGTCGTAAGCGGAGATGCGGTCCGAGGTGACCAGCAGCAGGTGGTCGTCCCCGACCGCGTACAGGTCCCGGACTTTTCCGGCGGCGATCTTCGGGTAATCGGCGAGCGTCGTCACTGCTGCACCCTAACCCGAGCACCGCTACAGCGAGGATGATGCAGGTCATGGCCTACCGCTGGATTTCGTTCACCTCCGACTACGGGCTGCACGACGGCTTCGTGGCCGCCTGCCACGGGGTCATCGCGGGCATCGCGCCCGACGTACGCGTTCTCGACGTGACGCACCTCGTCCCGCCGCAGCAGGTGCGCTCAGGCGCGGCAGTGCTCGCGCAGACCGTGCCGTCGCTGCCTAAGGCCGTACACCTCGCTGTCGTCGACCCAGGCGTCGGCACTGAGCGCCGCGGCATCGTGGTGGTCGCGACGCACGGCATCCTCGTCGGCCCGGACAACGGTCTGCTTCTACCTGCCGCAGAGGCGCTAGGCGGCGTGTACGCGGCGTACGTGATCGACGTGCGCACGCCGACGTCCGCGACCTTTCACGGCCGAGACATCTTCGCCCCTGTCGCGGCGAAGCTCGCTCTCGGTGCACACCCGGGTTCTTTCGGGCCCGCCATCCGCGACGTGGTTCGCCTGCCAGAGCCGCTGATCGCGGCGTTTCCGGGCAAGCTCGTGTCGGACGTGCTGACCGTCGACCACTTCGGCAACGTCCAGCTCGCCGCCGCCCCCGCCGACCTCGAACTAACCGGCTTGACCGGTGAGGTGACCGTGCACAGCGAGCACGTCGCGGTGTCCGCCACGATCGGCCGGACCTTCGCCGACGTGCCGCGCGGCGCGAACCTCGTCTACACCGACTCGGCGGGCAAGCTGGCCGTCGCGGTCAACGGCGGTTCGGCGGCTTCGGTGCTGCGGATCGGGCCGACCGAGGAATGCACCATCACCGCGTCGCCGACCGCCAGCTGACCGGGCCGGGTCACCGCCGCCTTCATGCCGAAGAGGACGCCGCCGTGCGGGTCGCGGTGGTACGCCGCCAGCGAGCGGATCGGCTCCGGACCGGAGCGCTTGCCGGTTTCCTGATCGACCATCGGCACCGCGCAGCGCACGCACAGTTTCGCGTAGGCGAACTCGGCCCCGCCGGCTTCCATCCGGCGCACCGAATCCTCAGCGTGCGGTTCCGCCCAGCCGCGGATCACGAGGTTGGGCCGGAACCGGTCCATCGGCACCGGTTCGCCGCCGCGCTCGGCGATCCGTTCGTTCAGGTGGTCCAAAGAGGACTCGGAGATCACGAGGATCGCGTGCCCGTCGGCGAACCGCGCGGTGCCGGGAGTCTCACCGCTCGTGACGCGGTCATGCTCCGGGGTGACGCCGAGCAGCACGGACGGCTGACCCACCACGGTGGAGATCCACTCCGCGACGTCGGCACCCTGGTGGACGCCCTCGCCAGTCCAGTTGAAGGTGGACGCGGGGTGCCGTCGGCCGTCCTTCTGGACCTCGATGGTCAGGTCCTCGACGCCGGGCGCGGACAGGGCGAGGCGGGCGCCGCCGTCCAGGAGGCGCGGCCGGATGGCGGCCATGACGGGGAAGCGGCGCTGGCTGCGGAAGTCGCCGTCGGCCGCGGTGACGATGAACTCGCGGTCGTGCGCGAGACCGGCCGGGGTCACGTCGGCGGACTGGACGGTCGTGCCGGCACAGCCCTTGACCGGGTAATACGTGAGCCGCGAGATCGTCCCCATGGGGTTCACGGTACCTGGTGGTCAGAAGGGGATTGGGGCGCACGATTCCGCACGGACCGCCGCTGCGCCGGTACTCTGCGGACTCGTGGAGCTGCTGCCGTTCGACGAATACGTGCGCTCGCTGCCGCGGAAGCGGATGTCGGCAGGCACCCTGCTCCGCGACGAAACCGGACGCGTCCTGCTCGTCGAGCCGTCCTATAAGGACAGCTGGGACATACCCGGCGGAGTGTGCGACGCGGGCGAGCCGCCGTGGCGCACCGCGCGTCGGGAACAAGCCGAGGAAATCGGGATAGACCGCCCGCTCGGCCCGCTGCTGGTCCTCGACTACGCGCCGGACGACGGCCGGATGCCGGAAGGGCTCGCGTTCATCTTCGACGGCGGGCGGATCTCCACCTCGGAAGCCGCCCGGCTACCCCTCACCGACCGGAGATCCGGGCCGTCCATCTGCTGCCGATCGACCAGGCCGTGCAGCGAGCAGCACCATCGCTGGCCCGGCGGCTCCAGGACTCCCGGGAAGCCACGCGGACTAGCGACAGCGTCTGCGAGGACGGCCGTCCCCTCACAAAACCTGCGACAAGAACTGCTGCAACCGAGGACTAGCCGGTGCCTCGAACACCTGCCGCGGCGTCCCCTGCTCCACAATCCGCCCCGCGTCCATGAACGCGACCTCGTCGGCCACGCTGCGGGCGAAGCCCATCTCGTGCGTCACCACGATCAACGTGAGGCCCCGCGAAGCCAGCCCAGCCATCAGGTCCAGGACGCCCTTCACCAACTCCGGGTCCAGCGCACTCGTCGCCTCGTCGAAGAGCATCACTTCCGGTTCCATCGCCAGCGCACGGGCGATCGCCACGCGCTGTTGCTGGCCTCCGGACAACGCGGCCGGTCGGTACGGGGCTTTGTCCGCGAGTCCGACTTCCGCCAGCCGCGCCCGGGCGACTTCCACTGCGTCCTCTTTGGACAGACCGCGCACGCTGCGCAGGGGGAGCACGATGTTGTCCAGCACCGAACGATGTCCGAACAGGTTGAAGTGCTGGAACACCATCCCCACGCGCTGGCGCAGCGCGTCCGGATCTGAGGAGATGACGCTTTCCCCGTCCAGCAGCAGGTCGCCGCTGTCCGGCTCCTGCAAGCGGTTCACGCAGCGCAGCAGAGTGGATTTACCAGAACCGGACGGGCCGATGACGCACGTGGTGCTGCCGCTCGGCACCTTCAGGTTCACTCCGCGCAGGACTTCCAGCGTCCCGAATCGGACGTGGATGTCCTTCAGTTCCACCGAGGACGAACGAATCGCTGTACTCATACCGTCCCGCCCGCGATCATTTCCTTGGTCTCCGTGGTCACCTTTCGACCGGTCTGCAACCGCTTGTCGATGTAGTTCACCAGGTGCGTCAACGGAACCGTGATCACCAGGTAGACCACGCCCGCCGCGACCAGGGGCGACAGGTTGCCGGTGTTGGCCGCGAGGTCCTGGCCGATGCGGAACAGTTCCCGTTGCGAGGTAAGGAAACCGAGAAAGTACACCAGGGTCGAGTCCTTCACCAGCGCGATGAACTGGTTCACCAGCGCGGGCAGCACGCGCCGCACGCCCTGCGGGATCACCACCAGCAGCATCGCCTTGGTGTAGCTCATGCCGAGCGCGCGGCTCGCCTCCAGCTGTCCCTTGTCGACGCTCTGGATGCCCGCCCGGAAGATCTCGCCGATGTACGCGGCGGCGATCAGGCTCAGCGCGGCGATGCCCAGCGGGTACGGGTTGTTGCCCACCAGGCCGCGAGCGAGCAGGCCGACGCCCTGACCGATCACGAGGATCGTCAGGATCGCGGGCAGGCCACGGAAAATGTCCGTGTACACCCGCGCGGGCCAGCGCAGCCAGCGTTTGGTGGACAGGCCCATCACCGCGAGCACCATGCCGAGGAGGGTCCCGATGATAGCCGCCGCCACCGACAGGATCAGGGTGTTCAGCAGGCCGGTCTTGAGCAGGTCCGGGAATACTTCCCAGATGTACTGCCAGTTGAGGAAAGTGTCGAAAAACTGATCCATCAGGCTACTTCGTCTTGAAATCCGCGGGAACCGGAATGCTCGGCTCGAACTGCTGGTGCACCTTCGCCCAGGTGCCGTCCGCGACGGCCTTCTTGATGCCGTCGTTCAGCTTGCCCAGCAGCTCGGTGTTGCCCTTCCGCACCGCGTATCCGTGCGGGATGCTGGTCGTGATCGCCTTCGTGACCTTCAGCTCGGGGTTCTTGCTCGCGTAATCCTCCGCGGACACCTGGTCGAACACCGCGCCGTCGATCGCCGCCGACTTCAGTGCGCTCAGCGCCGCCGCGTCGTTCGGGAACCGGACCGCCTGTGCCTTCGGCGCGTTCGCGGCGAGCCAGGTGTCCGACACCGTGCCCTGCACCACGCCGATCCGCTTGCCGGTCAACGAGTTCTCGTCGGAGATGCCCGCGGTCGCCTTCGCCTCGATGCCGAGCGACTGGTAGTTGTACGGATCGCTGAACGCCACCGTCTTCTTGCGCTCGTCGGTCTGCGCGATCGCCGAACTGCCGATGTCGAACCGGCCGTTCGCGACGCTGCCGAGCAGCGCCGAGAAATCGGTCGCTACGAATTCCAGCTTCAGGCCTTCTTTCGCGGCGATATCCTTCAGCAGCTCGTTGTCGAAGCCGGTGAATTGGCCGTTCTCCTGGTAGGCGTTGGGCCGGGAATCGCTCAGCGTGCCGACTCGCAGGGTCTCGCCCGCGTCGCCACCGCACGCGGTGAGACCGGCGACCAGTGCCGCCGCGAAGGCGGTGACGATCAGTTTCTTCATGCCACCAGTGTGCCCGGGCATCAGGAGTTCGCCACCGGGAGGCCGGGGCCGCCCTTCTCCAGCTCCTTCGCGACCGGAGCCTGCTTGAAGAACTGCGCGTGCAGCCGGGCCGCGGTGCCGTCGGCGATCGCCTGGGCGAGACCGTCGTTGATCTTCTTCAGCAGCTCCGGGTTCGACTTGGCGACCGCGAAGGCGGACGGGGTGTCCTTGTCCGCGACGGTGTAGCCGAATTCGAGCGGAATCGTCGGGTTCTGGTCGATGTACTTCTGGCCGATGTCCTTCGGCACGACCCAGCCGTCGAGACCGCCGGTCTTCAGCTGCGCGAAACCGGCGTTGTAGTCCGGGAACCGGACCACCTGCGCACCGGCGAGCTTGCCCGCGAACTCGTCCTGCACCGAACCCTGCACGACGCCGACCCGCTTGCCCGCGAACGAGTTCGCGGCGGGCAGCGCGGCGCCCTTTTTGCTGACGACGGTGGTGTAGCTGGTGTCGTAGCCGTTGCTGAACGCCACCGTCTTCTTGCGCGCGGCCGTCGCGGAGATCGTCGAGCTGCCGATGTCGAGCTGGCCGCCGGCGACCTTGGCGAGCAGGCCGGAGAACTCGGTGCCGACGAACTCGACCTGGAAGCCCTCGCGCTTGGCGATGTCCCGCAGCAGTTCGTTGTCGTACCCGGTGAACTGGCCGTTCTCGAGGTAGATGCTGGGCGGGGCGTCGGTGAGGGTGCCGACGCGCAGGGTTTCCCCGGAAGCGTCCGAGGATCCGCACGCCGTGAGGCCCGCGGTGGCGGCGGCTACGACGGCGAGCGTGCTGAGGATCTTTCTCATGACTTCTTCCTGAATATCCGGCGTGCGCAGACAAGAAGCGCCAGGCCGCGGGGTGGCGGCCTGGCGCTTCCGGGTTCGGCACGAAGACTAAAAGCTTCGCCCGATCGAGTAATGCCGTCTCAGCACGTGGACGACGTGCGCGCACTCACAGAATCGGCTGCGGCGCGTACGCCGCGGCGTCCGGGAACCGCTTGAGCACGTCCTCGACGCGCGCCGCGACTTCTTCAACCTGACGCGGGGCCACGCCGGTGAACGAGATCCGGTCGGCGAGGAGTTCGTCCAGGTCAGCGCGGTCGAGCGGGAGGCGTTCATCTGCCGCGAGCCGGTCGAGGAGGTCGTTCTCCGCGCCGCGTTCGCGCATCGCGAGGGCGACCCCGACCGCGTTCTCCTTGATGGCCTCGTGAGCCGTCTCACGCCCGACGCCCTGGCGCACCGACGCCATGAGCACCTTGGTGGTCGCGAGGAACGGGAGATAGCGATCAAGCTCACGCTCGACCACGGCCGGGAACGCGCCGAACTCGCCGAGCACGGTGAGGAAGGTTTCGAGCAGGCCGTCGAGCGCGAAGAACGCGTCCGGCAGCGCGACGCGGCGCACCACGGAATCCGAGACGTCGCCCTCGTTCCACTGGTCGCCTGCCAGTTCGCCGATCATCGACAGGTAGCCGCGCAGCACCACGGCGAGCCCGTTCACGCGCTCGCACGAGCGGGTGTTCATCTTGTGCGGCATGGCCGACGACCCGACCTGGCCCGGCTTGAAGCCCTCGGTGACCAGCTCGTGGCCGGCCATCAGCCGGATCGTCTTGGCGAGGCTGGACGGCGCGGCGGCGAGCTGGACCACAGTGGACAGCACGTCGAAGTCGAGCGAACGCGGGTACACCTGGCCGACGCTGACGAACCGGTTGCCGAAGCCGAGGTGCTCGGCGATCCGGGATTCCAGCTGGTCCAAAGTGGACTCGTCGCCGAGCAGGTCGAGCATGTCCTGCGCGGTGCCGACCGGGCCCTTGATGCCGCGCAGCGGGTAGCGCTCGATCAGGTTGTCCAGCCGGGAGAACGCGACGAGCAGCTCGTCAGCGGCGGTCGCGAAGCGCTTGCCGAGGGTGGTCGCCTGCGCGGCGACGTTGTGCGAGCGGCCGGCCATCACCAGGTCGGAGTGCTCGACCGCCAGCGCGGCCAGCCGCGACAGCACCGCGGCGACGCGGCCGCGGACCAGTTCCAGCGACCGCAGCTGCTGCAGCTGCTCGACGTTCTCGGTGAGGTCGCGCGAGGTCATGCCCTTGTGCACGTGCTCGTGCCCGGCGAGGGCGTTGAACTCCTCGATCCGGGCCTTCACGTCGTGCCGGGTGACGCGTTCGCGCGCGGCGATCGAGTCGAGGTCGACCTGCTCGACCACGCGCTCGTAGTCGTCGAGGACGCCATCGGGCACCTCGACGCCCAGTTCGGCCTGGGCCCGCAGCACGGCGAGCCACAGCCGCCGCTCGAGCACGACCTTGCGTTCGGGCGACCAGAGCGCCACCAGCTCAGGCGAGGCGTAGCGGGCGGCGAGCACGTTCGGAATGCGGGGCTTGTCCGTCACGCGGCCACGATACCTGCGCAGGTCAGCGCGGCGGTCACCACTCCGTGAAGCTGCCGTCGGGCAGCCGCCACACCGGCGACCGCCAGGCGTGTCCGGTCTCGTCCGCGCGGCGGACGGCGGCCTCGTCCACCTCGATGCCGAGCCCGGGGGCGTGGCGTAACCGTCGACGCGGGTCTTGCACCGGCATCGACAACACGACCTGCTCGTCACCGCTCGCGTATCGCGGAGGTCTCAGCCACCACGCCCACCGGCCGGTGTCGGCGACTTCCTGAACGCGCACGCGATCGGAAGCGACACCGCCGACACCTCACCACTCCGTGAAGCTGCCGTCGGGCAGCCGCCACACCGGCGACCGCCACGCGTGTCCGGTCTCGTCCGCGCGGCGGACGGCCTCCTCGTCCACCTCGATGCCGAGCCCGGGCGCGGTCGGGCGTGCGGCGTAGCCGTCGACGAAGCGGAACAGCGCGTCGTCGGCGAGATAGGCGACCGGCTCGCGACCGTCGTGGTAGTGCATTCCGAGGCTTTGCTCCTGGATGAGGAAGTTCGGCGTCGCGAACGCGACCTGCATCGCGGCGGCCAGCGAGATCGGGCCGAGCGGGCAGTGCGGGGCCAGGTTCGCGCCGTACACCTCGGCCAGCGCGGCGATCCGGCGCAGCTCCGAGATGCCGCCCGCGTGCGACGGGTCCGGCTGCACCACGGCGACGCCCGCGTCCAGCACCGGTTTGAACTCCCAGCGCGAGAACAGCCGTTCCCCGAGCGCGATCGGCACCGTCGAGGCCTCGACCACCGACGCCACCACGTCGGCGGGCAGTTCCGGCAGCACCGGCTCCTCGACGAACATCGGCTGTACTTCTTCGAGCATCTTCACCAGCCGCCGCGCCATCGCGGGCGAGACGCGGCCGTGGAAGTCGATCGCCAGGTCCCGGTCGGGTCCGAGCGCTTCCCTGGCCTCCCTCGCGCGGGCCAGCGCCGCCTGAGCCTCGGCGGGCGTGGCGATCGGCCCGAGCGGGCCGGCGACGTTCATCTTCACCGCGGTGAAACCCCGCTCGACCTGCGCGGACACCGCGTCGAAGATCCCCGACGGACGGTCGCCGCCGACCCACGAATACACCCGCACGCGGTCGCGCACCGGACCGCCGAGCAGCTCGTGCACCGGCGCGTTCCGGGCCTTGCCCGCGATGTCCCACAGCGCCTGGTCGAACCCGGCGAGCGCGCTGGAGAGCACTGGACCGCCCCGGTAGAAGCCGCCTCGGCGCAGCACCTGCCAGTGGTCCTCGATGCGCAGCGGATCCTTCCCGACGAGCAGCTCGGCCAGCTCGTGCACGGCCGCGCGCACGGTCCCGGCGCGGCCTTCCACGACCGGTTCGCCCCAGCCGGCGATGCCCTCGTCGGTGCTGATCTTGAGGAACAACCAGCGCGGCGCGACGAGGAACGTTTCGATCCCGGTGATCTGCACCTTGTCTCCTAAGCAGAGTCTTTCGCGGCCGACCAGCCGCCGTCGACGGTCAGATCCGCCCCCGTCACGAACGAAGCCGCGGGCGAGAGCAGGAACGCGATCACCGCGGCGACTTCGGCCGGGTCGCCCAGCCGTCCGGCCGGTGTCGCGCGGGTGCTGCGTTCGCGGTCTTCCGCGCTGATCCGGTCCCAGGCCTCGGTCTCGACCGGACCGGGAAGCACCGAATTCACCCGGACCTCCGGCGCGTACTCCACGGCCAATTGCCGCGCCAGAGACACCAATGCGCCTTTGCTGGCCGCGTACGCCGGATGTCCGGGAAGCCCGAATCGGGCGTGCACCGAGGAAACCAGCACCACCGAGCCGCGCCGAGAGCGCAGCGAGGGCAGGCAGGCCCGGACGGCCAGGTACGACGCGGTGAGGTTCACGTCGAGCTGCCGTTGCCATTGCGCGCGGTCGGTTTCGTGCAGCGGGCCCAAAGTCGGCAGGTACGCGTTGCTGACCACGGCGTCGACTTCGCCCGCCAGATCAAGAACTCGTTGCCACGTCTCGTCATCCGTCACGTCGCCTTGCACGCCGCCGGGCACGGGAGCGAGGTCGACGCCGATCACCCGGTAACCGTCGGCTTCGAGTTGACGGGCGGTCGCGGCTCCGATTCCGGACGCCGCGCCGGTCACCACGGCAGTGCGCATGGTTCGCAAGCATGCCGGGGCGCTCGAGCCACAGTCAAGAATAATTAGTAATTTATAATCTGCCTGCTAGGCTGGCCGCCATGGGATACCGGTGGGAGATCACGCGCGAAGCGGTGCGTCAGGGCGTCGTCGGAATCGTGCGGACGGCGGACGCCGCCTCGGCCGTCGCCGCCGCGCGGGCAGTGCTCGACGCCGGGTTGAAGTCGGTCGAAGTCCCGCTCACCAACGCGGGGGCGCTCGTCGCGATCGAGGAGCTGAGCACCGCCTATCCGGACGCCACCATCGGAGCCGGCACGGTGCTCGACGAGTCGTCCGCGACGGCCGCGATCCGGGCAGGGGCCCAGTTTCTCGTCTCCCCGTCGCTGCACACCGAGGTCTTGCGTACCGCTCATCGGTACGGCGTCGCGGCGCTGCCCGGCACCGGTTCGGTCACCGAAATCGTGCGCGCGATGGAGGAAGGTGCTGATGCCGTAAAGGTTTTCCCCGCGTCCGCACTCGGCCCGCAGTGGATCAAGGACGTGCGCGCCGCGCTTCCGCAAGCCCCGCTCGTGCCGACGGGTGGAATCGCTCCCGAGGACGTGCCACGCTGGCTCGACGCGGGCGCCGTCGCCTGCGGGATCGGGTCGGCGCTGACCCGTGGATCCGCTGAGGACATCCGGGCCCGAGTGGCCGCATTGGTGAGGGAGAGCTCGTGAGCGACGTCGTACTCGTCGGCTGCCGTACCGCCGAAACCGGCGGGAACGGCACGGGAATCGCGGTTTTCCGGCGCTCCGGCAACGCACTGACCGCGGATTCGACGTTGCCGATGGTGTCGCCGACCTGGCTGACCCAGCATCCCGCGCTGCCGATGGTGTACGCGACCAACGAGACGAGCTACGGCGAGATCACCTCCGTTTCGGTCGCCGACGGCCTAGTCGCGCTCGACGTGGTCGAATCCGGCGGGGCCAGCCCGTGCCATCTCGCGGTGACGCCGGACGGCCGGTTTCTGTTGTGCGCCAACTACGGCGGCGGCAGCCTCGCGGTGTTCGCCCTGCGCGAGGACGGCCGGATCGACGGACGCACGGACCTGGTGCAGCACACCGGAAGCGGACCGCGCGCCGACCGGCAGGAAGGCCCGCACGTCCACATGGCCGTGTCGTCGGCGGACAGTTCGGTGGTGAGCGCCGTCGATCTGGGCACCGACGAAATCCGCAGCTACACGTTGTCTCCTGAAGGAAAACTGACTCCGCTGGCCGTCTCGTCGCTCCCTCCGGGCACGGGCCCGCGACAGCTCGTGCGCGGCGCGGACGGAATCGCTTACGTGGCCGGGGAATTGTCCGGCGAGCTGATCACGATGCGCGAGACTTCGCCGGGAGCGTTCGAGTTCGTCGCGGCGACCCCGGCGACGGCGGCCGGCGGCGAATCCCTCGTGGCGCACCTGGAAGTGCTCGACTCCGGGATCTACCTGTCGAATCGCGGACCGGAATGCATCACGTCGTTCGCCGGGGCCCCGCTGCGCGCGACGGCCGATCAGCCGTGCGGTTCGTTCCCGTGGAACTTCGCGGTAGCGGACGGAACCTGCTACACCGCCGCTTTCAAGGACGACGTCGTTTCCGTTTTCCCGTTGAAGGAATTGGGAAACGCGACAGTCCGGAAGTATCCGACCGGTTCCCCGACGTGCGTACTCCCGCTCCGGTGACCGACCAACGCCCTCGCGGACTGCACGGACAGACCGTGGAAACGCTCGCCGCGCGCATTCTGTCCGGCGAATGGCCCGAGGGCATGGTGCTGGACCTTCCCGCGCTGCGCGAGGAGCTCGACATCAGCCTCACCGCACTGCGGGAAGCGCTGAAGGTATTGGCAGCAAAGGGATTGATCGGCGCGCGGCAGAAGCACGGCACTTACGTGCAACCGCGCGAGAGCTGGCAGTTGCTCGACGCCGACGTCATGCGTTGGCAAACCACCGCACGCGGAAACGCTGGCCTACTGGACGAATTGGCCGAGGTCCGCGCCGTGGTCGAGCCCGCGGCGGCGCGGATGGCTGCCGAACGCGCGACCGCCGAAGACCTTGTCGCGCTTGAATCCGCCCTCGATGCGATGGTCGAAGCACCGGATCCGGAAGCGAGCGTCGAGGCGGATCTCGCGTTCCACCGCAGCCTGTTGGCCGCCGCGCACAACAACTTCCTGCTCCAGATCGAACGCGTCATCGCGATCGGCTTGGCGGAGCGGGACAAACTCGTCCACAGCGCCGGTCCCACCGACGATCCGGTACCGAGCCACCGCCGGGTGCTCGACGCCATCGCCGCGCACGACCCGGTCGGCGCGGAGACCGCGATGCTGGAGCTGCTGGTGAAATCCGCCGCCGACGCGAAGCGGTCGGGTCAGGAAGTGAACGCGCGGCGATAGGCAGTCGGCGTGGTCCCGAGAGTCCGCCGGAAATGCAGCCGCAGGTTGGCCGGAGTGCCGAGACCGCAGTCCCGCGCGACCCGGTCCACCGAATAGTCCGTGGTTTCCAGCAGTTCCCGCGCTTTGCCGAGCCGGGCGTTGAGCAGCCACTGCAACGGTGTGGTCCCGGTTTCCTCGGCGAACCTGCGCAGGAACGTCCGCTGCGACATCTCCGCGTGCCGGGCGAGCAGACGGATGCTGAGCGATTCGTCCAGTCGCTGCAACGCCCATTCGCGCGTGGCGGACAGCGAAGCATCGCCAGCGTCCGCGAGCGGCGCGGGCACGTACTGGGCCTGCCCGCCTTCGCGATGCGGAGCGGCGACGAGACCGCGTGCAATCCGGTTGGCGACCGCGGCACCCAAATCGCGCCGGACGATGTGCAGGCACAGATCGATGCCACAGCACACGCCCGCCGAGGTGAGCACGTCGCCCTCGTCGACGTAAAGCACATCCCGGTCGACCTGGACCGAAGGGTACGCCCGCTCAAATTCGTCGATATATTCCCAATGCGTCGTGGCGTGCAGGCCGTCCAGCACTCCCGCGGCGGCCAGCGCGAACGCACCGGTGCAGATGGACACCACCCGCCGTCCCCGATCGCGCGCCTCGGCCAGCAGCTCGACCGCCGCTTCCGGCGTCTCGCGGATCGGGTCGTACCCCGGCACGATCACCGTGTCCGCCGCGCGCAGCTCCTCGATCCCGCCTTCCGCGGCCAGCTCGAACCCGGCGCTGGTCGCGACCGTCGGACCGAGCGCGCACAGCGACATCTCGTAGTGCGTTTGCGGCCGGACCTGGAACACCTGCGCCGGAATCGCCAGGTCCAGCGGAAGGACCCCGTCGAGCGCCAGCACCGCGACCCGATGCACCGTCATGGCAAGATTCTATCGAAGTACGGCAAACTTGCCACTCACCAGGTCAGAGCGGTGCGGGCCAGGCTTGAAGGCATGACCGAACTCCTTTCGGACCCGGTGGTCGCGCTGCCCGCGACTCCGCTGGCGGACGCCGTCCTCGAGGTCGTCCGCCCGGTGGAATCGCAGTCGGTGTTCAACCACAGCGTCCGCTCCTACCTGTTCGCGCGGCTGGTCGCCGACCGGCTGGCCGTGTCCGGCTATGCCGACGACCTGCTGTTCGCCGCGTGCGTGATGCATGACATCGGCGTCGCACCGGACGGCCCGCACGTGGAACGCTTCGAGGTCGAAGGTGCCGACCGAGCTGCTGGTTTTCTTGCAAAGCAAGGAATTTCCACCGCGGACGCCGACGAGGTCTGGCAAGCCATCGCCTTGCACACCACCGCGGGCATCGCGGAACGCCGTGGTCCGCTGTGCGTGCTCGTCCGCGCCGGGGTGTCCGTCGACTTCGGCGGCCCGGTCGGCGCCGAGTATCTCTCGGCCGTCACCGACGAGGAGGGTGTGGCGATCCACGCCGCCTACCCGCGGCTCGAGATGGTCCGCTCGCTCACCGACGCGATCGTCGCGCAGGCCGCGAAGAATCCGAAGAACGCGCCAGTCCCGTCCGTCCCCGCTGATTTCTTGCGGGAACGCGAGGCCGATGGCGAAACCCGGCTGGAACGCGCCTCGCGCACGTCGCGCTGGGGAATCTGAGAAAGGGATCCACCATGTACGCCGTCAAAATCCCCGAGGACTCCGAGGTTTTCGGACCGTCCGGGGCATCAGCCTTCACCCGCTTCGGTTACTCAGCCGCCGTCCGCGCGGGCAACCACCTCTTCATCGCGGGGACGATCGGCCGCCGCCCGGACGGAGAGATCGCGGAAACCATCGAGGAACAGACCGAGATCGCGCTCCGCCGGATCGAGGAAATCCTTCGCCTGGAAGGACTCGACCTCTCCGCGCTGGTCGACATCACGAGCTACCACGTCGACATCCACCAGCACCTGCCCGGTTTCCTGGAAGCCAAGAAGCGCCTCGTGACCGCCGAGCCCTACCCGGCGTGGTCGATGATCGGCGTCAGCGGGCTCGCCAGCCCGGGATTGCTGATCGAAATCCGCGCCACCGCGGCCTATCCGGAGTAACTGTCCTCAGTGGACAGTCTCGGCGAGCGCGGTCCGCAGCATCCGCCCGGCCGCGGCGCGCGGAGCCGGGTCGACCGCGATCAGCGCGTTGACCACGGCCCCGTCGACCAGCGCGACCAGCCGATCCAGTTCGTCCTTGGCCACCGGCGTCCCGGAACGGGCCAGGATCTCCGTCAGCAGTTCGTTGAGCTGCTGGGACAGCGTCCGCATCAACGGGCGCAGATACGGCCGCCGCCCGGTCGCGACCAGGCGTTCGTAGCGCAGCAGGACCGCCTCGGCGTCGGCTTCCGGGTCACCGCTCTGCGGGCCGAGCAGCATGTCCAGCACGAGTTCCACGGTCGCCTGAACGCCCCGGTTCCGGGTCGTCAGGTCCTCGAGCTGCCGTCGCCCGTTCGCCAGCTCGCTCTGCCCGTGGTGCTCCACCGCGGCGGTGACGAGCTCTTCCAGCGAGTCGAAGTAGTACGTCGTGGACGCCAGCGGCAGGCCCGCCCGCTCGGCGACCGCGCGGTGCCGGACCGCGTCGAAACCGCCCTCGACCAGCAGCTCAGCGGCGGCTTCGACGAGCGCGGCCCGTCGTCGCTCGCCCTTGGGAGTGGTGGCTGCTGCCGTCATGTCCGGTTATTCTGCCAGCCGCTCCGGCGGCCGCCGATCAGAACCGGGCGGCCAGCGAAGCAGCGAAGCGCGCGAGGTCGGTTGCGTACGGTGCCGGATGCCCGGAAGTCCCCGGCACGCTGACCAGCACGAGAGTTCCGCCGCTGCCGGTTTGCTGACGCACGGTGACGGCTCCGGCCGGTTGCGTGGGCACGTTCACCGCGGCACCGCGAGCGAACACCGCCGCGCCGATCATCCCGTCCGGAAGCGGGAACCCGGCGCCGCGCGACGACGTCGTACAAACGCTGCCTGGGGAAGCCTGCGCGGCATTCAAGTGGTCTGGGAGCTCGCCAGCGAGGGCAGTGGCGAGCTCCCAGTCCACCCGTCCGCACCCGGAGGTGCCTTCGACCCGAGGGCCGGTCCTCCCGGTTTCGCCGGCTCCCTGCCGAGACGGCTGACCCGGGAAGTCATCCCCATTGCTGAAAGGACGCGCCGCCGACCCACCGGGTTGCACCGGCGCGGCGACGGAATTCGCGCTGGAATCGGACTTCTCGCTCGAAACTCCCACAATTCCCCAGGTGCCGAACCCGGCGGCCACCACCACGGCCGCCGCGCCGGCGGTGATCCGGTTGCGCCGGCGCAGCGTCTCGCGCTTCGAACGGCGCACCACGTCGTCCACCGAGAACGTCGGAGGCGGCACCTCGCCGGGACCGGCGGAGAACAACGTCTCGGCTTCCCGCTCATCCATTGGTCTCCACCTCCCGTTCCAGCACCTGGCGCAGATTCGCCAGCCCGCGCGCCGTCTGGCTCTTCACGTTGCCTTCGCTGCAGCCCAGCGCCGTGGCCGCGGCCCCGACATCCAGTCCGTCGAAGAACCGCAGTACCAGCACCGCCCGTTGCTTCGGCGGCACCTCCTTCAGCGCCGCGAGCAGGTCCTCGCGAGTCGCGACGCGTTCGGCCAGCCCGGGACTGTCGTCGACAGGTTCGGGCAGCACCTCGGTCTGCCGCTCCCGCCGCCACGGACGGCGGGATTCGTCGATGACCGCGCGCACGAGCGTCTTGCGCACGTACGCGTCGGTCGCCGCGCGGTCTCTGATCTTCTTCCACCTCCGGTGCAACGCGACGAACGCCGTCTGCGCGAGGTCGTCGGCCTTGTGCCAATCGCCGCACATCAAATAGGCAGTCCGGCGCACGGCGTCCCTCCTCGCGGCGAAGTACTCCGCGAACTCCTGTTCGTCGCGCTGGTCCACGCGCTTTGCAGCTCCGCTCTGGCCATGTCCGGTGAAGGGACGGATCCGGGGGCGTCCACGGTTGCACGTCCGGCCGGAAACGTTCCACCCCCCGCCGCATTGATGCCGCGCCCACCTGTGTGATGTGATCGGACTGTGACCATGACTGGGCAGCTGATCGACTTCCGTTCCGACACCGTCACCCGCCCGGACGCGATCATGCGCGCGGCCATGGCCGAGGCCGAGGTCGACGACAACGTCATCGGCACCGACCCGACCATCGCCGAACTCGAACGCCGGGCCGCGCAGACGCTCGGGATGCCCGCGGCGCTGTGGACGCCGAGCGGGACGATGGCGAACCTCATCGCGCTGAGCGTCCACCTGCGGCGCGGCGACCGGTTCCTCGCCACCCGCGGCGCGCACGTGCTCACCAACGAACTCGGCTCGGCCGCGTGGCTGGCCGGCGGCATGCCGGACATCCTCGAACACGACGCGGGCCCCGGCCGCTGCCTGCCGGAAACGCTGGAAGCGGCCATCGGCAACCCCGGCCCGTACTTCACGCTCCGCACCACCCTGTTGTGCCTGGAGAACACGCACAACGCGGCCGGCGGCGCGGTCACTCCGCCCGACGAGCACGCGCAACTGCTGTCGGTCGCGAAGCAGGCCGGGCTCACCGTGCACCTCGACGGCGCGCGGATCTGGCACGCGGCGGTCGCGTTGCAGGTGCCGCCCGCCGCGCTGACGGTCGGCGTGGACTCGGTGTCGGCGTGCTTCAGCAAGGGCCTCGGCGCGCCGGTCGGCTCGGTCGTCGCGGGCAGCGTCGAGTTCGTCGAGCAGGCCCGCCGGATGCGGCAGATGCTCGGCGGCGGCGTGCGTCAGGGCGGGGTGCTCGCCGCGGCGTGCCTGGTCGCGCTGGACCGCGTCGACGAACTGGCCGAGACGCACGAGTTCGCGAAACGGCTGGCCGACGGCCTCTCCGAACACGGCTGGGACGTGCCGGCTCCGGACACCAATATCGTTCTCGCCGGGGTGCCGGACGTGCCGACCGCGCTGAACTGGCTTGGTTCGCTCGGCATCCAGGCCCTGCCCATGGCGGGCAAGGTCCGGTTCGTGACGCACCGCGACCTGTCGTCCGCCGACATCGCCGAAGCACTGCGCCGGATCAAAGCCGGCGCCTGAAACCCTGGGGGACTCGGGTGACCAACTGGATCGTGTTCGACTACGGCGAGGTGCTCAGCCACCGCACCGCCGCGATACCGAAGCTGGCGGCCGCGATGGGCGTCTCGCTCGAGACGTTCGAGCCGGTGTATTGGAGCGTGCGCGACCCGTACGACCGCGGCTGCCCTGACCTGGAGTACTGGACGTCGATCGGCGACCAGCTGGGCGCGAAGGTGGACGACGCGCTGTCGGCCGAGCTGACCGCGCTCGACGTCGCGGGCTGGGGACAGCTCGCGCCGGGGTCGCTCGACCTGCTGCAGTCGCTGTCCGACGCCGGCGCCTCGCTCGCGCTGCTCTCGAACGCGCCGTCGGCGTTCGGCGTCTGGGTGCGCGAGCAGGAGTGGTCGAAGCTGTTCAAGCACACGCTGTTCTCCGGCGACGTGAAGGTCGCCAAGCCGGACGCCGAGATTTTCCAGCTGCTGCTGGACAAACTGGGCGCCAAACCGGACGAGTGCCTGTTCTTCGACGACCGCCAGGTCAACATCGACGGCGCCCGCGCGGTCGGAATCCGCGCACACCTGTGGGACGGCGCCGAGGCCGCCCGCGCCGCACTGGCCTGAACGGCGAACGGCTCCCGCACCTTCCCGGCGCGGGAGCCGTCTCGTCTGCTCAGTATGGTTCGGCGCCGGTCAGCGGCTGATGCGCTTCGACTGCTTCTTCCCGGTGATCGCCCCGTAGGCCGCGGTGCCCAGGAACAGCACCCCGCCGATGATGCCGATCCACAGCACGGCCTTGAACAGGAAGCCGATCACGGACCCGATCACCATGAAGGCAATCCAGGCCACGACGAGCGCTCCGACGATCTTCCAGAACATGGCTCCTCCGATGCCGTTTCCGCGCCACGTCGGCCCGGTGCCCTCCAGCGTGCCATCCGTGCGACGGAAACTCTCTACGCTGGCCCAACGTTCAGGGACATCTCCGGGTTCCCCTGACCGGATTCACCCCAGCCAGCCGCCGAGCCGGCGCAGCCCCTCGGTCACGTCCTCGGTCGCGCCCGCGAAGGAAAACCGCACGTAGCGGCCGCCGTCGACCGGGTCGAAGTCGATCCCCGGGGTGATCGCGAGGCCGGTGTCGGCGAGCAGCCGCTGGCACCAGCTCAGGCTGTCGGTGGTGTGGTCGGAGACGTCGGCGTAGGCGTAGAACGCGCCGTCGGCCGGGGCGAGCTTGTCGAGACCGATCTCGCGGAGCCCGGCGAACAGCAGGTCGCGGTTGCGCCGGTAGTGCTCGACGTGCGCGTCCGCCTCAGCGTACGACTCCGGCGTGAACGCCGCGACGGCCGCGTACTGCGAAACCGCGGGCGGGCAGATCGTGAAGTTGCCGGTGAGGACGTCGACCGCGCGGTGCAGGCGCTGCGGCACCAACATCCAGCCGAGCCGCCAGCCGGTCATCGCGAAGTACTTCGAGAACGACCCGAGCACCAGCGCTTCCCGGCCGTACTGCCAGGCGCAATCGAGCTGCTTGCCGTACGAGATGCCGTGGTAGATCTCGTCGCTGATCAACTGCACGCCGTGCGAGGCGCACCAGCCGGAGATCGCGGCCAGCTCGCCCGGCGGCAGCACGGTCCCGGTGGGGTTGCTGGGACTCGCGACGATGAGCCCGTCGATCGGCCCGAGCCGGTCGAGCTGCTCGACGGTCGGCTGGAAATTCGTCTCGGCCGTGGTCGCGAACTCGACGACCTCGCAGCCGAGGACGTTCAGCAGATTCCGGTACGCCGGGTAGCCAGGACGGGCCATCGCGACCCGCGCGCCGGGGTCGAACGCGCTGAGGAACGACAGGAGGAACCCGCCGGACGAACCGGTGGTCATGACGACGTCGGAGGCGGACACGTCGATGTCGTAGGTGCGCCGGTAATGCCCGGCGACGGCTTCGCGCAGCTCAGGAATGCCGAGCTGTTCGGTGTAGCCGAGGGTGTGCTTGCCCAGAGCTTCCTGTGCCGCCCGCAGCACCGCCGCCGGAGCGGGCACGGACGGCTGCCCGGCGGCCAGCGAAATCAGGTCGCCGTGGCTGCGCTGCCGGGCCTGCGCCGCGGACAGCACGTCCATCACGTGAAAAGGAGGCACGCCTGCCCGCAACGCGGGCCCGCCGAAAGCACCGATGTCGACCATGCGGCCAGGCTAACCGGCGGAACCGCGTGCGGGGTGTGCCGTCAGTAACCGCGGTACGCGCCGCCGTGCGCCATCGCCGCGATGCCCGGGACGTTGGACATCGAGCCGTACCGGTCGAGCGAGTACCGCACGCCGGCGATGATGTTGTCGACCGGGTTGTAGATGTTGTCGTGCCCGGGCAGCTTGTGCGCGTTGAACGTCGAGTCGATGCACTGCATCAGCCCCTTGGACGGATGCCCGGCCGCGGCGTTCGAGTTGCCGGTGAGGAACAAATGGTCACCCTCCCTCGCCGTCCAGGTGCCCAGTTCGGTCGTGACGCACCAGACGTCACCTCTGCCGGCATTTTCCTCTCGGAGGAATGCACCCGTGACGACCGGGTTGTTCGCCCGGACGGCACCCTCGACCTGCCAGGTTCGATGCTCCTTCGTTCGATCGCTGTAGGAGACCCTTGGCCGGGCACCGGACAGGTAGACCGCGAGCATGATCGCGTCGAGCACTTCCCCTGGCGCTTGATAGATCGTGACCTTGGGCTGGGTGTAGCCCGGGCGGAAATGCCGGGTCCCCTCCGCGTCCGTGATCGCTTCCAGCCACGCGGCACGCTGATCAGCCGACATCGCCAGCACTTGGCTGAAAGCCTCTGACTTCGGATTTCCGGCCCGGCGCAGCAGATCGCGAACGTAGTCGTGGTCCAGACGGAACTGGTGCCGCAGCCCGCAACCGCCTCGATCGTCCACGTACTCCGAGTGCGGTACATCCGTTAGAAGTTCTCGGATCTTCGCGACCATGTCCGGCTTCGACTGAGCAATCGAGGCAGTCGGCCGGTGCTGGCGAGACTCGAGATGCCCGTCTCCGGCAATCCAACCGAGAATCGCAGCCTCACGCACAGTCACCTCGAGCCCGGCCCCGGTGTCGGCAACCGCCGACAGGAGCAACCGGTCCCGGCTGCCGACCTCGCTGGTCGTGATGAACCTGCCCTCAGTGGCGTATTCGGCGCGAGCCGGAGCCGACCGCACGCCATGGATCTTGCGGCGGTGAACCGCGACACCGTTCGCTGGCTGAATCGAAGCCCGCGGCACCCATCCGCATTCCGGGCACACCTCCGGGCCCGCAGGCTTCGCTTCGGTGCGCCGGGGGAAAGTGAGCCACCGGTGGTTCGGCGTCGTCGTGGCCTGCCAGCGGCTGTTGACCAGTCGCACAAGCGGTGCGTTTTCGTGGTGCACCACCCGGGTGATCTTGGTCCACTCGCTGCGCCCGGTGGCCGGATTGAACCCGATGGTCTCGTCTCCGACCTCGACGTCGCGATGTTTCAGCATGCCCCGCCGAGTGAGCACCAGCGTGTCGAGCGGCACGCAGTCCCAGTTGTTGATCGCGTTCGGATTGCCGCCGGACTCGTGCTGGATGATCGCCCAGATGTTCTTTATGTCCGCGTCGGTCACGTTCACGCCCGCGGCCTGCAGTGCCTTGATCGCTTCCTGGATCCACTGCTGAACGTTGCCGGGCGGAGGCGAGGAGGGCGGACCGCCGCTCGGGCCGAGACCGCCGCCGCCACCGCTGGCACCTCCGCCACCGCCGCCGTGGTGACCGCCCCCGCCGCCGCCGCCACCGCCGCCGTGTCCGGTGTGCAGACCGCCGGTGCTCTGCGGAACGGTGCCGTCCGAGTTGGGGAGCGGGACCTTCGAATAGCCGCCCTCGATCTGGGTTTTCATCAGGTCTTGGGACTTCTTGACCATGTCGTCGGCCTGCTTCAGCAGCGGGTCGATGGTCTGCTCGGCCGCGGTCGCGTCCTTCTGGTTCGCCTCGTTCGCGTCGGAGATGATCTTCGCCGACGTCGGACTGGGCGGCGGGCCCTTCTTGTCCGACTTGTCGTTGGCGTACGCCGCCTCGGCGGCCTGCGCCTTCTGCGCTTTGTCCGACTCTTCCTTGATGCGTTTGTCGATGTTCGACTTGGCGGTGTTGAAGGCCTCGGTGACCTTGCTCTTGATCCCGCCGAGGTCGCTCGACAGCTGGGTGAGGTCCTTGCCGACCTCGTCAAGATGCCCCTGCACCTTGTCGCCCGCTTTGGTGATCTGCGTGACGTAGTCGAGGAAGGCGTCCGCGGCCGGACCCTCCCACACGCCGCCTGCCAACGACTTCGTCGTATTCGTCAATTCTTGGCCGTGATCGCCCGCACGCTTCGCGGCATCGCTGAACTGCTGCCCGGCTTTGCTGATCGCGTCCGGGTTGATCTTGTCGACCTTCTGTGCTTTTTCGACCACGCCGTTCCAGTTCGGCGGGTAGTCGATCAGCGCCATGCTCTTGCCCCCTCGTGCCTGCTCAGCGGTCTTCGTGGACGGTCAGGTCGGTCTTGTGGACCTGATCGGTCTCCTGGATCAGCCCCGCGGCCTTCTTGATGATGAAGCTGGTCGCCTCCATCAGCTTCCCGGCCGCGTCGAACTCGCTGTGCACGCCCTGTTTGAACGTGCCGACCGCGCCGTGCACGTCCTTGGAGCCGCCCATCGTGCCGAACGGGCTTTCCGGCTCGTCGTCAACGCCGGTGAGGTGCTTCTTGGACTTTTCGAACTCGTCCTTCAGCTTCTCCACGTTCCTGGCGGCAATGGCCATGGAATCCGGGTCGTAGACAGGCACCGTTCGTCATCCCCTTCGCGACACTCGCTTCCCGACCAGTTCGGACGTTCCCCTGACCGGTTCGGTTCCCCTGCTTACTCTAAGACTTCGGACGCGTGCCGTGTGCAGTTCTCCCGGACTTCCACCCGCGTCTCGACCACGAGGGGCCCCAACCGGGGAATGGAGGGTATTCAGTGCAGCCGTTGCCACCCGGCGAACCCCGACAATTCGGGCGCTACCGTCTGATCGCTTCGCTGGGCGAAGGGGGAATGGGCCGGGTGCTGCTCGGGGTGTCCAGGGAAGGGCGGCTCGTCGCGGTCAAGCAGGTGCATCCGGCATTCGCACACGATCCGGGATTCCGCTCCCGGTTCAAGCGCGAGGTGGAAACCTCACGGATGGTGTCCGGCGCGTACACCGCTGCCGTGATGGACGCCGATCCCGTTGCTCCGCTGCCATGGCTCGCCTCGGTCTTCGTCGCGGGCCCCTCCCTCAAGGAAGCGGTAGACGCCGCTGGCCCGCTCCCGCTGAGCGCGGTGCACTACCTCGCGACCGGTCTCGCGTCGGCGCTCGCCGAGATCCACCGGGTCGGCCTGATCCACCGGGACCTCAAGCCCAGCAACGTCCTCCTCGCCGCGGATGGTCCGCGGGTCATCGACTTCGGCATCGCCAGGGCCGCCGAAGGCGACACCGACATCACCCACACGGGGTCAATCATCGGCTCGCCCGGGTTCATGTCGCCGGAGCAGGCGAACGGTCTTCCTCTGACGCCTGCCAGCGACGTGTTCTCATTCGGCGCCCTGGTGACGATGGCCGCAACTGGGCGGGCACCGTTCGCCGGAGCGTCCACGCCGCAAACTCTGTACAACGTGGTCCACAGCGCTCCCGACCTCACCAACCTGCACCCGGACCTGCGGCGGCTCGTCGAACCGTGCCTAGCCAAGGACCCGAAGGCGCGGCCGAACACGGCACAGATCCTGGACTTCCTCGGCTCGGTCCAGCTCACCGCGACGCCTTGGCCGCCCGCGGTGCACACGATGATCGAGCAGCAGCAGGCCGAGGTGAGGACTGCGCTCGCGTTGCCGGTACCAAAGGAGCCGCGGAAGCGTCCTAAGTGGCTGATCCCGACTGTCGCGGCAGCGACGGCGATAGTGATCGCGGCAGCGACAACAGTGGTTCTTGTAAATCGCAACGACAATCCGGTCGCAGCCGCGGTTAGCGCACCGCCGCCTGATCCACTCAGCCCCGCCGCACTGCGCCGGGTCGATCCGTGCAAGCTGCTCAGCCCCGACTCGCTGCCGAAGAGCGGGCCGTTGGAGCCAGGCCAAGCTGACATTATCTTCGACGGCTGCACCTACCGCTTCAAGAAAGATTCGAGCCAAAGGGTCGTCCTTCTGCTGAGCACCACACTAAAAGGCGCCAAAGGACAGCCGACGAAGGTAGGTTCGATGGACGCGATCCAGGAGCAGAGGCCTGACGGATGCGATCTGACTGTCGCCAATCCCGCCACACCCGGATTCGGCATCGCGGTATCCGTTCCTGGAACTAGGCAGAACACGTGCAGCATCGCACTCGAAAGCATGACGAAAACGCTGGCAAGCCTGCGCGGCAATCCGGTGCCATACCCGAACATCGAGAAGACCCTCCGCCAGGCCGACCTGTGCAGTCCAGAGTTGAAGAAACCGCTGCAAGATGCTGCGGAAGGCGCGCTTACCAGCGAATCAGCAGGGCTGCACGAGTGTAGCTGGAATGGCAAAAAAGATTACTCGGCAACTACCTCACAACTGTCAGATCCGAAATTCCCCGAAGGACAGAAGACTAAAATCGGGGACGCATATATTATTACGGAAACACATGCGGACATGTGCTCCTTGCGGTGGCTGTTTCCCCAGTATGAACCGAACTGGCAGGGCGTGCTCTCCGTGACCTCGACCCCGGATATCGCAGCGAACGGCGGGAAGACCTGCGATTCAACCCGTCGAGTTCTCGACGTATTCGTCAACGCAATCAAACCCCGCGGCTGACTCAAATCGCGGCTTGCAACTCCCGCACCCGCTCCGCCAGCACCGCGTTGTCCGCCGGGCTCACCGTCGCCCAGGTGTGCCCGTCCGAATCGTCGGTGAGCTGGAACAGATACCGCCCGGAATCGGTGTCGTAGAACGCCGCCACGTGCGGCGAGCGGCGCACCGTGCCGTCCCGCAGGACCCGTTCCGCGCAGAACTGGCCGCGGGCCGCCTGTCCCATCAGCATGCCCGCCAGTTCCTGCGCTTCCCACAACGCCACGCCCCGGTCTTCCAAGGCCGTGACCAGCGCTTTCGGATCACCCGCGGCAGCCGCGTCGGCGGCGACGAGCGTGCTGTGCGGTACCGAGACCGACTGGCCGACGCCCGGGTCGAGCGATCCGGCCACCGTCACCGCGGCGTCGGCCAGCGCGCTGGCGTCGGCGGGGATCAGCCACACCTCGTCCCGGTCGACCACCGCGAGCACGGCTTGGCTGCCCCGGCTCACCGCGCGGCCGCGGATCTCGCGGTCCGCCCACACCCACACGTCCAGAGCTTCCCGCGGACGCGCCAGCAAATGCAGTTGGTCGAGCACCGTCCCGGAAGGACGGCGCCCGCGCGCCAGCCGTCGCTGCGCCAGCGAATCCCAGACGGACTCGATCAGTTCGGCCCGTTCGGTGTGCGTGCGCCCGGGCGACGGAACCGCGAGCGCGGCCGGACGCCCGCCCAGGTCCAGCGATTCCCACAGCACATCGAATTCGAGGGCGGTCAGTACCAGGTTCACGGCCGGCGCACGTCTCCCGTGCCGTCGCCGAGGACGTCGCGCGTCACCATCCGGCCGTCGGCGAACAGGTCCTTGTCGTCGACGCCGAAGCGGCGCACGTGCTCGTCGTCGCTTTCCTGCGGCGCGGCTTGGGAGAGGTACTTGGCGTCGCCGCCGCCCGATTTCGGCGCGATCTGCTCGGCTTTCCGCAGTGCGACGGCTTCTTCCTCGGGAAGCTCGTCCACCGGCAACGGCCGGACCGGACCCTTCGGCTGACCGTCTTGCCCGCGGCCTTGCCGTTCGCGGTCGCCGGAAAGCGCGCCACCGGCCACTCCCGCGCCCAAAGCAGCGGCGCCTGCTCCGATTTCTCCGGCAGACGCACCACCTGCACGCGGGGCCGGGGCGTTGCCGGGGGTTTCGGCGACGGGCGGCACCGGTGCCTGCGGGACACTTCCGACCAGACGACCTCGTTGCAGCGCTTGGTTTTCCTGCCCGCCAGCGGGATAGCTGCCGCCCGCGGCACCGCCGAGGTTTCCGCCCTGGCCGCCGACCGCCGAACGACCGGATCCGCTTGTGCCGCCGAGACTTTCGGCACTGCCCACGGTTCCGCGGCTAACCGGACCGCTCTCGGATCCGCTGCCCGTCCCACGCGGACCAGTCGGCAGGAAGGTGCCGGACTGCCCGGGCCCGCCCGGAACCCGTGTCCCGCCTGAACCACCCGAAGTGCTTGGCGCGCTGGGGATTCCCGGTCCGTTGGCCGAACCGACCGAGCGCGGCGGATTGCCGTGCGGTGCCGGTCCCGTCTCCCAGCCCGCAGGAGGCGGCGAGGACGGCGGCACGTAGCTGGCCGCGACCACCGGCGCGACCGGCCGAGGAGCCGGTGCCTGCGAAGCCGTGCCGTACGCGGGCGTCGGCGGATCCACGACCGGCGGGGCCGGAGGCGGCGGCGGGGGAACGTACTGCGATTTCACCGACGCCGCGGCGGGCTGCACCTGACCGTCCGGCGTCACCTCGACCGCCGCGGCCGCGCGGTCGACCGGGCTCGGACCGCTGCCGGGCTGGACCATCGCGAGCGACTGCGGCTGGCTCAACGGTTCGGTGGACAGCAGGTTTTCACCGCTCTGCTGGGCGTAAGCGTTCAACGCCTCGACCGCCTGGCCGCGCGCGTTGTCCGCCGCCTGCACCTGAGCCGCGTGATCGGTCTCGAACCCGAGGAAGCTCGCCACCGAATCGACGAGCGTGAGGCTCTCCGCGCCTTTGCGCACCGCGGCCGGGTCGGGCAGCTTGTACTTGGTGCGGTTGAACGCTTCCCCTTGCGCGAAAAGCATTTCCGCGGTGTGCGTGACCTTCTGCATCGCGTCCTGCGAGAAGCCAGCCTGGTCCGACAGCACCTGCCCGGCCTGTCCGCCCGCCTGGCTCTGCCATTCGACGCCGAGCTTCGCCAGCTGGTCGCGCAGCGTGTGATCGGTGCTCGCGAGCGCGGTCGCGATTTCCCGCAGCGCCTCGACCGCGGTGGCGATGCTGGCGATTCCGTCGCCGGTGCCGAACTTCTCGATCTCGTCGGCGATGGCGGTGTCGGTCCACCCGTCGAAACGGTGGTCGCGGATCCTGCCCGCGAGTTCGGAGATCTCCACGCGCCCTCCCTAGGTCCGGTTCTTCAGGCCCTGCACGGCCAGGCCGGCGGCCTGGGTGGCGATGTCGCACAACTGCGGCTGGCTGAACGCGCCCGCGGTGACCGCGAACTCCTGTGCCGCCATGGTCTGTCCCGCGGCGACGCCGACGAGCACCTCGCAGTCAGCGGGGGTGCCCGCCGCGCGGTAGTTCGTGATCGCCGGATAGCCCTCGACGCTGGTCGCCGCGGTGGTCA
This sequence comes from Amycolatopsis sp. La24, assembly GCF_029087445.1. Classification (NCBI taxonomy): domain Bacteria; kingdom Bacillati; phylum Actinomycetota; class Actinomycetes; order Pseudonocardiales; family Pseudonocardiaceae; genus Amycolatopsis; species Amycolatopsis sp. La24. Next base: position 143,048 of record NZ_JARACH010000017.1, read on the forward strand.
TGCTGTTCTTGCGCCGCGATCCGGTGAGCCACTCCTGCACGTCCGCGTTGACGATCCGCAGGTGCAGCGCGTGGAACGGCTCGGTCTTGTCCGAATCGAACACGCAGGTGGGCCCGTCCTTCGGGTCGGCGGCCTTGCGCGGCACGCTCGTGACCTTCAACAGGTCGAGCTGCGCCTGCCCCAGCAGGTCGCACGGATCGGTACCGGCGATCGGCAAGTCCGACGGCCGCGGCGGCAATGCGGCCGCTTTCGTCTGCTGCGCCAGGGAACTCATCGCGGGCTGTACGGGGTACGCGGTGCCTTGCTCGCCCGACGAGCAGCCCGCGACCCCGAGCACCGCGACGACGGCGAGGAGCGGCTTAGTGGATGCCGTGCGCACCGCGGTCCCCGAACGCCGCAGCCTTGTCCGCGTCGCTGGCCTCGTACGTCTTCGCTGCTTCGCGCAGCTGTCCGACAAGCTTGTGCAGGTTGGCGACGTACGCGCGCACTTGCGCGGCGTACGACTGATCACCTTCGGCGACCACGGTGTTCCACGCAGCCATCGCGTTGACGCTCACCGTGTCCGACGAAGGAGTGTCGACGCGCAACTCGCCCAGCCGCGTGAGGAGCTTGTCTTCGAGCGCGCTGACCTGCTCGTCGACCACTCGCGCGACCTCGAGCAGCTTCGCCGGCTCGACCACGATGTCCGCCACGCCCGGCGCTGCCGGAACCGACGAAGCCAGGTCGGTGAGCGGTGTGCTTCCCGGCATGCGCTAACCCCTCCCGTGATACGGACAGTGACCGTACGGACCCGTTTCGAGGCTACCAACCGGCGCGTGAACCCGAGGCGAACTTCGTGGAGAAGCTGCTTAGACGGGAGCGCTTACTTCCCCGTTGGCCGCGCGCAGTGCGATATCGGTGCGATGGTGCGAGCCAGCGAGGTGTACGCGCTCGACAGTCTCGTACGCGTGCTTACGCGCCGCCTTAAGCGTCTTACCAGTGCCGACGACGGACAGCACGCGTCCGCCAGCCGAGATCACCGCACCGTCGTCGCGACGCCGCGTACCCGCGTGAAGCACGCCTTCGATCTCTCCGCCGGTGATGACGTCACCAGTGCGCGGCTTGCCCGGGTACCCGTCGGCAGCGATCACGACGGTGACCGCGGCCCCGCCCGACCACTCCAGCGGCGGCAGCTCAGCCAGCTTCCCGGTGGCCGTCGCGTTCAGCACGGTCGCCAGCGACGTACGCAGCAGCGCCAGCACAACCTGCGTCTCGGGGTCGCCGAAGCGGCAATTGAACTCGATCACCTGCGGGCCTTCCGAGGTGAGCGCGAGACCGGCGTAGAGCAGGCCGGAGAAGGGGCTGCCCCGGTCGGCGAGCTCGTCCACCACCGGCTGCACAACCCGCGCGACGACGTCGTCCACCAGGTCGGCAGGCGCCCACGGCAGCGGCGCGTACGCACCCATGCCGCCGGTGTTCGGGCCGGTGTCGCCGTCGCCGACGCGCTTGAAGTCCTGCGCGGGCAGCATCGGCACCACGGTGCGACCGTCGACGAAGCAGAACAGCGAGGCCTCCGGGCCGTCCAAAAAGGACTCCAGGAGGACCGGGTGGCCGCCGTCGAGCAGCATCAGCGCGTGCTTGCGCGCGACCTCGACGTCCTGGGTCACGACCACGCCCTTGCCAGCGGCGAGACCGTCGTCCTTCACGACCCAGGTGGGCCCGAAGCGCTGAAGCGCGGCGTCGAGGCGCGCGGGAGTGTCGACGACCTCACTGCGGGCTGTCGGCACCTTCGCGGCCGCCATGACGTCCTTCGCGAACGCCTTCGACCCCTCGATGCGCGCAGCCGCGGCAGACGGTCCGAAGCAGGCGATGCCAGCGTCGCGCACCGCGTCGGCGACGCCCGCGACGAGCGGCACCTCCGGCCCGATCACGACGAGATCGGCCTTCCATTCCTTGGCCAGGGCAGCGACGGCCTCCGGCTCGGCGAGCTCGACCCCGAGCTGCTCCGCGACCGCAGTCGTGCCGGCATTGCCGGGGGCGCAAGCGAGCGCCGTGACCGCGGGGTCGCCTGCCACCGCGAGGACGAGTGCATGCTCCCGGGCGCCGGAGCCGATTACCAGTACGCGCACGCCGGACAGCGTAACGGTGCGTGTCGCGCCGCGGCAGCGCGCCGTCCGCGACCCCGGCCCGGACCAGGTGCGCGACTGGTCCGGTGCAGGTCGCCCGGTGTCCGGATTCGCCCGCCATCCACCGTTTACCCGGTTGTCAACCGCCCGTCCGGCTGGTGCCGCGCGCCCGACGCTTGCGGCGGTGAGGGTGACGCGGTAGTCGTGGCGAGCTGCGGATCGCCCGGTAGAGAAAGGTCCCCCCCCATGAAGCGCAAACGCCTCGGCGTGCTCGCCCTGTCCGGTCTGGCCCTGCTCGGCGTCGCGGGTCTCGCGATCGGCCCGGCCTCCGCGAGCGAGGAGACGGCCGCGGGTGCGGCCGCGCACGGTCCCCGGCACGATGGCCCGGTGATCGTCGGACACCGGGGCGCGCCCGGCTACCGCCCGGAGCACACGCTCGCGTCGTACGAACTCGCCTACCGGATGGGCGTGGACTACGTCGACGTCGACCTGGTGCCGACCAAGGACGGCCAGCTCGTCGCCCGGCACGAGCCGGAGATCGGCGGCACCACCGACGTCGCGGCCCACCCGGAGTTCGCCTCGCGCAAGACCACGAAGGTCATCGACGGAACAAAGATGACCGGCTGGTTCACCGAGGACTTCACCCTCGCCGAGCTGAAGACGCTCTACGCGAAGGAGCGGATCCCGCAGAACCGGCCGAACAACCAGCTCTACGACGGCCGCTACCGGATCGCCACCTACCAGGAGGTGCTCGACCTGACCCGGCGACTCGGCCACGAGCTGCACCGGACGCTGGGCACCTACCCGGAGGTCAAGCACTCGACGTACTTCAGCTCGATCGGCAACCCGACCGAACCGAAGCTGGTCTCGATCCTCAACCGCAACGGCCTGAACCGGCCGAACGCGCCGGTGATCATCCAGTCGTTCGAGGTGTCGAACCTCCAGGAACTGCACAAGCAGGTGCGGGTTCCGCTGCTGCAGCTGACCGAGGCGAAGGGCGCTCCCGCCGACTTCGTCGCGAAGGGCGACAAGCGCACGTACGCCGACCTGATCACGCCCGCCGGCCTGCGCGAGATCGCGAAGTACGCGAAGTACCTCGGCCCGGAGAAGGGCCAGATCATCCCGCGCGACGCGCAGGACAACCTCGGCAAGCCGACCACGCTGATCGCCGACGCGCACCGCGCCGGTCTTGAAGTGCAGCCCTACACCTTCCGCAACGAAAACCCGTTCCTTCCGGCGAACCTGCGCTCCTCGGCGAGCCCGAGCGCGTTCGGCAACGTGTTCGCGGAGGAAGCGGCGTTCCTGAAGGCCGGGGTCGACGGATTCTTCGCCGACCAGCCGGATACCGCGCTGGAATCGGTGCGGGACTTCGCCGGTCGCTGAGTTTTTCTCTGGTTCCTCCTGGCCCGCCGGTGACATTCGTGTCGCTGGCGGGCTTTTTCGTGGCCGCTTAATCATCGCGACGGTGGAGTGCGCGGCGAAGTGCGAGAGGGATGGTTCGCTGCAACCGCCGCAGGATCTTGATCGTGTCCTCGTCCGAGTAGCCGGTCGTGATTGACCAATCGCAGCCTGAGCCGAACACGTCGCTGGCGAAGACGATTTCGGTCGCCACCAACACCCGCCGCCAGTCCCGAGTGCTGAGCGGATCGCCAGCGGTGAGCGCCGCATGCAGACGATTTCCTTCTTCGTGCAGATCAGCCACGTTCCGGAAGCCCATCGCCACGGCGAGCGCCTCAGTGCAATGTGCTGGCCCACGCCACTCATTCAGTCCGCGACGCAGCACTTCGCGTTCTTCGTCGGCCAGCTCGATCGAGACCAGCTCTTCGGCGTTCACTCGCTGATCATGGCCTGCGCACTCAGTCACCCCAGAGACGACCGGTTCGAGTGATGCGAACTCGAACAACTGTTCGAGATACTGGTCCCATGTTGATCACTCAGATGTCATCTCGCAGGACATGGGTGACGGTTCTGCATCAGGAGATCGGTGACAGTTCGGGCGGGGTTGGTGGTGACACTTTTGCCGTGAGGCTCGGGCGGTGGCTGTCAGTGAACCCATCGATCCTCGT